>JANLXZ010000472.1:0-4483 GCA_031365375.1 Hyphomicrobiaceae bacterium | reverse complement strand
GGGATCACATCAGGTGCCGCCGCCGCCATGCGATCAATGATGAACGCCTTGTAGGCATCAAGCTTCTCAACACGCTTCGGTGCCGACTTCCGCGTTGTCGCCGCTTCGCCACCTCGCAAGTAGCGCCGGACCGTATTGCGTGATCGACCGGTTGACCGCGTCAGCGACCGGATGCTCTCGCCGTGCTTCTTCAAAACTACCAATTCCATCTGTTCCTCCGCCTTCAGCATCGGTCCCTCCGCTCAGGAAGAACCACCTAATGCGGTGGGTCAGGTTCATGTTGCCGCTGGAGTGCACCCCTCCGAACGGACAGGTGGAGGTCTGAGAATCGGACTATGTGAACCGGGCTTTCGAGGAGAGAGCCCATGGTAAAGCATCGCAACTATTCAATCGAGTTCAAGCGGCAGGTGTCGCAAGAATATCTTGCCGGCGAGACGTTGCACGGCCTCGCGAAGCGCCACCTGATTTCCCGCAACCTGATCCGCCTCTGGGTCGCGAAGTATGAGACAGGAGCCTTCGATGAAGATGCTGTCGCGGCCGACATAGTCCAAGCCCAGGAAGCCCGGATCGCCGCCCTGGAACGGCTTGTCGGCAAGCTGGCGCTCGAAAACGAGTTTTTAAAAGGGGCTTCACGCGACGCTCTCCGTCCGAGAAGCGAGACCACGTGCGTCGTTGCCGGCCCGGTGGCCTCTCGGTCGCAGAAGGATGCCGGCTGATGGGCCTTGCACGGTCAACATTTTACGATACCCGCCGAGACAAGCCGATCGAAGAGGCCCGGCTCACTGATCAGATCCAGCAGATCGCTGCCGAATGGCCCGCCTACGGCTATCGGCGTATAACGGCCGAGCTCCATGCGACAGGGTTTGTCGTCAACCACAAGAAGGTCATGCGGCTCATGAAGGAATATGACCTGACTGTGCGCCCCCGTCGCCGCTACGTGGCTACTACCGACAGCAAGCACGACGGGCCCATCTTCCCCAATCTGGCCAAGGATCTGACGCTCACCGCGCCGAACCAGCTCTGGGTTGCCGACTTCACTTACATCGCAATAGCATCGGGTTTCGTTTACCTCGCCGCCATTCTCGATGCGTGGTCGCGTCGTGTGGTCGGCTATGCTCTCGGGCGTCGCATTGATGCGCGGCTAGCAATTGCGGCGCTGAGAGCTGCAGTGATTGCGCGCGCACCGCTTGTCGGTTGCATTCATCATTCCGACCGCGGTTGCGATTGCCCATTGGGACATTGCTTTGAGCCTTTTCTTCCATCCTCACACGCCGCCGCCTCCGGCAAATCTGCCGATGGGTTTGGCCTCGCTCGAAAAGGGCAAGGCCATAGCACTGAAGACGCAACGCGAAAGGTGATTACCTGGATGCGCTGAGGTAAGGCCGAGCCAATTTGCCTACGTTGATGCGATGTCGCATTTCGTTATCAAGCGACATAGCCTCTCAAATGCGTAGGCGAGCAGGGGCATCGCATGCCGCATCGACAATGTCGTAAAGCTCTCGAGCACGCGGTTTGAGAGATAAGTCTGGCGCGGCTGCAAGATATTCTCGGCGGCGTTGAGTTCGGGGCATGCTGGTGGAATAAAAAGCGGCGACAGATTTTCTGTGGTTCTCGAAGTGAGCAAGCACTAGCAAACGGCGCAGACTCTCCTAATCGTTTGAGAACAAGCCATTCAGGCACTGTTCAGAAAACGCCACTTATTGTTGACGTCTCTTGTCCAAAGGGCCGGAACACCCCGGGAGCAGTATCCGCGGGCGATCATAAAGGAGTCATGACCAATGTTGAATCGTCGTGTAGTTGTGAGCTTGCTGGCATCAGCAGGTGTTCTCGCTGGGTCGCCAAACGCCTTTGCCCAAAAGAAGGACAAGAAAAAAAATCACAAGGAAGCGCGTGCTCTTCTTGGCGACAAACTTAAGAAAAACGGTAAGCATAAGATTGACAAGGCCGGTCGGATAGAAGTATCGGCCGATGTGAGCAATGGCAAGGTTGTCAGCCTCACCGCGACCGATCCGGGGAAAGGCAATCTGCCGGTGCGAAAGGTCAAATCCAAAAAGAAGCTAGCGGAGATGGCGCCCGGCGTAATCCTTGCTCAGATGCAGTTGGCCCAGTATTCTGACTACTACTACGGCTACTGGTTTGATGATGGCATCGACGAATGGTATTATTGGTTCACTGTCGACGTCATCATCGTGGACGATACCTGGGTGGAATACTAATGATCTGGCCGAGAGGGCAGCGACAACGGTTACTGCCTCATTTTTCCGCCTCCCTATCGTTAGATATTGAAGTCATCGAGTCACCGTCCGCTTGTCCAGGTCAAAGGGTCGCTACGTCTCACTTTGAATAGTTGCGTTGGCTGTTGCACGCGGCCGCGCCGGTGCTGCTGGCGCATGTGCCTCGAAATACCGCTCGCACCCTGCCGTTAAACCGGCAGAGTGTGTTACGAATGTTAAGGCGGCAGCTCCCCGTCGAACGGGAGGGTGGCCGCGCTAGCATATTCCATCGTGTTCGCGTTGGAATATGCGATTGCCCACCAGAAGACGCCACAGCGGAAGTTTCTAAAGAGTGCGCGAACGAAGTTACATCGCCCAGCGCCCCTGGATGATTCGTGTAATTTGGTTTTCGACGCTCGTGACGCCCTCCACACGCTGCACGCGGCTTACGGCTTCACCGATCCTGGTACGCTGGGTTTCGCACTAAGCCTGCGCCAAGCTCGATACATTGATCGACCAACACGCGCGCCGTGATGAGGACGATGGCGTACAGCGTCGCATCCATCCAGTCGATTCCCGAACAACTTCTTAAAAATCGAGTTGTGGGCCGAGTCGTTCCCCTCAATTTCTCTTCGAATCGCGGGGATATCATCTGAGACGGGAGGCGCTGCTTTAGCACCTCCTCCCGGAAGGACATGGGCGCGCAAATGCGTACGCAGATCACGTGCGGGATCGACCGCAACAGGTAAGTTGCACCCCAACCACGGATCAGCACATTGCCCCTGAGCGCGTGTTCGAGAACCTCTTCAGCGGTGTAGCGAGAGAGGCGTTTGCTGTCGATCGTCCATGGATCGAAAAGTGAATTCTCGCCCTCCAAGAACCGGTGCACTTCGCTCTCGCGCATGCCCGCACGCTCGGCGACGTGTTCGACAAGTTCGTGATGTACGACAGTAAGTCCCAAACTCAGCCAAGCCCGCCGCAACGTCCTTATCAAGCGTTCCCATCTCGCGTGTCATCGCAATCACAGCCATGGCATCCTCCAGACAAGAGACTTGCCGAGCGCGCCGCTCGTCCGCCAATTATGACCTAGAAGTGCGAAAATCATTGCAAGCCGAGGGTGGAATTTGCTGCCTCTTGAAGACTCATCGATTCACGGCGCGTCTAGAGAACATTTTCAATGGCCATTGTTTCTTAAGTACTTCGGCCAGCGCTGAATAATCCATGGATGAGCCGAGCCAGCGAGGTCGACGTTGCTGCCGAACTCGCATCGCTAATTTTCGTGGGTGGTTGATCTTTCGGCGAGTACATTAGGAGCCTTCTGCAGCTCGGCCACTTCGAAGAACTTCCTCCGGCCGTACGCCAGCAGGCTGGAGGTGGAGGGCGACGATCGCTTCGTCCTCGGCAACCAGCACGGTTCGCCCCCTGAGTATAATGCCCGCCCCTTTTCTTGCGCTGACATTAAGACGAGGCGCAGTATGGAAACGAACAAGTATGCAACTAATCCGTTGACGCGGTTAATCACTGTCCGGAAACTAAAACCGCGCGGGGCTGAGGGTTGCCGATCTACTTACTACTGGCCAGCGGTGCACGCGGTGCGCCGTAGCCTGGCGCGTCTTGCAGCGCCGGGGCGTCCGCCGCGAGCCTGCATTTCTGATGTTCGGGCTATCGAACAGGACTCCACTGCGTCCGCCTCGGCTCGATATGACGATCTATCTACCCAAGGTGACGGTGGCACCGGAGCGCGCAGGGTGCCTGAAAGGCCGGTCGGGACATTAAGTTGTTTTTTCGATGCGACGGGGTAAACGCAGTGGGCTGTATAAACCATCCTAGATCTCGGTGGGACGTGTGCAGCCCGGGGCAGAGGTTGCTCGCGCAGTTGATTGACGAAATTGCCGACGGACAAACGAGTACTATGATCAGCGACGCGCGTGTAAACTCGTCACTCAAACAGTTCGATTGTGAGCCACGGCTGCTGTGAGGTGCTCTTCGGCAAAAACTGTCTACAGTGTCCGCACACTGACATCAGGTCCAAGTCCGTTTGTCAATCGTAGTAATCAGTTCCGTAGTCGTAGAGGATCTCCTCGCCCTCACGAATGCCCTGAATACCGGCGACCAGCCAGATTTCATCGTCTTCGCGGAGAACAAATGCATTCGCCGCCACTCTGCTGTGATTGGCAAATTCTGCACCGGACCCGCCAACTCTCCCGTCGATATTCTTGTCTGGTCCCATCTCAAAAATAGCATCGGCTCCGCCAGCGGCACGTTGTGCA
>JANLXZ010000257.1:0-13818 GCA_031365375.1 Hyphomicrobiaceae bacterium | reverse complement strand
GACGGGTGTTGCGCCGCGGGCCTGGATCGCGATTTTGTAGACCATGAACCCGTGCGCGGTGTAGATCGCCTCGTCGCCGGGTCCGAGGTAGGCTTGCGCGATGAGGCTCAAGATTTCATCCGAGCCGGCACCGCACACGATGCGATCGGCATTCAGACCATAGACGCGGGCGATGGCGTGCCGCAGTTTGGTCGAGGCGCCGTCCGGATAGCGTTCGAGGTGATCGGCTTCGGCTTTATATGCCGCGATCGCCTTTGGACTGGCACCGAGCGGCGTCTCGTTCGATGACAGCTTGATCGGCGTCATGCCGCCCGGCACATTGCTCTCGCCTGGTACGTAAGCTTCGATCTCGAGGATGCCGGGACGCGGCGCGGGAGCAAGCTGAGACATGGGGCTAACCGTTCGTGAGGGCTGAGTGAAACTGCGGGCAGAGCAATAGGCTGCCGGGACGCGGAAATCAAACGTGCGGTTCGATCAACGTAGACGCGCAGTGTTATGGGCGCGATGCCAGCACCGCATTGGTGGTCCGCCCTTGCTCCCGGCTCACCACCGGGCAGCCGAGCGTGCCGGTCAATGCACGGGCAAGCTCATCGGTGCTATTCACCTCGACCAGCAAACCGCCGGTCTCGCGCGCAAGGCAGGCCAACGCGTTGCCTTGAGGCACGCGCAAATTATAGCCGATGACATGAACTTTCAGCCGGCCCAATGCCGCCAATTCGTGGCCCAATGCGCACGGATCGCCGTGACAGTTCTCGAAGCCATCGGTAATAAGGACCACCAATCCGCGCCGCGAACCTTTCGTCAAAAGGTTTGCCGCCAGTGCAACCGACTCGGTGAGCGGTGTCGCGCCGGAAGGCCTCAACGCATCGATCTCGGCTTGAATAGCTGCCGCATTGTTCGCGGCTGGCTCGAGCCTGAGTGCGATCGTGTCGCAGGCCGGTCCTGGCATTCCGCCATAGGTGATGAGGCCGACTTTTCGCTGCCGGGTCAACGCCGGCAACACGCGATTGGTTGCTGCGCGCGCCTCCTCGATTCCCCGGCCAGTCATCGAGATCGAAGCGTCGAACACCAGCATCGCTTGCTCGCACGCGGCGTCTCGATCCTGCGCGTCGGCGGCAATGGCTAGCAATCCCGCACTTAGCAACAGCGAAACGATCCGCATCGGCCTTCCCCGGCTTGAGCGACGCATGTATGCAACGTGCCGGAGGAAGGCTGAGCCGGCAAGCCCAACCAGTTGACGCCGGGCCCCACTGTTCGCTACATGCTCACCTGGATCTTCGTGGTGATTTGGCCGACCGGCTTGCAGCCACGTTAAACAACTCGCTAAAGGGTCGCGCACTCCTCATCGACACGGGAGAGCCCGGCGATACCAAGCGGGCTCATCGAGGAGTGCAAAGTCAATGGCAAGCCTTGAACAGATCATCCCTTCAACTCCGGCGGTTGTTGGCGTGCCGACGACAATTTCGTCGACCAAGAGCCACGTATTTCAAGCGCCGGATCCGCTCAAACTCGACTGTGGGCAGATCCTTCAACCTTACGTGATCGCTTACCAGACGTACGGCCATCTCAACGCCGGCAAGTCGAACGCGATCCTTATTTGCCACGCGCTGACCGGCGACCAGCACGTTGCCAATATCCACCCCGTTACCGGAAAAGCTGGATGGTGGGAAACGCTCGTTGGGCCAGGCAAGCCGATCGATACCAACCGGTTCTACGTCATCTGCTCGAACATCCTCGGCGGCTGCTTGGGCTCGACCGGCCCCGCCTCGATCAACCCGGCGACCGGAAAAGCGTGGGGCCTCGATTTTCCGGTCATCACCATCGGTGACATGGTCGATGCGCAGGTCGCTCTCATCAACCACCTCGGCATCAAGCAATTGTTCTCCGTGATCGGCGGATCGATGGGTGGAATGCAAGTGCTCGAATGGTGCGCCCGCCACAAGGATCGGGTGCTCACCGCAATCCCGATTGCGACGGCGGCGTGGCATTCCTCACAGAACATAGCCTTTCACGAAGTCGGCAGGCAGGCGGTAATGGCCGATCCGGAATGGGCGCAAGGCGCGTATCTCGACCAGGGCAAAGTACCCCGCCGAGGTCTCGCGGTCGCGCGGATGGCGGCGCATATCACCTACCTTTCGGAAAAGGCATTGCAGCAGAAGTTCGGACGCAACTTACAGGATCGATCTGTGCGGTCGTTCTCGTTCAGCGCCGATTTTCAGGTCGAGAGCTATTTGCGGCACCAGGGTTCGAGCTTCGTCGATCGGTTCGATGCCAATAGTTATCTCTACATTACCCGCGCGATGGACTATTTTGATTTGGCGATGGAGCACGGCGACGTGCTGGCCAATGCGTTCCGGGGCACGAAGACGCGGTTTTGCGTGGTGTCGTTCACCAGCGACTGGCTATATCCGACGCAGGAGTCGAAAGAGATCGTGCAGGCACTGAACGCGGTGGCGGCCAACGTTTCGTTCGTCGAGGTCGAAAGCGACAAAGGCCACGATGCATTTCTGCTCGACGAGCCGGTGATGTTCGATTGTGTACGCGGCTTCGTCAACGCGGCGGCCGCCAAACAGGGCATCGCCCTTGCGGCAAAGGGGGATTGAGATGCTGACAAAGGCGCCTCCGAGCTCGTCGAACACCGCCGGACGCCAGCGCGTCGATCACCTGCTGATCGCCGAGATGGTGACACCGAACGCCCGTGTGCTCGACGTCGGTTGCGGCGATGGCGAACTGCTGCAGTTGCTGGGCGACACCAAATCCGTCGACGGTCGCGGCGTCGAGATCAGCCGTGAGAAAGTCAACGCCTGTGTGGCGCGCGGGCTTTCGGTGATCCAGGGCGATGCCGACAAGGATCTCGCCGACTACCCAGACGATGCGTTTGACTTTGCAATCCTGAGTTTGACGATCCAGGCGACATTGCAGCCAAAGCGCGTGCTGGAACACCTTCTGCGGATCGGCCGCCGTGCGATCGTCTCGTTCCCAAATTTCGGGCACTGGGAGGTACGTAGCAAGTTGCTGTTCACCGGCCGCATGCCGCGTACGTCCAACTTGCCGGACCACTGGTACGATACGCCGAACGCGCATCTTTGCACCATCAAGGACTTTGCCGATCTGTGCAAAGCGGCAAATGCTGAGGTCGAGCGATCGGTGGTGTTCAACTGGTCGGGCAGCCAGCTCTCCCAACGCTCGCCGCTCAGTCTGCAGAACCTGTTCGGCGAAAAGGCCGTGTTCCTGATGCGGCGAGGTGGCATTGGCAAGCAACGCTGATTGATCGAGAAGGCTCGTTAGCACTTCGCGATCTGCGAGAGGCGCCGCCCTTTCCATTACCGGCATTCAGCTTGCCGGACGTTGTCGCGGGTCCCGACCTGCGTCGGGATGAGGGCACTTGGTGGGGTTGGCGTCCTCAATGGCTGAGCTGACGACTTTAGGCGAGCCTAGAGGATCGTAAGGTGCAATAGCGTCTTCGCGAATTGCACCTCGAACACCACCGCGCGACCGGCCATCGTCGCGGCGCATTACGCTGCCGCTAATGCGCTCTACGGCACCGCTCCCGCCTCCCCACAGCCGTCACCCCGACGGGGGTCGGGGCGATCGGCTAGCATCGTCAAGGACGGTGTTCGTGGCAGCCCGATCGTAATCTTCGATCTTACTTCGCGGCGATCACGGCGATCTCGACCAGCATGCGTGGATCGGCGAGCTTGGCTTCGATGCAGGCGCGGCCGGGAAGATTTTCGCCCCCGGTCCAGACGTTCCAGGCTTCGTTCATGCTGTCGCGCAGACGAATGTCGGTCAGCCAGATGGTCGCCGAAATCACCTTCGATTTGTCGGCGCCGGCAAGCTTCAGCAGTCTGTCGATTTCCTTCAGGATTTGCGTCGTCTGACCTTTGGCATCTTGGCTGATGTCGTCGGCGACGACGCCGGCGGTGTAGATCATGCCGTTAGCTTCAACGACCTTGGACAAGATCTTCGACGGCTCGTGGCGGGTGATGGCCATATGCGTGGTCTCCATTGTGGGATTGAGAATGTGCGTTTCAGTTATACTGCCTCGCCTTCCCCGTCACAACAAAGGTTCTTCGTACTGTAGTTTACCTTCGATCATCAGGCCTTTTATGGCGCTGTTGCCTTTGGAATCCACCGCAATGATGGCTGCGAGTTTCTTCTCGCGGGCGAGTTCTTCAAGAGCATTGCCCTTGCCTTCGGGAACGAAATAACTCTCCAGTCCATAGCTCAGAGCATACACAGGATCTGCCGTCGTGGTTGAGGCAGTGGCTCCGTCCGCTCCAACCGCACGGGGCCTGGATGTCTGGTGCCAACCGTAGCGCGGACGCGCCTTCAGCACGACCTTATCAGGTGCGGGAACCGGAGGCTTGGCCGATAGTGCCGTTGGCTGCCATTCTTCGCCCTGCTTTGTTAGTGTCACGTAGACGCTTGCGGGGCGAGATGCTTCGAGTTCTGGCGTCATCAGGGCCACGGGCACACTCGACACCGGATAGTCGAGGATCACGTAATCGCCGCGAAACAGCGAGCGTGGATCAACGGGAATGATCGGCAGCACAATCTCTCGCCCGTTCTTCAGGAGGGAGATACGATCCCACACGATCCAACCAATGACAGCCGATTGCAGAGACGCGGCAATCAAGGCGGCAACCAGCCACTTGCGATCAATATTGATCATGACGAGGCTCCTTCGATTTGCGGCTTGTGCTTCATCAGGCGGAAGGCGGCTGAGGCCAGAGCAATGATCAGCAACCCGCCGATGCCGAAGATCAGCGAGCTGTTCAGCAGACTGCCAAAGGTTATGAAATAGAGTGAAAGGACTTCAGCGGAAAACGCGCCGTAACCGATCAGCAATGCCGCGCGATTTTCGGTGTGCATTGCCCAGTAGATCGTTGCCACCACCAGCGCGAGTGTAACAACCGCACCGCTGAGCAGGCTACCGAACGACATTCGAAAAAATTGCGCAGTCAGCAATCCGGCGAAGCCGAGGGCCAACCCATAGGACGTCGCGGTTGGCGCGATCGCACCTATCCTGCCATCCCACTTATCGGCAAACCTCAGCGTTCCGATTATCGAGAGAGCGGCAATCGCAAAACCGATGGAGGCGACGAGCCAATGATGCGGTCCATGCGGCAACTTCCATCCGAGCGCTATGATCCAGCCCGCCATCGTGAATGCTGCCAAGTGCAGACCTGGACGCCAACGCAGCCACAAATACGCTGCGGCCACAACAGCCCAACCAGCCAAGAAGGCCCAGTGTACACCGGTCGTCAGTTGCATTTCCCAGCAACTCCACACGGCAATCGCCAGCATCGACAAACCGAGCGCTGGACCAGAGCGAAACAGCACGCCCGACGCAAGTGCGCCAATCGCCCAAAGCAGCACGGCGTCCGGCGGATTGCCCTCGATATGGTACATCTGCGAGACGAGCATGATCGCTGCACCGAACACTGCGGCGCCGGCAAGCACGGCCGCATCGCCGAAAGCACTGAGGCGGCGCGTGAAGAGAATAGCAGCGCCACCATAGGCGATCCAAAGACCGGCCATTAGAACCAACAGGCGCGCCAGTTTCGACATTCCTTGCCAGTTGGCGGCGACGAACGTCATCGCGGAAAATCCGATCAGCGTCGCACCCAGGATCGCCAACACAGCGGGCAGGCTCACGAGCGCCTTTTGGGTCTGGATATCGGCCACGATGCCGGCGCGTCCGCGCGCGTCGATCCAGCCAGCATCGTGCCATCTATCGACGTCCCGCTGTATCCGGTTTGTGTAGGACCAAGGTAGCGCCATCATGAAGCCCTTTCGAGTTGCAGCGCCAGGCTAGCGAATCTCTGAATAAGATACGACACGCCTGCATATGAACCCAGTTCATAGATACGTGATCATTGTTCATATGTCAATAGGTCTTGCTCGAGAGTGCAGATCGCGTGCGATGGCTTTAACGAGTTTATGCGGTTTTTGGCGGCAACGACCTTTCCCGCGCGACCGCCCCAGCGTATACCTCGGCGATGAGCGACATCCTCGATAAGATTACAGTTTACAAACGCGACGAGATTGCAGCGGCCAAGCAGCAACGGCCGCTGGCGACGGTTATTCGGCAAGCATTGGCGGCGTCCCCTGTGCGCTCCTTTGCAGGAGCGATCCGGGCCAAGCTCGATTCCGGCGAACCAGCGTTGATTGCCGAGATCAAGAAGGCATCGCCCTCGAAGGGGGTTATTCGCCCCGATTTCGATCCTCCGGCATTGGCCAAGGCTTACGCTGCCGGTGGTGCCGCTTGCCTTTCGGTTCTGACCGACACACCCTCGTTTCAAGGTGCGCCGGAGTATCTGACTGCCGCGCGCGCTGCCTGCAATCTTCCCGCACTGCGCAAGGACTTCATGCTCGACACCTACCAGGTGGCCGAAGCGCGTGCGTGGGGCGCCGATTGCATTCTCATCATCTTGGCGCAGATCGATGATCCAACTGCCCGCGATCTGGCTCGGGCCGCCCGAGACTGGGGTATGGACGCGATCGCCGAAGTGCATGATGCAGCCGAACTCGATCGCGCGCTGAAGCTCGACTGCACGATGATTGGCATCAACAATCGCAATCTAAAAACGTTCGAGATGACACTTGCGACCACCGAAGCGCTCGCACCGAAAGTGCCGGCCGATCGCATCGTGATTGGCGAAAGCGGGATCTTTGCTGCAGCCGACATGGCCCGATTGTCGAAGGTTGGCGTCAACACATTCCTGGTCGGCGAAAGTTTGATGCGCCAAACTGACGTGGCTTCCGCCACGCGCACCCTGTTGGGAGTGGCGCCGTGAGCAAACTCACGCACATCAACGAACGCGGCGAGGCGCGGATGGTCGACGTCTCGGACAAGGCCACGACATCGCGCACCGCGATCGCCGAGGGTTTCGTCGCGATGACCGCAGAAACGCTCGCGCTCGTCGAAGACGGCACGGCCAAGAAGGGCGACGTACTGGCGACCGCGCGTATTGCTGCCATCATGGCCGCGAAGAAGACCCACGAGCTGATCCCGCTGTGCCATCCGCTGGCGATCACCAAGGCAACCGTAGATTTCGACTTGTCGCACAACCCGCCCGGCATTCACATCACGGCCGAGGTTCGCGTCACCGGGCAAACCGGCGTCGAGATGGAAGCGTTGACGGCGGTATCGGTCGCGTGCCTGACCATCTACGACATGTTGAAGGCGGCCGACAAAGGAATGGTCATCTCGCGCGTCCGACTACTTGAAAAGACCGGCGGCCGGTCGGGCGTCTATCAAGCGGGGGCCTGAACCGATGGCGCTATTGCCTGTCGCCGATGCGCTTGCCCGGTTGCTTGCCGATGCGCAGCCTTTGTCTTCGGAGCCGGTCGACTTGTTCGCAGCCCCTGGCCGCATCCTTGCCGAACCCTTGGCCGCCAATTTGACGGCGCCCCCCTTCGCTGCCTCAGCCATGGACGGCTATGCGGTGCGCCGCGCTGACGTCGCGACTTTGCCCGCACAGCTACGGGTGATCGGAGAATCGGCTGCCGGGCGCGGGTTCCGGGGGCATGTGGCAGCCGGTGAAGCCGTCCGCATTTTCACCGGCGCACCGATCCCCAAGGGTGCCGACGCGGTTCATATCCAGGAAAATTGCACACGCAAAGGCGACGTTGTGACCGTCCTTGAGGGTAGCCCCGATGCCTTTCACGTGCGCCCTCGGGGCGGCGACTTCGCCAGCGGTGCAGAACTACTGATTCCGGGCACACGGTTCGGCGCCCGGCAAATCACGCTCGCAGCCGCAATGGGGCACGCGGCCTTGCCAGTCCATCGCAGGCCGAAGGTTGCGATCCTGGCCTCGGGCGACGAGCTCGTATTGCCGGGAGTGACGCCCGGCGCCGATCAGATCGTCTGCTCGAACCCTTATGGCGTTGCAGCACTCGTGGCAGCGGCAGGCGGTGATCCAGACTTCCTTGGGATCGCAGGGGATACGGCAGCCTCGCTCAACGCACACATCGATCGTGCCAAGGGTTGTGACCTGCTCATCACCATCGGCGGCGCGAGCGTGGGCGACCACGATTTGATCGGGCCCGTCTTGGAGGCGCGCGGCCTGTCGCTCGACTTCTGGAAGATTGCGATGCGCCCGGGTAAGCCAATGCTGTACGGACGCCTAGGCGAGATGCGCGCCGTGGGATTGCCCGGAAATCCGGTATCGGCACTGATCTGCACCCGTGTATTCTTGGTCCCGTTGATCGAGCGATTGAGTGGACGCACCCGGACCGAAGCGCGGATGATCGACGCGATTGCCGCGGCCGACCTCGAAGCCAACGGGCCGCGTACGCATTATATGCGGGCGACATTGGCGACCGGCGATGACGGCCGGCTATCGGCTCGCCCTGTCAGATCGCAGGATTCATCGCTGCTCTCTCCTCTTGCCGCCGCGGATTGTCTTCTCGTCCGCGAAGTCGGAGCTCGCGCGGTGAAAGCCGGCGAAACGGTAAGCGTTCTGCGCTTGGACTTTTGAAGTTGCGTGCTCGCAAAGAGGAAATAGACCATGCTCGCCTATTGGTATGAGAAGGCCGGCGCTGCCGCCGACGTTGTGACGAGCGGCACGATGCCGGATCCGGTCCCCGCGGCAGGCGAGGTGCGGATAAAGGTCACACACTCGACGATCAATCCGACCGACTCGAAGCGCCGGACCTTGGGGCGCGAGCTAGTCCAATTCAAACGCATCATTCCGAATAACGATGGCGCCGGCGTGATCGACCAGGTCGGCGCTGGCGTTGCCGACAGTCGCATCGGTGAGCACGTATGGGTGTTCGGTGCCCAGGCCGGACGGCCATATGGGACCGCTGCCGGGTTCGTGACTTTGCCGTCGCGGCAAGCCATCACATTGCCGAAGGAGGCGAGCCTGGCTGAAGGTGCTTGTCTAGGGGTGCCGGCTGTAACCGCCCATCGCGGGCTGTTCGCCGATGGCTCGATCGCCGGGCAAACGATCCTCGTCACTGGCGCTGCCGGCCGTGTCGGCAGCTACACCGTTCAACTGGCGAAGTGGGCGGGCGCACGGGTGATCGGCACCGCTGGCTCGGAACAGAAAGTGGCAGCAACCCGCGCGCTCGGCGCCGATCTGGTGCTCAATTATTCGACCGACGATGTCGTCAAAAAAGTTGCCGAGTTCACCAACGGCGTCGGTGTCGATCGCGTTGTCGACACCGCATTTTCCGAAACGATCCAACTTGCGCCACAACTGCTGCGTCCCAACGGCGTGATCGCAACGTACTCGTCCGATGCAGACCCGACACCGAAAATCCCGTTCAGGCGCTGATGTACAAGAATATCATGATCCGCCCTCTAGCGATTTTCGGAATGCCGGCCGCAGCTCAAGATCGCGCCTTTGCCGACATCACGGCGGCTCTGGCGGCAGAAAAACTGCAGCATCGCATCGGCCGGCGCATGCAGTTCGACGAGATGATCGAAGCTCACGCGCTCATCGACGGGCGAGGTGTATGGGGCTGCCTTGTTGTCGACGTTGCGAACGTTGATTGAGCTGAGGCTTTAGCCTTAGCTGCGTGGCGGCGGTATGCGGCCGCTTTCAACCCGCTCCAGGAATGCTTGAAGGGTATGTGCTGCCTGCTTGCCATGCGAGATCGGCAGGCCGTGGCGGGCGCCGGGAAACACGGCGATCTCGGAATGCGGCACTAGATCCGCCAGCGCACTCGCCTGGGCGAGGGAAACGAAAGGGCTTCGATCCGGCATCATCAATAGCAGCGGTGATGTGAAACCGGCCAGTTCACGCGTGAGATCGGTGGCGACCAGCAATTCGCCTAACCCAACGACGACATGGGCCACGGATCTACGCTGTACATCCGCAAACCACGCCACAGCTTCGGGCGGCGTCGCGCCTGGCACGAAGCGCATCTCCATCAAACGCTTACTCCAACCCGAGATACCGGTTTGAGCAATTTCTTCGCGCCACCCCGGCGCGTGACCAATCCGCGTGCCATTTATCCCAGCGTTGCTCATTGCGACCGAGGCGAATCGGTCTGGATGGCGCAGGCCGGCGGCGAGGACGATCGTGCCACCGATCGATTCACCCATGACGTGCACTGGGGCCGCGCCGAACGCCGCTTCCGACACCTCAGCAAGATCGCCGATCAACCCGGACATAGACCACGAGTGTGAAACAGCCGGCACCGCCGATTGACCGAAACCGCGCATGTCGAAGCGAGCAACGGGATGATGCGCCGCGATGATCGGCACCCACTCGTCGAAGATATTGAGGTTCGCGCCGACACCGTGGTGAAACACAACGGGCTTGTTTGCCCCGGCCGTTCTCCGCCAAGCCGGACGCAGATCCATCACGTCGTAATGCAGGCCGCTCACAGTTGTAGGCATACCGTTCCTCGCCGGAATAAAAGCTTCGCTCGAGGACTGACGTCAGTCCTTGTAGTCCGGCTCTTTCTTGTCGAGGATGCGCTTCAAGGCGCGAAAGTGATAGTCAAAGGGCTTGCCGTACAGGAACGGTTGGGTACCCCCGACATTCATCGTTTTCTGCAGCACCGGTTCCGCCATCGGAAGCAACTTCTGGCCGGTCCACATGGCGTAAAGTTGAACCTGCGCGGCACGCTCGGTGTAATAGAGGAGGTCGAAGGCCTCTGCGACCGACTCGGCGACAGTCGCAACGCCGTGGTTGCCCATGAACAGGACCTTTTTGTCACCTAGTACATCGGCTAGACGCTCGCCTTCATCCGGATCGAATGCCGGGCCGGTATAGTCCATGTCGTATCCGGTCTTGCGCATCATCAGCGCCTCGGTCTGTCCGATTGGCTTCAGCTTCGGATCTTCGAGACGCGTCAGCGCACTGGCGAAAGGCATGTGGGTGTGGAACACAGCTTTCGCGCGCGATAGTTTGCGGTGAATCGGCGCGTGTATGGCGTAGCACGAAGGTTCGACCTCGCCTTCCCCGCGCAGCACCGTGCCGTCCCAACCCACCTCCATAAAGCTCGACGCCGAGACTTCCGACCAATGCATGCCGAAAGGGATCTGATAATACCGATCGGTGGTACCGGGCACCGTCAGCGTCAGATGATTGAAGATCCCCTCATGAAAACCGTTCATGACGCAGATCCGGTGGGCGGCGGCGAGATCTACGCGCGCCTGCCATTCGAGATCAGACTTCGATATCGACGTTGCTTCAACTTTCTGCTGCATGATCGCGTGTCTCCACCGGGTGGAAATTGCAGGCCGTTTCGCGGCTCGTAAATTTCAGCCCGCAACGGCCGGGCGCGATGACAAGATGCCAGAACTTTCCACCCCGCGTCCATCGAGCCCATATGCATGCCTGTCGTGTGAATTTCTGCATGCAATTGCCCGACACGAAATCGGCAGTGTGTCACTCCCCGACTGTCCAACGCCACAGCCACGTTTCAGGTAATCGACCATTCCACGGTGAGAGCGCCAGCCGCAACTCGGACGACTTGGCATCATCGGGAAAGAACACGAAGGACACGCGCACCCCCTTCGTTTCACTATTTGGTTGTACGGTGATCTGCTCTACCCGCCCATTGGAGGCTGAGATTTTTGCTTCGGGCAGACCCGGTTGTGCAAATGGCGCGCTATCTCGATAATCGACGACGAAGCGGTGGCCGTTGCCTTCTACATTGTAGGCCCGCCCGACTCTGCTTTGCACGACCCACGGCCCGGAATCTTTGAACGGCGCGTCGTCGGTCCAGTGAAGTCGATAACGGATCGAATGTTCTTCGCCGCCTTTCAGTGGTCTTTCCGGCTGCCAAAACGCAACGATATTGTCGTTGATTTCTTCTTCCGAGGGGATTTCGACCAAAACGATACGTCCCGCACCGCTCATTTGCACGGTGTCCACCCAAGCACTCGGCCGCCGCTCATAGTGAGCTTCCAAATCGTCGAAATCGGCAAACACGCGATGTCGCTGCATCAGCCCGAAACCTCGCGGATGCTCATCGACGAACGAGCTGATTTGCAGTTGTTTGGGATTGTTGAGCGGTCGCCAAATGCGTTCTCCATTCCCATTTAGAATTGCTAAGCCATCCGAATCATGGACCCGCGGTCGATAATCTTTAACCCGCACCGAATTGGTGGGACTGAGCAAGTGCATACTAGTGAGGGGAGCCAGGCCAACATGGGAAATATCAACCCTGGGATAAAGGTAAGCAGAAACATCGACGATCGTCTGCTTCCCGGGTTTTACGGCGAACGTATAGGCCCCCGCCGTCGATTTACTGTCGAGTAGTGCGTGAACGAATATAGTATCGGACCCTGGCTCTGGCTTCACCACCCAAAATTTTGTAAATGCAGGAAATTCTTCCTCTTGCGAAGAAGCGGTGCCGATCGCAAGTCCGCGCGCAGATAAACCGTAAAAGTGCTCTTTACCGACCGCTCGGAAATAGCTCGCGCCTTGGAATACTAATATCTCGTCTGCAAGGTCTGCGGCATTCAACGGACCATTTAGCCGAAATCCGGAAAGCGGTACATGTGAGGTCGTTCCGTCGGCGTTGCCGGGATACGTGGGAAAGTCGGCTGACGTTGCGTTATACCTTCGAACTTTACCGTTCTCGACGAGCGAAACCTCGATATCCTGTTTGAACAGCCATCCAGCGGGAAGAGGATGAAGCTCGAACCGGGGCGGGTTTTCGCGCCACGGCGCTCGATTGACCTGAAAGCGTAATTTGCGCTGATCGTCATAGCTCCAATCGCGTCCGGCCATCCCAACGGTAGCGCGCGGTTCGAAAGGCCGGGTCGATAACTCCTTGGCCATCACTCGAATGGCGCCGGCGTCAAAAATTGTCGCCGGAGGATTCTGGTCCAAAGCCAAATCACGCTCCGCCCGCGCAGCCGAGCCCGCTAGTAACAGCGCACAGGCGACAACGAAATTTGTCGTGAGACCCATAGCCCACTGAACCAAGACACCTCGCACTTCAGCCACACTCATGCTCCTTGAGGGTCTCGAATTCGCAAATCATGCACGAATAAACACTGCTCCCCCGCTCAGCGCAACGGAAACAATCGCAAGCGTCGGGTTGAAGTTCCGTTGACTGCAGAAAATCACTCTCCTGTGGTAATTTTGGGAACTAGGAAGACTTCAATAAGTTGCATCAGCGACATCAGAAGTTGCATCGGAGCATTCAAAATGCCGGCTAAATCGAAATCCCAACAGAAAGCTGCAGGTGCTGCCTTGTCGGCCAAACGTGGCGAGGTGAGTAAGTCAAAACTCAAGGGAGCTTCGCGAGACATGATAAATTCGATGACGGAAAATCAGTTGGAAGAATTGGCTGCCACAAAGCGAAAAACCTTACCTAACAACAAATAACGAGCGCCGCCTAACACCTTGTATGTTTACCAAATCCGTCATTCTTCGATTTTCGAATAGGTTTGCATCACTTCGGTGAGAACGCAATTTGAAGACAAAAGGAACGATCGTACTCATAAAGCGTTTATGGTTTAGGGATCGCCAATGGCGGTCTGCTGAAACAGTTGCTTCTATTCCAGGAGTCGATAATGAAAAAATTAGCCCCAGCCATGATCGTAGCGTTGCTCGCGGGATCATCCGCGGTGCTGGCTCAAACCACAACGACACCGACAACCCCAACCACGCCTCCATCAACGACAATGCCAAGTGCGCCGTCCACGATTACGCCTCCTCCCACAGTGGATACGACAGGGCGGATGTCGCCAACTGCGACTGACAGCATCATGTTGACTGACGAGCAGGCGAAAGGTTGGGTAAATAAGCCGCTTTATAGCAGCGACGGCAAGAATCTCGGCGAGGTGGCCGCGTTCACCAGAGACGGTGCAGGCAAAGTTACAGAGATGCACGC
>JANLXZ010000241.1:0-8003 GCA_031365375.1 Hyphomicrobiaceae bacterium | reverse complement strand
CAACCTGATTACGATCGCGCCGTTCTACGCGATGCTCATCATCCTGCTGATCAAGCCATACGGCTTGTTCGGCACCAAAACGATCGAGCGGGTGTAATCGGAAATGGCAATTTCGATGCGCCCGGCGGGCGACTTCCGCACAACCTACCAAGCCGACAAGACGATCTTCCCGACGCGCGGTTCGCTGATCGCGTTCACGTCGGGGCTAATGTTGTTATGCCTGCTGCCGCTGCAGATCGACGGGCAAACGTTCATCGCTTCCTACTGGCTCGCGATGATCATTCAGATCGCGATCTATGGCATCGCGGCTCTGGGCCTCAACATTCTCGTCGGCTTCACCGGACAGATTTCGCTCGGGCACGCGGCGTTCTTCGGCTTCGGCGCATTCATGTCGGCGTATCTATCGGGCAAGCACGGCGTACCCGTCGCACTCAGTATTCCGCTTGCCGGCTTGGCGACCGGCTTACTCGGCGTGATCGTGGGTATGCCGGCTGCTCGACTGAAGGGCTTGTATCTGGCCATCGCAACGCTGGCCTCACAGTTCGTGCTGCAGGATTTCTTCAGCCGCGCTACGTGGTTCACCGGGGGAGCAGCCGGTGCCAACGCAGACCCATTCTCGCTACTTGGACTGACGTTGTCGGGTGACCGCAAATACTACTATGTCGTCATCTTCTATCTCGTGATCATGTACGTGTTCGCCGCCAACCTAATGCGAACGCGCGACGGCCGCGCCATGATTGCCGTTCGCGATCATTATCTCTCGGCCGAGATCATGGGGATCAACCTCACCTACTACCGACTGCTCGCCTTTGGCATCTCATCGCTGTATGCGGGCGTCGCTGGCGCGCTGATGGCGCACTACACCGGCTTCGTTTCGGCAGAAGCGTTTGATCTATTACTGTCGGTGAATTTTCTCGCCATGGCGATCATCGGCGGACTAGGCTCGGTAATGGGCAGCCTCATGGGCACCGCTTTCATCATGTTTCTGCCGGAGTTCATGCAAGGTGTCGTCAAATTCATCCAAGGATTGGGGATCGGCCAGAGTGCCGCCTTCAATGAAGGCCTTGCCTACATGAAAGAGATGGCGATAGGCCTGGCCATCGTTCTCTTCCTCGTTTTCGAACCGGACGGGTTGGCGGCCCGCTGGCGTAAAATCAAGGCCTATTGGAAGCTTTATCCATTCTCTTACTAAACTTGCCTGTGAACCTTCGGAGGAAATGTCCAATGAAAACAAAAACGACCCTACTTGCTTCCCTGATTGCGGGAACACTCACGATCGCTCCCGCCATGGCGCAGCAAAAAATCAAAGTCGGCAACCTTTTGGATTTGACCGGACCAACATCGAGCACCGGCAAGATCTCCGGCCCCGGCAAGATCGATGCTTTTGCGTGGATCAACGCTAACGGCGGCATCAATGGAAAAATGATCGAGGTCGATTCTGTCGACTACAGCTACCAGACGCAGCGCGCCATTCAGCAGTACAAGAAGTGGAAGGACGACGGCGTCATCGCTATCCAGGGCTATGGCACCAACGATACCGAAGCGATGGTCGGCTTTATCGCCGAGGACAAGATCCCCTATTTCTCGATGTCCTTCTCAGGCCATTTGACCGATCCATCGGGCATTAGCCCGAAGGCGAAGGATGGCAAGATCAAAGTTGCACCGTATAACTTCTTCATCGCCCCATCTTATTCTGATGGCAACCGCGCGCTGATCTTGTGGGCCGCTGAAGACTGGAAGAAGAAGGGTGGCGCTGGCAAGCCCAAATACATCCATCTCGGTGATAATCATCCTTATCCGCTGGCGCCAAAAGAAGCTGGTGAAGAGCTTGCCAAGGAAAGCGGCTTCGATGTCGTGCCCTCGATTCAGTACGCTCTTGCCGGTGGCGATTTCAAAGCACAGTGCCTAGCGTTGCAATCGTCCGGCGCGAACTACGCGTTCCTGGCCAACACGACCGGCGCGAATATCGCGCTGCTGCGTTCATGCGCGACGGTCGGCGTCAATGTTCAGTTCATGGCCAACATTTGGGGCATGGACGAAGCCGGTATGAAGGCTGCCGGTAAGGCCGCAGACGGTCTCGTTCAGGTGCTCGGACAGGCCCAATGGGGGTCGGACGTACCCGGCATGAAGGTATTCCGCGCAATCTCCAATATGTCCGATACCACCGGCAAGACTTATCGCCCGCTCCCGTATGCAACCGGTGCCTGCCACGTTCTGGTGCTCGCCGAGGCGATGAAGATTGCCGACAAGGCCGGCAAACTTAACGGTCCCGGCATCAAGGAAGCGCTCGAGAACATGAAGGACTTTGTACCATTCGGGACCGACGGCATGTGCGCTGCAGCGACCTGGACCCCGACCGATCACCGCTCCGTCGACAAGGTAACGATTGGCCGCGCCAAAGTTAGCGGTGAAACTGAGCAAGGGGACGTCGGCGATCTCGTGGAGAAGGGCGTCATAAAGTACGAAACCGTCACCACCATCAAGGTCGAACGCAAGCCCGGCTGGCAGGGTTACTGAGGTTGATCCCCTCTCCCCGTCTTCTCAGGGGGAGAGGGTTAGGGTGAGGTACGCGATGACCACGATAAAGAAAAAAGCGCCAGGGCAAGTGGCTGCCCTCACCCTCGGCCGGCAGAAAAGCCGGCCTCTGCCCTCTCCCCGTAACGGGGAGAGGGAAAAATCCTACGCTCCAGATTTCTTGAGTTACCAAGGATCGCCATGACCGCCGCCGCCACGACCGCAGCGCCGCTCGCCATCAAGGTGGCTAGCGATAACCTGCTCGCGATCGAGAACATCGAGGTCGCTTATGACGACGTCGTTCTGGTGTTGCGCGGCATCAGTCTGAGCGTGCCTAAAGGCAAAATCGTTACGCTGCTTGGACCGAACGGCGCCGGCAAATCGACCACGCTCAAAGCCATCTCCGGACTGCTCAAATCCGAAAACGGCGAGATCATCGCCGGTGACATAAAATTTGATGGCGAGAGCATCGCTCATAAGTTGCCCGACAAAATCGTCCGCGGCGGCATCTTCCAAGTGATGGAAGGACGCCGCATCATCGGCGATATGACGGTGCTTGAAAACCTCAAGGTCGGCGCCTTCACCCGACGCGACCGAGGCGTCGCCGACGACATCGATCTTGTCTATTCCTACTTCCCGCGCTTGAAGGAACGCACCGGTCTCGCCGGTTACCTGTCCGGCGGCGAGCAACAGATGCTGGCGATCGGCCGCGCGATGATGGCTCGGCCGAAGATGATGCTGCTCGACGAGCCGAGCATGGGACTGGCACCTTTGCTGGTGCAGGAAGTCTTCGCAATCATCGAACGGTTGAACAAGGATCTCGGCATCACGATGCTGCTGGTCGAGCAAAACGCCAACATGGCGCTCAGCGTCGCCGACTACGGCTACATCATGGAGTCGGGCAAGATCGTGCTCGATGGCACCCGCGCCGAACTCGCCGACAACGAGGACGTCAAGGAATTCTATCTCGGCGGCGGCGGCCACACACGCAAGAGTTTCAAGAACCTGAAATCGTTCCGCCGGCGCAAGCGTTGGCTTTGACACCCGGCAACCGAATTGGAACCTTCCCCATGACCTATGAAGATCTCATCTATGACGTGCGAGATGGCGCAGCCCACATCACCATCAATCGCCCGAAGGTGATGAACGCGTTTCGCGGCAAGACGTGCGAAGAATTGATCCACGCCTTCCAAAAAGCGGGCTGGGACAAAAACATCGGCGTCATCGTATTAGGTGGCTCGGGAGATCGCGCGTTCTGCACCGGTGGCGACCAGAGCGCGCACGAGGGGCAATACGATGGACGCGGCACCATCGGCTTGCCGATCGAGGAAGTGCAATCGCTAATCCGAGACGTACCAAAACCCGTGATCTGCCGGGTGCAAGGTTACGCCATCGGCGGCGGCAACGTGCTGGCAACGATGTGCGATTTCACGATTGCATCGGAAAAGGCCATCTTCGGCCAGGTCGGCCCGAAAATGGGTTCGGTCGATCCGGGCTTTGGTACCGCCTATCTCGCCCGCATCGTCGGTGAGAAAAAAGCACGCGAGATCTGGTATCTATGCCGCCGCTACACGGCTGCCGAAGCGCTTGCCATGGGCCTCGTCAACGCCGTCGTACCGCACGACCAACTCGACGCTGAAGTCACCAAGTGGTGCGCCGAGATCATGGAAAAGAGCCCGACCGCGATTTCGATCGCCAAGCGATCCTTCAACGCCGACAGCGAAAATATTCGCGGCATAGGATCCATGGGCATGCAAACGCTCAAGCTATATTACGACAGCGACGAGAGTCGCGAGGGCGTCAACGCCTTCAACGAGAAGCGCAAGCCCGACTTCCGCAAGTTCGCGAAGTAACCATCAGACCACGTTAAGCTCGGGCTTCGCTAGGAGGGCTCCGCCTATGCATGCACACGACGCGATTATGACCCGTCGGTCCGTTCGCCGATTTTTACCGACGCCGTTGCCGCGGCAAAGCCTAACGCGCATTCTCGAAGGCGCCGCCATGGCACCTTCCGGACATAACATCCAGCCGTGGAAGGTCTATGCAGTCGCCGGCGCCGTGAAGGACGAAATCTCGGCGGATATCCTCGCTGCCATCGCCAACGATCCGACTGAACAGCATCAGCCGGAGTTTGATTACTACCCCGTCAATTGGGTCGAACCCTACATTGGGCGCCGGCGGAAACTCGGCCACGAGTTGTACGCCATCCTAGGCATCGGCCGCGATGACAAGCCCGCCCGCGAAAAGCAAATGCTCGAAAACTACAGCTTTTTCGGCGCACCCGTCGGCTTGTTCGTGACCTTCGATCGCCGGCTCGCCACCGGCACTTTCATGGACGTCGGCATGTTCATCGAAAACATCCTGATCGGCGCGCGCGGCGAGGGCCTCGACACCTGCGGTCAAGCCGCCTTCAACTGGTATCACAAAGTCATCCGCCGGCACCTGCCGATGGACGACGGCGAACTGCTCGCCTGCGGTATCGCACTTGGCTTCGCTGACGCTAACGCGCCTGAGAACAAGCTGCGGCCAGAAAAGATCGCGGTGGAAGACTTCACCACATTCCTCGGCTTCGAGGGTATGCCGTGACAGCAGTCGATCCGACCTTCAGTGAAGACCTGTCTGCACTGCAGGAAACGGCGACGCGTTTTGCCCGCGAGAAGATCGCACCGCACTACATGTCGCGCGAGAAGGAAGCTCGGGTCGAAAAATCGCTCACGCGCGAGATGGGGGAGCTCGGCTTGATCGCGCCGGAAATACCCGAAGCGCACGGCGGGTTGGGATTGCCGAGCCTCGCCAGCGGTCTCATCGCCGAAGCTATCGGCTATGCCGACATTAACGTCTCCTATTTGCAGATTCTAGGTTCGCTCAACGGCAAGATCATTGCCGAGCATGCCAACGCTGAACTCTCAAAATATTGGATCGGCCGGATCATCTCCGGCCAGTCCATCGTCTGCATCGGTTTGACCGAGCCACGCGGCGGATCAGACGCGGCGAACCTAGCGCTGTCAGCCCGGCGCGACGGCAATCGCTATATCCTCAAGGGTGAAAAATCCTCGATCAGCATGGCCGATCAGGCCGACGCATGCGTGTTGTTCGCTCGCACCGGCAAACCAGAGGACGGCGCGCGCGGTGTAAGCGCATTCCTGGTGCCAATGGACACACCGGGCATCACGACCCAACGCTACCGCGATCTCGGCAGCCACGCGATCGGCCGCTGCTCGATCTTCTTCGACGACGTTGTGGTGCCGGTGGAAAACAGGCTCGCGGCGGAGGGGGCAGGTTTTGTGCAAGTGATGCAAGGCTTCGATTTCAGCCGCGCCCTGATCGGTCTGCAAGTGATCGGCGCCGCACAAGCATCCCTTGACGAGACTTGGGCCTACACGCAAGAGCGCCAAGCCTTTGGTGTTCCGATCGCGAAGTACCAGGGCGTGACGTTTCCACTGGCCGAGGCCGAAACGATGCTGGCAGCGATCCGGCAACTTTGCCTTCATACACTGCGCCTGAAGGATTCCGGCCTGCCGCATACCTCGGAAGCCGCCATGTGCAAATGGCTCGGGCCGAAGACCGCCGTCGACGTCATCCATCAGTGTCTGATCACCAATGGCCACTATGGCTGGTCAATGGATCTTCCGCATCAACAACGCCTGCGCGATGTGATGGGCCTCGAGATCGGCGACGGCACTGCGCAAATTATGAAGATGATCATCGCTCGCCAAAAAATCGGGCGGCGAGCCTCGTAATCGAAAGGACGTTCGACATGGCCACCAAAGATCAGACCATCGGCTTTATCGGCCTTGGCGCGATGGGGCGCGGCATGGCGTCGAACTGCGTCCGCAAAGGCTTCAAGCTCGTCGTATTTGACATCAAGCCGGAGCCGGTGGCCGATCTTGTCAAGCTGGGCGCGACGGCGGCGCAGACGATCGCCGACGTTGCGAAGGCCTGCCCGATCATCATTACCGTTCTGCCGACAGGTCGCGAAGTCGATCAGATCGTAATGGGTACGGACGGTTTGTTCGCCCACGCCCGGCCCGGCACGCTCGTCATGGATCTGTCGACGATCGATCCTGAGACCACCGATAAGATGCACGCCGAAGCCAAGCGCACCGGCATGAAAGCAGTCGACGCGCCGATTGGACGCCTTGCTTGGCACGCCGATCGGGGCGAGAGCCTGTTCATGGTCGGAGCCGAGCCTGCCGATTTCGAAACGGTGAAGCCGCTGCTCGAAGCCATGGGGACGACGATCCATTATTGCGGAGCTGCCGGCGCTGGCACCCGAACGAAGCTGATCAACAATTACCTGGCGATCATCTCATGCCAATTGAACGCCGAGGCGTTGGCGCTGTCGCAGCGTTTCGGCCTCGACCTTGCGACCACGCTTGATGTGATCCACGGCACGACCGCAACCAACGGTCAGCTCAAGATCAACTGGCCGAACAAAGTGCTGGCCGGAGATACCTCACCTGGCTTCACGATCGACCTGGCACACAAGGATCTGTCGCTGATCATGGGTGCGGCCAATGCAGCGCGCGTGCCGTTACCAGTGGCAGCCGCCGCCCGCGAGATGTTCTCGACCGCCCGCGCGCGCGGCTACGGCGGCCAGGATTTCTCCGCCATGGGCGATTTGATGTGTGATCTGATCCAAGCCGAGCTCCCCCGGCTCAAGAAGAGCTGACATCAGACCGATCAGCGCTTTGCCTTGGCTGGCTTTCCCGCCGGCTTGTTGGCAGGGGCAGCGGGCGCATGATCATGATCATGGCTATGATCATGCCCGCAATCAGGCCCATGCTCGTGATGATGATCGTGCCCATGATCACGACTGTGGTCGTGTCCACAATCGGGCCCGTGCTGATGCTCCGACTGTTGCGGATCGATCAGAACGGCGGCCATCGTCCGCTCGATCGCGATCGAAGTCTCGCGCGGCGCATCGCGGGCTTCGATCGCGAGGCTCATGATTTCCGACGCCAATCGAATATCATCGACCTGCCCCAAATAGTGCCGACGCAAACGTCCCTGGCGATCAAATAGCAGCAGCGTCGGCGTGCCACGCATTTCGTAGGCCTCCATCGTCACCGGCAGGTCCCGTCCGTTCGGTTTGTCGGCGGCGATCGGGAACGGCCAGCGATATTCGTGGACGAACGCTTCGAGCGCGGGCACGGTCATCGCGTCGTGATGCTCGAAGACCGTGTGCAGGCCGATCACCGCGACTTCATCGGAATTGAACCTCTCGGTAAGTTTCTTCGCCTGCGGCAGCGCGTGCGAAACACAACCCGGGCACAACATCTGGAACGCCAACACTACGACCACTCGGCCTCTTAGGGCTTCGAGCGATAGCGGCGCCTTGCTGTTGATCCACTTTTCGACCTGCAGCTCGGGCGGCTTTTCCGGGTTGAACATGATGCGCTCCTGAACTGTTTGCATTGGGCCAGATTGCTTAGCCCAACCGGCTCATGCAGTTCAAGACGGTGGTATCGCACCCTTGCGCTCGACGA
>JANLXZ010000225.1:0-2709 GCA_031365375.1 Hyphomicrobiaceae bacterium | reverse complement strand
GGGGGGAGGGGGGGGCGATTGCGCGCGGGACTTGGCCGCAACTGTGAGTGCGCAAAGGTAGCGAATAGGTAACAATGTTCAAGCGATGCTGTGAATTGCTATGATGGTGTATGGTCTAAAGTCCTAATATTTATCAACTAGTTATCCCCGTAAGGCTACGTTATGATATGTCTTGATGAACGGGATGTTCGTATTTGTAAACCGAAGGTCGGGAGTTCAATCCTCTCTGCCGGCACCAGTAATTGCAATTGGGTTGTGCCATCCTTTAGAGGGAAGGCAATCGCCGTCCTTCCGTTGTTTGCTCCACTCAACTGACGCGGGCGCACGTGCCAGCACGGGCATTTTCTCAAGCGTACTGTGAAAAATTATTTCGGCGGCAAGCGGATGACCGTTTACAGCGAACGCGATTGTGTCGCCTTTACCGATGGTTTTTCCAGAGCGACTGTATTTCGTAAGATCCCGATCTTGGAAATCTCAACTTCGAGCGTGTCGCCAGGTTTCATCCATAGTGGGGGCTTGCGCGTAAAACCAACTCCCTCGGGTGTCCCGGTCGCGATGACATCGCCGGGCATCAGCATGGTGAAGGTCGAGATGTATTCGATGATGTAGGGAATATCGAAAATGAAATCGTCGGTGCGCGTGTGCTGCACCTCGACGCCGTTCAGCCGAGTAAGCAAATCAAATTGGCTCGGATCGCCGATTTCATCCGCCGTCACGATGCAGGGGCCGAAGCTGCCAGATGAGAGGAAGTTCTTGCCGACGGTCAGGCAATGTTTGAATTGGTAATCACGGATGCTGCCATCCATCAGAATGGTGTAGCCCGCCACATGTGAGAGCGCGTCCGCGCGCGAGATGTGCCGCCCGGCCTTGCCGATAACGAGAGCCAGTTCGCCTTCAAAATCGAAATCGCCGGATGCGACAGGGCGCACAATCGGTTCGTCATGGCCGACGAGCGAGCTCGGCAGACGGAGAAACATGCTCGGGAAGTCCGGCAGCTTTCCGCCAACTTCCGTAACGTGGCCCTTGTAGTTTCGCCCGACGCAAAAGAAGTTGGGCGCGTCGGGCAGCGGCGACAACAATTTGACGTCTGAGAGTTTGCAATCTGGCTTAGCGTTTGCGGCAGCGGCCTGGACCTCCTCCATCGCATTGGCAGAGAGCGCCGCAAACAACGTCGGATACTTCAGCCGCTCGCCGAGATCCAAGATGCTGTCGCCAACGATCGCGCCGTAGCTAGCGGTTGATCCACGCTTAAAGCTGGCAAGTTTCATGAGCGCGTCTCCATAGTGTAGTCGTGCACGACGAGCACATCCGTCATCTGACAAGGCGGCGTCCAGGCGTTATGCCTTGCAAAGGATTTGCGATGCTCCAGGCAGCGCGCGCTCGCACGCTTTCACTCCAGCTTCTTGCCGCGATCGGTAGCCAGGTCGAGGAAACCAGCCGTTTCGCGATTGAGAAAGTCGACGTCACCGGGAAATGCGCCGCCAGCCGAAGCGTGCCCTGTGATCGTGCCCGGGCTGATCGTCATGACGCGCACGTCTTTGATGTAGCGGGCCGCGTCTATCGGTTCCCACTCGGGATTGAGCAGATCCTTGGTCCCGGTGAGGATCAGTGTCTTGGCCTTGATTGCCCGGAGCGCTTTCACGTAGTCGCCGTTCATGCCTGGCGTCGTTCCAACGTCGTGCCGGTCATACGCCCACGTCTGATAGATCCAGTCATTTGCATCGAAGGCCTTGATCAGACCGGTCTCCTGCGTTTCCAGCCACGGTAAAACATCAAGTGGATTTTGAAACTGATCCCGATACATTTCAGGGCTACGGGCGGCGAGGAAGCCAAGGATATCGCGCCACAACCGTATGCCTTTTTCCGGCGGGGCCGCATAGTCGCCGCCCTTCCATTCGGGATCGAGCATGATCGCCTTGCGGCTTGCCTCGAGTACCGTGATGGTCCATGCGGGTGTCCGCGCCAGCGGCACCATGGCGACGATCGAGTCCATAAACTCCGGCTGGCTCACGCCCCACTGAAGTGCCTGCATACCCCCCATCGACGGACCGACCACGGCAACCACGTGCGATATTCCCAAGTGCTCCGTCAGCAGCCGATGTTGCGACGTAATCATGTCGCGGATCGCGAATTTGGGAAACTGCATGCGGGGCTGCGCTGTGCTGTTGCTCGGCGACGTTGTCAGACCGTTGGCGATCGCATCGGTTGCAACGATGAAATATTTACTGGTATCGAGTGCCTTGCCGGGCCCAATCATGAAGTCGAGCCGGTGGTGATTGCCGCTGACGGCCGTCACCATGAGGATAGCGTTCGACTTTTTCGCATTCAGCGTGCCGTGCGTGACATACGAGATCGCGAAATCTTTGATCGTGTCGCCGCTCTCGAGCTTCAGGTCACCGATCCGATAAAGCTGATGCGGCGGTTGATTGGGGCCATGCGTAAGAGCGGGGCCGGCAAAAAATGCCATGGCAATGAAAAGGGCAAGGCGTTTCATGCTGTGCGTTTCCCGTTCACGAAACCGGCGCATTAAATAAAGCGCTCTGACTGAAGAGCGTGTCACGGCAAGGGGCACCGGACAAGATGAAACGCTGACATCGGCTATCCCCGGAATGCATAAGGGCTCATCCGATCAACCGTGCTGATGACCGGCTGTTCTCGGCCGGTGCTTACTACTGGCCATCGTCGC
This sequence comes from Hyphomicrobiaceae bacterium, assembly GCA_031365375.1. GTDB lineage: Bacteria > Pseudomonadota > Alphaproteobacteria > Rhizobiales > Hyphomicrobiaceae > JAKFWF01. Next base: position 23 of record JANLXZ010000225.1, on the reverse strand, counting down.
CCCAGTGTTCGAGCAGCTCCAAA
>JANLXZ010000193.1:0-2385 GCA_031365375.1 Hyphomicrobiaceae bacterium | reverse complement strand
TCAGCATGGCGCAGGTGTGCCAGCCCGACGCCGCGATCCCGCCGAGCAGGGAAGCGGCAGCGACGGAAGGGTCGAGGTGCATGGGCTGAGGGTCGAACTCGGCCGCGAAGTCGAGGACTTCGGGAAGGGTGACGAGCTTGGGCGGTAGGGTGCCGGTGGCGTGGAGGGGGAAGTCGTGGTAGTGGAGCATGGGGATTCACGATATAGTGATCGAAGGGGCGTTAACCGGAATGGCGAGCAAGTCTGACCTCAGTGTTCTATCGACGATCAAACTATTGGCAACCAGGGCGACTGGTCATTTGCATACCGCTGCCCTGCGTCAACTTGGGCAAGGCGTGAGACCTAAAAAGTACAACAAGGCGCTTACCCGATTTTACTACGACGTAAAGGTCGAGAGATTGATGTCTGCCCGCAACGCCTTGCCGAGGTCAACCTCATGCCTGCACTCCACGTCACAGTTTTTTCAGGATATTTTTGTTCTTGAAATGTTGGATTTCAAGAGGAATGGATTTTTCATTGAAGTTGGGGTTGGTGAAGGCATAGTCTTTTCAAACACTTACCTACTCGAAACCGGCTTTGGTTGGAACGGCATCCTAGTCGAACCGGATACTCGCGTGTCGGAAAGCATCCGAAGAACGCGAAAAGCTCCCTTAGATGTGCGTGCGGCATATTCACGCACCGGAGAGACCGTTTCGTTTCTCAGGGCCGATGTCCAGGGACACTCTACGATAGCGGAGTTTTCAACTGGCGACGACATTGCCCGCCTGGGAACTATGGCAAGCGCAACAACAGTGACACTGAACGAAATGCTGGTGCAATATAAAGCGCCGAACACCATAGATTATCTTTCGGTCGATTGCGAAGGCTCGGAATTGGAGGTCTTTGAGGGGCTCGACTTTGACCGCTGGAATGTGCGTGTCATCACGGTCGAACACAACCACCGCCAAGGCCGATTGGACGCTTACGATAAATTGATCCTGCCCCGTGGCTTCGTTAGGTTGCACGAAGATATAAGCAACGTCGACGCTTGGTACGCGAAACGGGCGGAATGAGGGGATGGATTTGCAGAACCTGATCAGGAGGACATGGTTGCGACTCGAAAGTCGTCAAAATCAAAAGACGAAGCGTGAATACCTGCGCTGGCAAGCCGATAATGGCGAGTTGAAGCGATACCAATTCCCTCATCTAAAATGTGGTTCAGTTGTTGTTGATCTTGGTGGCTACGAAGGAGAGTGGTCAGCTAAACTTATATCCAATTACAATGTACGGATTCACATTTTCGAACCGCATCCGAAATTCGCGGAGAAGATCGTTCAACGCTTCGCCGGAGTGGCTGGAATACACGTGCATTCCGTCGCGCTAGCTTCGCGCAATTCTACATTCTTCTTGACGGACAACGACGCTGCGTCGACGTCAAGATCAAACGACGCTTCGCAAAAATGTGAGGGCGTCGAAGCTACTTATTTCCTCGATAAGATTGGAGTGAAGTCTATTGATTTAGTTAAGATTAATATTGAGGGTGGCGAATACGATGTATTACCTCATTTCATCGCAACCGGATTTATACGAAATATAGACCTGATTCAAATCCAGTTCCATTACTTCGAAACCGAGGATATTAGGCGGCGCGATGACATCGTTCACCTCCTGTCACGAACTCACGACCGGACGTGGTGCTACGAATACATCTGGGAAGAATGGAGACGGAAAGTTGGCGTCCACATATCAGACAACTGACAGCTTGGTGGGCGTAAGCTTCCTTATCTATGATTGGGCGGCGCGATGACGTGATTGACCGCAGGCGGGCTCGATCAGTAGAGGTTATCTATCAGGCGCAGTGGAGTTTGGGATCTGTCCGACGACCTAAAAAGCGACGCCAAAGCCGACGATTGGATCGTCTGCGGTTGGTTCACGCCGGACTACCGGCGTTGGGCCGAGCAATTGGCCGATGATCTTAAGCTCCATCACATTCCCTACTATTTCGAGGCCGTGGCCAAAACATCCGGTGGCTGGAGCGCCAACACATTGCAGAAAGCCGGCGCGGTCCTGCGCGCCATGGACCGCCATCCAGCAAAGCGCATCATCCTGTTGGACGTAGACTGCCGCGTGACGGGCGACCTGGCGCCTTTGGCGTCATTGCCTTGCGATGTGGCTCTCTTTTTCATGGCGCTGCGCAGAAAGCACCGCTTTTATTGGCTGCAACTCAAACCCAAAGCCCCGCCCGCTCGGCTGCAGCCGCGTTCTGGCACCATGCTCTTTGCCGCAAATGCGACAACGCGCAGCCTCGTTGAGACCTGGGTGCTGTACAGCCGTAACGCTAAGATCGGTGATGACGACGAGTGCACGTTGGCCATGGCGTTGGCACAAACCGGCGGCCTGACCGTT
>JANLXZ010000166.1:0-41137 GCA_031365375.1 Hyphomicrobiaceae bacterium | reverse complement strand
CGCGCCAGCGGTCGCGCGCGTTAAAAAAAGTCTCGGGCCCAGTGGGCAGACACCAACAACCCTACCAAACATGAGGAACTGACATGGCTGCACAAAAGGGAAAGGACCTGCTGCTCAAGATTGATGACGGCGGTGCGGGTTTTATCACGGTCGCAGGACTGCGGGCGCGAACGCTGGCATTCAACGCCGAGACGGTTGACATCACCAATCAAGATTCGGCTGGCCAGTGGCGGGAATTGCTCGCCGGCGCTTCTGTCCGCACGGCGCGCGTGACCGGTTCCGGGATCTTCAAGGACGCCGCATCGGATGCTGCGATCCGCGCGGCGTTCTTCAACGGCGTGATCAAGACCTGGCAAATCGTCATTCCGGATTTTGGTGTCGTGCAGGGCGCATTCCAAATCAGCTCGTTCGAGTTGACCGGCAAGCACGATGGCGAAGTTGGCTTCGACCTGGCGCTCGAAAGCGCGGCCGAGCTGACCTTCACGGCAATCTAAGGGAGCTAAAATGGCAAACAAATATCGTGGCGAGATCGACGCGATTTTCGACGGGCGGCCGCACAAATTGTGCCTGACACTTGGCGCGCTCGCAGAGTTGGAGTCGGCGTTCGGCGATGCCGACATGCTGGCCTTGGCGCAACGTTTCGGAGATGGCCGGCTCAAGGCCAGCGACGCGGTCCGCATTATCGGCGCGGGTTTACGTGGCGCTGGATTGAAAATTGCGGATGAAGCCGTCGCCCAATTGCAGGCGGACGGCGGTGCGGCAGGCTTCGTCGGCGTTGTCGCACAATTGCTACAGGCGACATTCGGTGTGGCCGAGCCATCGCCGTTGTCGCCGCCACGGGGGAATGCCGATCCTTCGCTTTCACCGCCCTCCACCGCCACCGCTCCCGTGGGGGTGGGTGCCCACGACCCTTTCCCTGGGACGAGGTGATGGCAGCGGGCCTCGGCCTGCTTCGCCTGTCACCAGACGCATTCTGGGCGATGACGCCGCGCGAGTTCGCGGCAGCAATTGGTTCACTTGTGCCGCTGTCCGTTCGCCCGACGCGTCGCGATCTCGGCGGTCTGATGCAGCAGTTCCCAGATGCGGCGGGCACAGCACTCAAACTTCAAGGATAAAACCATGAACCCACCGGTCGAAACGTGGACGGTTGCCGTGAATGCCGACACCGGCCAGCTGCAACAAGAGCTCAACAACGCGACGAAGTACGGCCGGCAATTTGGCTCGGCGCTCACCGATGCCTTCACTGGCTTGGCGGTCAAGGGGCGTAGTCTGAACGATACGTTGAGCACGCTCGCCTTGAGCTTGAGCCGGATGGCGTTGAGTGCCGCGTTCAAGCCGCTCGAACAAGGTTTGGGACAGGCATTTAGCGGATTGATGTCGGGTGGCGGCGGTGGGCTGGCATTCGCCAACGGCGGTGTGTTCCAAGGTGGCATGCCGGTGCCTTTCGCAAGCGGCGGCGTAATTTCCAGCCCGATCGCGTTTCCACTGGGTGGCGGAAAAACCGGCATCGCGGGTGAACGCGGCGCCGAGGCGATAATGCCACTCGCGCGCGGACCTGATGGCCGACTCGGCGTGAAAAGTGACGGCGGCGGCGGTGGCCGGCCGATCGTGTTCAACGTCACATCGCCCGATGCCGACAGCTTTCGCCGGTCCGAAACACAACTCGCAGCCATGCTCGCGCGCGCGGTCGCGCAGGGACATCGAAATCTCTGAGATAGGACATCGTCATGGCATTTCATGAAGTGCGTTTTCCCCTCGATATCTCGAAGGGTGCCGATGGCGGCCCCGAGCGTCGCACCGACATTGTGACGCTCGGTTCGGGTGCGGAGGAGCGCAACAGCCGCTGGGCCGATTCACGTCGCGCCTGGAATGCGGGCTATGGAGCGCATACGCTCGATCAGTTGCACGCCATCATCGCATTCTTTGAAGAGCGACGCGGCCGGCTGCATGGATTTCGCTGGCGTGATCCCGCCGACTGGAAATCCTGCGCGCCACAAGCTGGCGTCAGCGGTCTTGATCAGACGATTGGTATCGGCACCGGTTCAAGCGCGACGTTCCAATTGAGCAAGACCTACGGCAGCAGCTACGCGCCCTGGACGCGCTTGATTATCAAGCCGGTCGCCGGAACCGTGACGATTGCGGTCGCCGGTATCGCCAAAATGATAGGCACGCATTTCACTGTCGACGCGACGACCGGGCGCGTGACGTTCCTCAGCGGACAAATCCCAGCGGCTGCACAAGTCGTCACCGCCGGCTTTGAGTTCGATTGTCCGGTGCGCTTCGATACCGACAAGCTGGAAGTCAACGTGCAAGGCTTCCGGCACGGCGCAATCCCGCACATTCCAATCGTCGAGGTGCGGTCATGAAGACGATCTCGGCAAGTTTTCAGGCACATTTGGATTCCGGTACGACGACCCTATGCTGGTGCTGGCGGTTGACCCGTCGCGATGGCACAGCATTCGGTTTCACCGATCACGATCGGGATGTGACTTTCGATGGCACGACATTCGAAGCCGCTGCCGGCTTCAGCGCGACAGAGATCAAAGACGCGGTGGGCCTCAGCGTTGACAATCTCGACGTTGAAGGTGCGCTGCAATCGGGCCGGCTCGAGGAAGAACAGCTTTCCGGCGGCGCATTCGACGATGCCCGGGTCGAAATTTTCCGTGTGAATTGGCAGGACCCGAGCCAGCGCGTGCTGCTGCGATTTGGTTCGTTGGGCGAAGTGAAGCGGACCGGCCAGTCATTCACCGCCGAGGTGCGCGGGCTTGCTCATTATCTCGGCCAGCCGAAGGGGCGGCTCTATCAATATGCCTGCGATGCCGACCTTGGTGATGCACGCTGCGGCGTGGATTTAGCCGCTGCCGGTGTCCGAGGTGAAGGCACGATCGCGAGTTCGGTTTCGACGCGCCGTTTCAAGGCATCAGGCCTCGGAGCTTTTCCAACAAGCTGGTTTGCGCGTGGGCTGGCAACGTTCACCAGCGGCGTCAACCAAGGCCGCGCGATCGAGGTGAAGCGGCATGACCTAGCGGCAGGTGTTGCAACGATAGAACTTTGGCAGGAGCTGCCGGCCGCGCCAGCAGTCGGCGATACGTTTCAGATCACGGCCGGTTGCGATAAGCATCTGGCGACGTGTCGTGACAAGTTCGCCAATGTCGCAAACTTCCGTGGCTTCCCGCATATGCCCGGTAACGATTACGTCACATCGTTTGCGCGGGGCAGCTGATGACAAACCAGCGCGAAGTTATCATTGCCGAGGCATTATCGTGGATCGGCACACCCTATCATCACCAGGCGAGTCTAAAAGGCGTCGGCGCCGATTGCCTCGGACTGGTGCGCGGCGTGTGGCGAGGCGTTAACGGATACGACGCGGAGGTGCCGCCCGCCTATAGCCGGGACTGGGCGGAAGCTGCCGGCGAAGAGACGCTACTTGCGGCGGCCGGCCGGCACATGAGACCGATCGACATCGCGGATATGCAACCCGGCGATGTTCTGATCTTCCGTTTCCGCGCATCGCTGCCAGCCAAACACGTCGGCGTCCTGACGGGTGCGCTTACCTTCGTGCACGCGATGGAAGGCGGGGCGGCCTGCGATGTCGCGTTGAGCTCTTGGTGGCGCCGCCGCATTGCCGGTGCGTTCGCATTTTCCGGTTGAAACATTCGAGGAAACGCCGATGGCAACTTTAGCGCTTGCAGCAGTAGGAGCGGCGGCAGGATCTGCCTTGTTACCTGCTGGATTTTCAGTGTTGGGCGCGACCATCAGCGGGGCCACGATTGGATCTCAGATCGGCGCACTCGCTGGGTCCTATGTTGACCAAGCGTTATTTGGCGCATCGGGCCAGTCGAGAAGCGTCAACGGGCCGCGGCTGTCGGATGTGCGGGTCACCTCGTCGACCGAAGGCGCGCCTATCCCGCGCGTGTACGGTCGCGCGCGTATCGGCGGCCAAGTGATCTGGGCGACCGATTTTGAAGAAGTGGTTGCAACGAGCGATGCTGGTGGCGGAGGCAAGGGTGGTAGTGGCGGCGGCGGTGCCACGCAGACGACGTTCAATTATTTCGCCAATTTTGCAGTGGCGCTCGGCCAAGGAGAAATCTCTAGCTTAGGCCGGGTGTGGGCCGATGGCCGCGAGCTCGATCTCTCGACGGTGACATATCGTTTGTACGAAGGCAGCGAGGGCCAAGCCGCCGACAGCCTGATCGTATCGCGCGAGGGTGCAGACGCGCCGGCCTATCGCGGTGTCGCCTATGTCGTTTTTGAGAGACTAGCATTGAGCACGTTCGGCAATCGCGTACCGCAGTTGTCGTTCGAGGTGTTTCGCACCAGTGATGCCTTCGCATCGCTGGTGCGCGGCGTTGTGTTGATCCCCGGATCCGGCAAGTTTTTTGCAGCGACTGAGGCTGTGACGCGGATCGGCTTCGCCGGCGAGCGCGTGTCGGAGAACGTTCATACTCTGGTCGGTGGGACGGATGCCGTGGTCGCGGTCGACCAGCTGCAGGCACAGTTGCCGAACGTTGGATCGGTATCGTTGGTGACGAGCTGGTTCGGCACCGACTTGCGCTGTGGTCATTGCGAAATTCGCCCCCGTGTCGAGCGCGCGCAGAAGGATACCTCGCCGGTTGAGTGGTCGGTCGCCGGTTTGGTGCGAGGCACGGCGCAAGTCGTGAGCCAGCGTCTTGGCGAAGCAGCGTATGGCGGCACACCGTCAGATCAGACGATCGTTGATCAGATGCGTGCACTCGATGCGCGAGGACTGACAGTCACGTTGAACCCATTTATTCTGATGGACATCCCCGAGGTTAATGCACTGCCGAATCCGATCGACGGCAGTGCCTCGCAACCCGCCTACCCTTGGCGCGGACGTATCACTTGTGACCCCGCGCCAGGGCAAGCTGGCACGCCTGATAAGACTGTGGCAGTGGCAACGCAGCTCGCTGGTTTCATCGGGACTGCGCAGCCGAGCGACTTCTCTTTGAGCAACGATTACGTCGTCTATGCAGGCCCCGCCGAGTGGTCTTACCGCCGTTTCATTCTGCACTATGCGTGGCTCGCGAAAGCGGCCGGCGCTGTCGATGCATTTCTGATCGGCAGCGAACTCCGCGGTCTGACAACGCTGCGTTCGGGCGCCTCCACCTATCCGTTTGTGGCGGCACTTCAGCAATTGGCAGTCGATGTGAAAGGGGTTCTGGGACCGTCCGTGAAGGTCACCTATTCTGCCGACTGGTCGGAATACTTCGGACATCAGCCTGGTGACGGCACGGGCGATGTGTACTTCCATCTCGACCCGTTGTGGGCGTCACCTAGCATCGATGCGATCGGCATTGATATGTACTGGCCGCTTGCAGATTGGCGCGACGGCGCGAACCACCTCGATCGCCTCGCAGGTGTTCGCTCGACCTATGATCTGGCCTACCTCAAGGGCAACCTGCAAGGTGGCGAAGGCTTCGATTGGTACTATGCAAGCGACGCGGCGCGCGCAACGCAAACGCGTTCGGCCATTACCGATGGGGTGGGTAAGCCCTGGGTGTTCCGCTTCAAGGATTTAAAGTCGTGGTGGCTCAACGCACACAAGAACCGGCCAGGCGGTGTCGAGGCGGCCAGTGCGACGGCCTGGGTGCCACAATCGAAGCCGGTGTGGTTCATGGAGACTGGCTGCGGCGCGGTCGACAAGGCGGCGAACCAACCGAACGTTTTCGTCGATCCGAAAAGTGCGGAATCGACGTTGCCTCGCTTTTCGTCGGGGCGTCGCGATGATTACATACAGCGCCGCTATTTGCAGGCGATACTCGAAGCCTATGATCCCACGCATGCTGGTGCTGTCCCAGGGCTCAATCCGGTGTCGAGCGTTTATGGACGGCCGATGGTCGCGGTTGATCGAACCCACATTTACGCCTGGGACTTGCGGCCCTATCCCGCCTACCCAAGCGACACGGTAACCTGGGGCGACGGTGACAACTGGCGTCTCGGGCATTGGCTGAATGGCCGCGTAACAGCGATGGCACTCGGCGATCTGGTGACGCAACTGATGGGCGACTTCGACTTCCAGGCGTTCGATGCCAGTGCCCTCGAAGGGCTGGTGCCGGGTTACGTCGTCGACCGCATCATGGCGCCACGCGATGCACTGCAACCTTTGGAACTCGCCTATTTCTTCGACAGCCTCGAAAGTGGCGGCAAAATCAAGTTGCGCCATCGCGGTGCGGATGCGGCGGTCGCGATCATCACCGAAGCATCGGCAGTCGAAGCGAAGCCAGGTTCGGCCCTTGTGACACTGACGCGGGGGCAGGAAACGGATCTACCAGGCGCGGCGAAGATCTCGTTTATATCCACCGATGGGGACTATTCTCAGGCTGTCGCGGAAGCGCGCCGTTTGACCGGCGCTAGCGGGCGGATCGCGCAAGCCGATCTGCCGATCATCCTCGATCCGGATGCGGCCGGTGAATTGGCCGAGAGTTGGCTTTACGAAACGTGGGCTGCGCGCGAGCGAGCGTCATTCGCACTGCCGCCGAGCCGACTTGCCGTCGAGCCGGGCGATGCGCTGTGGCTGGATGTGGGTGGGCGGCAGCGGCTGGTTCGGGTGACCGAGGTCGGTGATCACGGTGCGCGTTCAATGGAAGCGCGAGGGCTTGATCCTGAAGTCTATGCACGAGCGCACGCGCCTGAACGGCCGACAAAAATCGTCGCTGCGGCCGCGACCGGTCAACCCGAAGTCATCTTCGTCGATCTGCCGTTGTTGACGGGTGATGAGCCGGTAAACGCAGGATATATCGCCGCCGCTCAATCGCCGTGGCCGGGCGCGCTGGCCATTTATCGATCGCCGGAAGCAACCGGTTTTCAGTTGAAGGGTTTCGTCAACGCGCCGAGTGCCCTCGGCATGACGCTTGTTGCCTTGCCCCCTGGACCTGAAGGCCGCATTGATCGGGCCACGCGCCTGCGGGTTGTTCTGGCGAGCAGCGCCACCGCGCTGTCCGTCACCCGGTTGAAGATGCTGTCAGGGGCAAACGTCGCCGCCGTGCTTAATGCGGTCGGCGAATGGGAGGTCCTGCAGTTCGAGACGGCAACGTTGGTCGCAGCAAACACCTATGAACTGTCGAATTTGCTGCGCGGTCAAGCCGGAACCGATGTGGCAATTAGTTCGGCTCCGATTGCGGCGGGCGCTTCATTCGTCATGCTGGATGCCGGCCTCGCCCGCATTGATCTTGGAGCGGACGAGGTTGGCTTGCCCTACAACTGGCGCATCGGTCCCGCCTCGCGCGACATCGGATCTGAGAACTATCTCGGATCAGCGCACACGTTTCGCGGTGTTGGTGCGAGACCGTTGAGCCCGGTGCATGTGCGCGGCCAACGCAGTGGCGCCGATCTCGCTATTTCCTGGATCAGGCGGACGCGGAGCGGCGGCGATGGATGGACGGCGACCGAGGTGCCTTTGTCCGAAGTTACCGAGGCTTACGAAGTGGACATCATGGCGGATGCAATCGTGAAGCGCACGCTCAGCGTCTCGACGCCGGCGGCTGTCTAGACGTCTGCGCAACAAATCGTGGACTTCGGGTCAAACCAAGTGGCGGTTTCGGTCCGGGTCTATCAGCTCAGCGCGAGTTTTGGTCGAGGCGGCCCCCGGGCAGTGGTCCTCTAACAGCGCACACCTTTCAATGGAGATATACCATGGCTCAATCGGCCTGGATGGACCACGCGTGGGCTGAGATCGGCCAACGCGAGTCCCCGGGGGATGCCGATAATCCACGCATAATGGCCTTTTATCGTGAGCTCGGTCACGCAGACGCGGCCCACGACGAGATCGCCTGGTGCGCGGCGTTTGTCGGCGCCTCACTCGAACGGTCAGGCGTTAGCAGTACCCTATCACTGCTTGCACGGTCATATCTGAGCTGGGGCGATGCGATCGAATCCGGCCGCTTGGGTGCGATCGCGATCTTCTCCCGCGGCAGCGACGAAAGCTCTGGCCACGTTGCATTCTACCTCGACGATGATGGCAGTCGGGTATTCGTTCTCGGTGGCAACCAGGGCGATGCGGTGACGGTTACGGCGATCGACCGCAACCGGCTATTGAGTTTGCGATGGCCGGCACCGGCGCTCTCAAACCAAAATAGTACACCGGAAGCGAGAGCGGCCAGATCGAATTTCGATATCGCCCTCGCGCATGTTCTGCAGATGGAGGGTGGCTGGACCGAGGATCCGTACGACCCTGGTGGTCCGACCAATTTCGGCATCACCCTCGCGACACTGGCGGCGCATCGCAAAGTTAGGGTCGAAGCTGCGACGTTCGCGGATCTCAAACAGTGCTTACGCCAGATCTCGGCGTCAGAGGTTCGGCAGATCTATCTCGAACGCTATTGGCGTCCAGCCCAAGCCGGGGCTTTCGCGCCTGCCATCGCGCTGATGCACTTTGATGCTGCAGTCAATCACGGCGTCGGCACCGCCGCTCGCATACTACAGGAGGCTGCCGAAGTAGCGGTCGACGGCGAAATAGGACCGGAAACGCTCGGTGCATGTGTCGCCATGCCGGCAGCCGAGCTCCTGCAACGTTACGCCGGCGTCAGGCGTGCCCGATACCGCGCACTCGGCCATTTCTGGAGGTTCGGACGCGGCTGGCTTGCCCGTGTCGACGCCACCCTGGCTATTGCAAACACTTTGTCCCCCCTACCGCCTGCCATCGTTCAACCAAATGGAGAGAAACCCATGACCAACATCAAGAATTCGCAAGCTGACATCACATCCGCCTCGACTGCGAAATGGTGGGGCGAGTCACTCACCGTGTGGGGGACGATCATCACCGCGGCTTCCACGGTTATTCCCGTTCTCGGGCCGCTGATCGGCATAGATATCACAGGGGAAATGATACGCCAGCTCGGGACGCAGGGCGTACAAGCGGTGCAAGCGATCGGCGGGCTCGTCGGTACATTGATGGCTGTGTACGGCCGTGCTCGCGCCACGACACGCCTGGAATTGCGAGCCGTTACGCTTCAACTGTGAGGCAGCTACTCCAATTTCGCGGATTGCTGCGCTGCATCATTCATCCGGGGTTCAGCCTGACCATATTATTGATGTGCCTCATTTTGAGGGAAGCCCGACTATGAAGCCTATTTCCGCCACCGCGTTGTTGGTCGCTGCTGTCGCAGTGGCTGGCCCCGCCGTGGCGGAAGGTCCGGCGAAGTGTTTCGCCTCGTGGTCCGAGGCAGCCCCGATCGTGAAGCGCGAGGCACTCGCGGCCGTCGAGCAAGTGAGCGCACTGGCCCGTCCCTCGCTCAGCGGAGCGGAGATCATCAAGACGACCCTTTGCGAGGAGCAAGGCCGATACGTGTATCATCTTGTGGTCCGCGAGGTCGCAGGCCAACTTAAACTGGTCGCAGTGGATGCCCGTCGTCCCTTCGGGAAATGACGCACCAAGCCGCATGTCTTCCTTAGTGACGGACGGTGTCCTATATGCCGTTTGCATGACCAATCTGTTCGAAGCTGCAGGAATCGAAAAAGGCGCACCGCGTCCGCTGGCCGATCGGTTGCGGCCAAAACGGCTGGCCGAAGTCACAGGCCAGGATCAACTGGTCGGGCCCGAGGGCACGCTCACCCGGATGCTACGATCGGGCCGGTTACAAAGTATGATTTTGTGGGGGCCGCCCGGTAGCGGGAAGACCACTGTCGCGCGGTTACTCGCGCATGAAACCGATTTGGAATTCGAGCAGCTTTCGGCGATCTTCACCGGGGTTGCTGAACTGCGAAAAGCCTTTGACCGCGCGAAAATTCGCCGCGAGACAGGCCGTGGGACATTGCTGTTCATCGACGAGATCCACCGCTTCAACCGCGCCCAACAAGACAGTTTCCTCCCCTATATGGAAGACGGCACGATAACGCTTGTCGGTGCCACCACTGAGAACCCGAGTTTCGAACTCAACGCCGCTGTGCTCTCTCGTGCTGCTGTTCTCGTGTTCAATCGGCTCGATGAGGCAGCGCTCGATGACTTGATTTGCCGCGCCGAGCGTGAAGAAGACCGCGCACTCCCTCTGGACGATGACGCGCGCGTTGCCCTGACTGCAATGGCCGACGGCGATGGGCGCGCGGTCATCAACCTCGCTGAGGAAGTGTTCGCGGCTGTTCCGGCAACCGCTCAGCCGATCAATCGCGAAGCGCTGGTCAAGCTCGTGCAGCGCCGCGCACCACTTTACGACAAGAGCCGCGACGGGCACTACAACTTGATCAGCGCGCTTCACAAATCCGTACGCGGTTCCGATCCTGATGCGGCGCTGTACTGGCTCGCCCGCATGCTCGACGGTGGCGAGGATCGCCTGTTCCTGGCGCGGCGCCTGGTACGCATGGCCGTCGAGGACATCGGGTTGGCCGATCCACAGGCGCTGACCCAGGCGCTTGCCGCCAAGGACACATTCGATTTTCTTGGTAGTCCCGAAGGAGAGCTGGCGCTGGCGCAAGCGACAATCTATCTCGCCACTGCGCCGAAGTCGAATGCCGTCTACGTCGCTTATAAGGCCGCGATGAAGCTCGCCAAGACCCATGGATCGCTCTCGCCGCCAAAGGTCATTCTCAACGCACCAACGAAGCTGATGGAAGACGAGGGTTATGGCGAAGGCTACGCCTACGACCATGACGCCCCCGATGGATTTTCCGGCCAGAATTACTTTCCCGACGACATGAAGCGGCCGACTCTTTATGATCCGCCTGAGCGTGGCTTCGAACGTGAGATTCGCAAGCGGCTTGAATATTGGGCGGGGCTGCGGAAAAAACGCCGAGGTTAGCTGACCGATGCTGAGTTGCAGTATGGGCGTCGGAATGAGACGGCATACAAGATATCCACAGCACCGCTGTTGTGAGCTATCCTTCCTCTCATGATTCGCAGCACCACATTTGCCGGCAGGCAAGTCGCGGTTTTTGGACTCGGGCTGTCAGGGATGCCAACAGTGGCGTCGTTGCTGGCGGGCGGTGCGCTTGTCTCCGCCTGGGACGATAGCGAGAAGAGCCGCGAGGCAGCCTTGGCCGCCGGACTACCGATTGTCGATTTAAAGACAGCTGATTGGAGCCGGTTTGCGGCTTTGGTGCTGACCCCTGGCGTGCCGCTGACCCACCCGGGACCGCACTGGACCGTAAAGCTGGCGCTCGCCGCCGGCACCGAGATCATCGGCGATATCGAATTATTTGCTCGTGAACGCCTAACTTGCGCGCCGAGCTCACCGTTTATTGCCATCACTGGCACCAATGGCAAATCGACCACGACAGCTCTAATAGCTCATTTGCTGAAGACGTTGGACCTCGACGTGCAAATGGGCGGCAATATCGGTGTGCCGATTTTAGCGCTGGAACCGCCAGCAGTGGACCGGTTCCACGTGATCGAAATGTCGTCGTTCCAGATTGACCTGACCCCCACCCTACAGCCAACCGTTGGCTTACTGCTCAATGTCACGCCTGATCACATTGATCGCCACGGCACGCTCGAACACTACGCTGCCGTGAAGGGGCGGCTTGTCGAAGGCGCCGAGGCGATGGTGGTTGGCATCGACGATGCGATCACGCGCGATGTCGCGGAAAGGATGGCGGTATACGATCGGCTTTATCCGTTCACGACCGGCAAGGGGGCGGCGATCGTACCCCGGCTTTACGCGATCGGTACGACCCTGTTCGTGCACGAGATGCACGGGTCCCATGCGTCCAGCACAGAAATTGCGGACCTTTCCTCGGCGCCCAATCTGCGAGGTCGCCACAACGTGCAGAATGCCCTCGCGGCGCTCACGGCGATCCGTGCCCTACAAGATCGGTTGGGTGCGCTGGGATCGAAAATTGAAGTGTGGCGGCCGGCGGAATTGGCGGCAGGCCTTCGGACGTTCCCAGGCCTTGTGCATCGCATGGAAAATGTCGGCTCGATCGATCGCGTGCGGTTCGTCAACGATAGCAAGGCAACCAATGCGGATTCGACCGACAAGGCCTTGGCCGCTTTCGAGCGCGATATTTTCTGGATCCTTGGCGGCAAGGCCAAGGAAGGTGGCATCGAGGAGCTCTCAAAGTATTTCGGCGGCATAGCGAAGGCGTATCTGATCGGCGCCGCGACAGAAGACTTTGCCGCGACATTGAATGAAAAAGTGGTCGTTGAGCGTAGTGGAACCATCGATATGGCGATTGCGCATGCGGCGCGTGACGCGGCGGTGTTTGCCGAGGCGCATCCTGCCGCCAGCCCAGTGGTGCTGTTATCGCCTGCCTGTGCTTCCTACGATCAGTTCCGCTCGTTCGAGCATCGCGGTGATGTGTTTCGCGACCTCGTGACAAAGCTGCCCGGTTATTCGGCGACGAAAGTGCAGCCTTGATGCAGATTTCGCGAAACGATCGCAGCCTGCTTGCAACGTGGTGGTTCACTGTCGATCGCGGATTGCTTGCAGCGATCCTCGCGCTGGCAGGGACGGGGCTGCTTTTATCGCTTGCCGCCAGCCCGGCGATCGCCGTCAAGAAGGGGTTCCATCCGTTCTATTTTGTCGAGCGCCAAGTTTTGTTTCTGGGGCTTGGACTAGTTGTGATGCTTGCGGTTTCGACGCTCGATGCGCGCGCGTTGCGACGGCTATCGCTGGTTCTCTTTCTCTTTATGGCAACTGCGATGACGGCAATTCTGTTCGCCGGTGACGAAATCAACGGGGCAAAACGTTGGGTGCGGATCGCGGGTTTTTCCCTGCAACCTTCCGAGTTCGCTAAACCGGCGTTTGTGGTGCTAGCAGCATGGGGACTGGCAGAAGCGCGCCGTCGCTCCGACATGCCCGGCCTTGCGATTGCGGTGGCGACTTATCTGGTGTTCGCAGCCCTCCTGGTACAACAACCTGATGTTGGGCAGACGATACTCGTGACGCTCACTTGGGGGGCGATGCTGATCCTCGCTGGTCAGCCGCTGGCGCTCGCGACGGCGGTTGCAGGCGCTGGTGCAGGCGGTCTCATGACGGCGTATTTCACGCTCCCTTATGTGCGCTGGCGCATCGACCGATTTTTGAGCCCGACGCCGGGAGACAATTCCCAAAGTGATCGGGCTTTGCAGTCTTTCGTCGAAGGTGGCTTCTTTGGTCGTGGGCCGGGCGAAGGCACGATCAAAACAGTATTGCCCGACGCACACACCGATTTCATTTTCGCTGTCGTCGCCGAGGAGTATGGCGTGCTTGCCTGTCTCGGCTTAATCGCGCTGTTCGGTTTTATCGTGCTGCGCGTATTTGCGCGCAGCTTAGACGAACCCGACGATTTTCGGCGGATTGCCGCGTCAGGTTTAGTCGTCATTTTTGGCCTCCAGGCATTGATCAACATGGCAGTCAACGCCGGATTAGTGCCGCCAAAAGGCATGACGTTGCCGCTGATTTCGGCTGGCGGATCATCCACTGTTGCTATTGCCCTTGGGCTGGGCATGATGCTGGCGTTGACGCGAAGACGCGCGGACCCGGCGCGCTATGCTAGGCCATCGTTCAGTCAATCCACCGACGGTTACGGGCCATCGAATGAAACGAAGGGGCAGCCGATCTCGTGAGTGAAGCATTTGTCATGTTGGCGGCCGGGGGGACGGGCGGTCATCTGTTTCCAGCCCAAGCTCTCGCTGAAGAGCTCGGCCGTCGCGGCGTGGCAATTGAGCTCGCGACAGACGAGCGAGGCGACCGCTATGGCATCGGGTTCCCGGCGCGCAAACTTCACCAAATTGCATCGGCCACTCTTTCCGGCCGATTACCAGGAGCGATGGCGACGACCGGCATCAAACTGACACGTGGCGTCGCGGCCGCCTTCAAACTTATGGGACAGTCGCGGCCAGCTGTTGTTGTCGGATTTGGCGGTTACCCAAGCTTTCCGCCCCTGCTCGCGGCTCGCATGCGCGGTATACCGACCGTGTTGCACGAACAGAACGCAGTGCTTGGCCGCGCCAATCGGATGTTGGCTAAACGCGTAACAGCAATTGCGACGTCGTTCGATCCTGCAGCGATGCTCTCAGATGAGCTGGTGGCGAAAGCTCGCTTTACGGGTAACCCGGTTCGAGCCGCCGTGATCGAAGCTTCCGTGAACGCCTACGCGCCACCGCAGATCGACGGACCATTCCACCTTCTCGTCTTTGGAGGAAGCCAGGGTGCCAGGTTCTTCTCGGACAGTGTGCCGTCGGCGTTGGCGCTTCTTTCCGAGCAGCTGCGGGCTCGGCTGATTGTAATCCAGCAGGCGCGGGCGGAAGACATTGAGCGCGTCAATGCTGCCTATGCCGCGTCCGGAATTCGCGCCGAGATAGAGCCATTTTTTGCCGAACTGCCACGGCTAATGGCTGCCAGTCATCTGGTGATCGGCCGCGCTGGCGGATCGAGCGTCGCCGAGCTTGCGGTGATTGGTCGGCCTAGCATCCTGGTGCCGCTACCGCACGCGATCGACAACGATCAACTCCGCAATGCGCGCAGCATGAGCGCGGCCGGAGCCGCATGGCTGATCGAGCAGAGTGCAATCACCCCGCAACGATTGGCGGCCGAAATCGAGGGGCTGGCGGATGACCCTAGCCGCCTCGTCAGCGCTGCTGCCGCGGCCAAGGCTGTTGGGCGCCCGGATGCGGTTCAGCACCTTGCCGATCTGGTGCAAGAACTGATGGCACGAGGGAGCAGGTCGGTATGAGATTGCCCGAGGGCGTGGGCCCGATCCATATCATCGGTATCGGCGGCATCGGCATGAGCGCGATCGCCGAAGTGTTGCACGCCCGCGGCGTTAAAGTGCAGGGCAGCGATCAGTCTGCAGGTGCGAACGTTGCGCGATTACAGGCGCTCGGCATTCCTGTCGCAGTCGGTCATCGACCCGAGAATTTGGGGACAGCCAAGCACATCGTGATTTCAAGTGCCGTCAAGCCCGGCAATGCGGAATTTGATGCGGCGCGTGCACAAGGTCTGACGATCATTCGTCGCGCCGAAATTCTGGCTGAGATCATGCGTAATCACGCGACGATTTCCGTCACCGGCACGCACGGCAAAACGACGACGACTTCCATTTTGGCTCATCTATTGACCGCGAGCGGCTCCGACCCGACGGTGATCACCGGCGGCGTGATCGTCGATTGGGGCTCGAACGCGCGGCTCGGTAAATCGCAGTGGATGGTTGTCGAGGCCGACGAGAGCGACGGTACGTTCGCGCGATTGCCGACGCAGTTCGGCGTCGTTACCAACATCGACGCCGAGCACCTCGACTATTTCGGTACGGTCGAGGCCATGCACGGCGAATTCGAGACGTTCTATCGCAACATCCCGTTCTACGGACTGATCGTGACGTGCCTCGACCATCCTGTTGTCACCGGCATGATCAACAAGCTCGATCTGCGCCGCGACGGCCGGCGTTTGCTGACCTACGGCGCGCACGCGGATGCAGATCTTCGGTTGTTGAATGCTCGCATCGACGGCCGCACGACCGTTTTCGACGCGTGCTTGTCAGATCGCGTGCGCGGTGGTGCGCGCTTATTGAGTGGGCTTCGCGTGCCGGTGCCTGGGCGGCACAATGCACTCAATGCGCTTGCGGCTTGGGCGGTTGCGAGTGAAGTTGGAATTGCCGATGAGGTGTTGCGCCACGCACTTGCCCGTTTCTCCGGCGTCGAGCGAAGATTTCAACTTACCGGTACCTGGAACGGCGTTGAGATCATCGACGATTACGCGCACAATCCTTCGAAGATTGCCGCCGCCCTCCATGCCGCGCGCGGCTGCACGAAGGGCCACGTGATCGCCGTCTTCGAGCCTCATCGTTTCACCCGCGTGCGCGATAGCTGGGATGATTTTTGCCGTAGCTTCAGCGACGCCGATCACGTTATCGTTTTGCCGATGTATACCGCAGGTGAAAATCCGATCGAGGGCATTAGCAGCGCATCCCTGGCGGACGGCATCATCAAAGCCGGGCACGCATCGGTTTCGGTTGTGGCCCAGGCAACCGACGTTGCGGGTCTCGTTCGCCAATGGGCAAAGCCGAATGACATGGTGATTTATTGTGGGGCCGGTCGCTCGTCCGGCTGGGCACACGCGTTGGCCAAGGACTTGGCTGCTGCCGGAGGCAGAGCTCCATGAGCAGCGACCTGCGCGCCACCCTTGCCGCCTCGATGCCCGATCTGCGCGGACGCTTGACGCCCGGGGCCATGCTTGCCGACATCACGTGGTTTCGCGTTGGTGGGCCGGCTGATGTTTTGTTCGCACCAGCGGACGAGGCTGACCTCGCCTACTTCCTGAAACATGTCGCCGCCGATATTCCCGTCACCGTCGTTGGCCTCGGATCAAACTTGTTGGTGCGTGACGGCGGCGTTCGCGGCGTCGTGATCCGCCTCGGGCGTGGCTTTGCCGAAGTGAAAACCGAGCCCGATCACAAGCTCCGTGCGGGCACTGCGGTGCCGGATGTCAAAGTCGCACGCGCTGCGGCCGACGCCGGCATTGCGGGCTTAGCGTTTTATCGCGGCATCCCGGGTTCGATCGGCGGCGCTCTTCGGATGAACGCCGGTGCGCACGGACGCGAGACGACCAACGTCTTGATCGAGGCGCGCGCGGTAGACCGGCAGGGTAATGTGCACATCTTGAGCCATGCCGATATGGGGTTCACTTACCGTCATTGCGCAGTACCTTCCGATTGGATTTTCACCCAAGCTTTGTTACAGGGAGCATCCGGCATCCCAGCTGAAATTTTGAAAGAGATGGACGAGGTCGCAGCGTATCGCGAGGCGAACCAGCCGATCAAGGATCGCACCGGCGGCTCGACTTTCAAGAATCCCCCCGGCGACAGCTCATGGAAGTTGATCGATGCCGCCGGCTGCCGTGGCATGAAAATCGGTGGCGCAAGAGTATCCGAGATGCACTGCAATTTTTTGATCAACGAAGCTGGCGCCAAGGCATCCGACATTGAGCGGTTGGGCGAAACGGTGCGTGCCAAAGTAAAGGCCCAATCGGGTATTCAACTCGAATGGGAAATCATTCGTCTCGGCGAGCCCGACGCTGGAGAGCTGATCGGCCCGGCCCTGGCAGGAGTAGGTTTTTAATGCGCAAGTTCAACCATGTGGCTGTCTTGATGGGCGGTTGGTCCGCCGAACGCGAGGTGTCGTTGTGGTCAGGGGCCGGCTGTGCCGACGCGCTTGAGATCGCGGGCTACAAAGTGACGCGCGTTGATGCCGGCCGCGAACTTGCCTCGCAGCTTCGCAGCATCAATCCTGAGGTTTGCTTCAACGCGCTGCATGGTCGATGGGGTGAGGATGGTTGCGTGCAGGGGTTGCTCGAAGTGCTCGGCATTCCGTATACGCATTCCGGCGTGCTGGCATCATCGCTCGCGATGAACAAAGTGCGGGCAAAGGCCGTGATGGCGGCTGCCGGTGTGCCAACTGCCAAAGGCGTGACGCTTTCTCGCGAAGACGCTCTGAAACGGCACGGGCGGGAGCCGCCCTACGTTGCCAAGCCAATCGCCGAAGGCTCGTCCGTCGGCGTTGTTATCGTGCGCGCCGGCGCCAATCGCCCGCCTGATACGATCAGCCAGATCCCCGATCTGGAAGGTCAAATCATGCTGGAGGACTTCGTTGCCGGGCGCGAGCTGACCTGCGCGGTTGTTGGCGATCGCGTTACCGAGATCATCGATATCGTGCCGGCGGAAGATCTCACTTTCTACGACTACAAGGCAAAGTACGCGCCGGGTGGGTCGAAACATATTCTGCCGGCGGTTATCCCTGCCGACGTTTATAGGGCCGTGCAACAGCATACGCTGGCCGCACACACGGCGATCGGCTGCCGCGGCGTGTCGCGCTCGGACTTCCGCTACGATCCCGAGAAGAACCAACTCGCCTGCCTCGAAATCAACACGCAGCCGGGTATGACGGGCACATCGTTGGTGCCCGAGCTAGCGGCTGCATGGGGCTGGTCCTACTCGGCTCTCACCGCGTGGATGGTGGAAGACGCCTCGCTCAACCGGTAATCGTTTGGTTTACTCGGGCACTGGCACGACGTAGTTGAGCGGCATGCGACCACCATCGGCATACACCGTTGTGCCTGTGAGATAGCTTGCTTCGTCGCTGGCGAGCCAAGCGACGACGGCGGCAATTTCCTCCGGTTGACCAAAGCGGCCCATTGGCGTGCGGGACATGACCTTGGTCTTGAATGCCTGATCCTTGACGACCTCCGCCAACAGCGGCGTCTCGATCGAACCGGGACCGACGGCATTGACGCGGATGCTTTGCGCGGCAAGTGCCACGGCCATCGATTTCGTCAGCTGCATGATGCCACCCTTCGACATCGAGTAGGCGGCGTGATCAGGCAAGCCGAACCAGGCGTTGACCGAACTCATATTGACGATGGTGCCGGCCGTTCCTTTCGAAGACGATTTGTTTGGACCCTGTTTCACCATCTGCCGTGCGGCGGCCTGCGCCATCAAGAATGCGCCTTTGAGATTGATTCCGATGATGCGGTCGAACTCCGCTTCGGTAAGGTCGAGGAACGGGCTGTCGTCGACGACACCGGCATTGTTGACGAGGATGTCGACACGCCCAAAGGCGTGCACTGTCGCCGCGACCAGTGCGTCGACCGAGGCCTTCGTCGAGACATCGCAGGCGGTGAATTGCGCGCGCCCTTTAGCAGACGTGATCGCTGCGACGACTTCAGCGCCCGTCTTCGCGTTGACGTCGGACACCATCACGATCGCGCCTTCCTTAGCGAGGCGTGCAGCGCAAGCGCTACCGATGCCTTGGCCAGCTCCGGTGATGATGGCAACGCGATCTTTCAGCAGCATGGATGTCTCCTCGTCACGGAATTCGGATTTGAACGGACGCTAGGCGACATAGGCCGATGAGGCAATGCAACTCATGTTCGCCCTTCGTTCGCCGTAAAGGGTGGACTATATTGGGCCTCGAAGCGGGTGAATTAACCCCTTGTTAGGCTCCTTCGCGTTAGGAGATTGTTTACCGTGATCCAGTCCCCGAGGCTGGGCACAACCCGTCGTATCTGTGGTCGTTGCGTCTGAGAGAGTTCCAGTCACCATGAGTAGCCCACGCAGCGCGCGCCCGTCCCTCAAGCGCAGCGCTCGATCCTCCACGCAGGTATTGACCGCCAACCACATTCTACATGGCGATTGCCTGAGCGAGCTGGCAAAGCTGCCATCCGAAAGCATCGATCTCGTGTTTGCCGATCCGCCGTACAACCTGCAGCTCGACGGCGACCTACTGCGGCCGAACAATACGGTCGTCGACGGCGTACATCAGGACTGGGATAAGTTCACGAGCTTCGCCACCTACGATGACTTCTGCCGCAAGTGGCTGGCCGAGTGCCGGCGCGTCTTGAAACCGCACGGTGCACTTTGGGTGATCGGTTCATATCACAACATTTTCCGCATCGGCGCGACGTTGCAGGACCAAGGTTTCTGGCTGCTCAACGATGTGATCTGGCGCAAAACCAACCCGATGCCGAATTTCCGGGGCCGCCGGTTCACCAACGCGCACGAGACGCTGATTTGGGCGAGCCGCGATCAATCATCAAAATACACGTTCAACTACGAGTCGCTAAAGGCGCTCAATGATGACCTGCAGATGCGGTCCGATTGGCTGTTCCCCATATGCTCAGGGCCGGAGCGTCTGAAGGACGACGGCGGCCGCAAGGCACATCCGACCCAGAAGCCAGAAGCGCTGCTTCATCGCTTGCTGTTGGCGTCGACAAACCCGGGAGACATCGTTCTCGATCCATTTTTTGGTACCGGTACGACAGGTGCCGTAGCGAAACGTCTCGGTCGCCGCTGGATCGGCATTGAGCGTGATCCAGACTATGCTGCAGCCGCGCAAGAACGCATCGACAACGTGCGGCCGTGGGGGCCGTCCGCGCTTGAAACTTTGCGTTCCAAGCGGGCTGAACCACGTGTGCCATTCGGCACCATTATCGAACTCGGCATTCTTGCACCCGGCGCCATGTTGTCGGACGACCGCGGCCGTTTCCATGCCGAGGTGAAGGCTGATGGCACGCTTGCAACGGGCGGCTGGCAGGGTTCGATCCATCGTCTGGGCGCGCAAGTTCAAGGCAAGACCGCCTGCAACGGCTGGACGTTCTGGCACTATCGCGATGGCAAGGGCCTCGCCCCAATCGATATGCTGCGCGACCAGGCTAAGCGGCAACTCGGACTCGATAAACGTCAGCCGCTTGTGGCCGCTGAGTAGGGTTGCACTCTCGATAGTTGCAAGCCAGTCGGATCGTGGCATGGTGCGGAACAACCTATCCATGCCGGGATCAACGCTCATGTCCGACACCAAGACCAAAGCCGCCAAGTCACGTTCAGGCGGCCACATTCTTATCGATCAGCTCGCCATTCACGGCGTCGATATGGCATTCGGCGTGCCAGGCGAGAGCTATCTCGAAGCGCTCGATGGGCTGTACGACCATAAAATTCGTTTCATCACCTGCCGTCAGGAGGGCGGCGCCGCGATGATGGCCGAAGCCTATGGTAAACTCACCGGCCGGCCCGGAGTTTGTTTCGTCACGCGCGGACCGGGTGCTACCAACGCGTCAGCCGGTGTGCATATAGCCTTCCAGGACTCGACGCCGATGATCCTACTTGTCGGCCAGGTCGGCCGCGATATGGTCGAGCGCGAGGCGTTCCAGGAAATCGACTATCGCCGCATGTTCGGGCAGATGGCAAAGTGGGTCGCAGAAATCGACGATGCCCGCCGCATTCCGGAATACCTCAGCCGCGCTTTCTACACGGCAACCTCGGGGCGTCCCGGTCCGGTCGTATTGGCCTTGCCGGAAGACATGTTGACCGACGTCGTGGAAATCGCTGACCCTGGCAGCTACGCCCGCGTCGCGGTCCACCCCGGAGCGGCCGACATGGCAAAGCTCGGCGCACTGCTGGCCAAGGCAGAGCGGCCGCTGGCAATTGTCGGTGGCGGCGGATGGAGCGAGCAGGCGCGGGGCGATTTTGAAAGCTTCTGTTCGGCCCATAACGTGCCGGTTGCCGCATCTTTCCGTTGCCAGGATTATATCGACAATGCGCATCCGAATTACGTCGGTCATGCTGGTGTCGGCATCAATCCGAAGCTCGCCGCGTACATCAAGGAAAGCGATTTGCTGCTGGTCGTCGGCGCGCGTCTCGGCGAAATGACGACGCAAGGCTACACGCTGATTGATATCCCGCGGCCGAAGCAAACGCTGGTTCACGTTTATGCCGACCCCAACGAGATTGGCCGCACGTATCAGCCCGATTTGGCGATCGTTGCGAGTTCCGATGCGTTCGCGGCCGCAACGCGAACGTTGCCGGCAGCAGGGACAAACCGATCGTCCCGCGTCGAAGCCGGGCACGCCGAACTCGTCGCCTACACCGAGCCATTGCCCTCTCCTGGCGCGGTGCAGATGTCCGAAATTGTGGCCTGGCTGCGAAAGCATTTACCGGCTGATGCGATCGTGACAAACGGCGCCGGAAATTATGCCACTTGGGTGCACCGCTTCTGGGGTTATGGACAATTTCGCACGCAGCTCGCGCCAACGTCGGGCTCGATGGGGTACGGCGTACCCGCAGCTGTTGCGGCAAAAGCGTTTCATCCCAAGCGCACGGTTGTCGCCTTCGCAGGCGATGGCTGCTTCATGATGACGGGCCAAGAATTCATGACCGCGGTGCAGCACGATCTTCCGATTATCGTGATCATCTTCAACAACGGAATGTACGGCACGATCCGCATGCACCAGGAGCGTGAGCATCCAGGACGTGTCTCGGGTACGGAACTCAAAAACCCGGATTTCGCAGCACTCGCCCGCGCCTACGGCGGGTATGGCGCCAAAATAAACCGCACGCAGGATTTCGCTGCGGCATTCGACGAAGCGATGGCGACTGGCAAGCCGTCGATCATCGAGTTGACCATCGATCCGGAAGCACTATCCCCGAGCACGACGCTCTCGGCGTTTCGAGCGCAGGGATTGGCGAAGCGTTGAAAAACGTCGATCACACCGGCATTGCGCCCAACCGCACTTGTGACCACATAAAGTCCTAATCTGGTGCGATACGCGGTAGGTGAAGGACGCTTGCCATGAGCGACGATCGGACGAAAGCCAAAAGCAAATCGGCAGGCTTGCCAGCAACTGACGGCAACCGCCAGGTTCCTGCGACTTCATCTTCAGAGGATGTCGCAGCCTTCGTCGAAAAAATGAAGACGCTCGCACCAAGTGTCGGAACCGGCCATGGCCGCTTGGTTTTCGCGATGGACGCAACCATGAGCCGGCAGCCGACTTGGGACATGGCGCTCGGTTTGCAGACCGAAATGTTCCGTGCAGTGAAAGCGATCGGCGGGCTGGATGTTCAACTCGTCTATTTCCGCGGGGCGGGCGAATGCCGTGCGTCGCGCTGGGTTGCCGACCCTGAGCAACTATCGCGGCTGATGACCAGCGTATCGTGCCAAGGCGGGTTCACTCAGATTGAGAAGGTTTTAAGCCATGCAAGAACTGAGACCGCGAAGCGTCGCGTCAATGCGCTGGTATATGTCGGCGATTGCATGGAAGAGGAGATTGATACGTTGTGTGGACGCGCCGGTGAACTAACACTGCTCGGCGTGCCCGTGTTCCTTTTTCAAGAAGGCGACAACCGGCAAGCATCGGCCGCCTTCGCCGAGATCGCACGCCTGACCAAGGGCGCGCACTGCCGTTTCGATGCTGGGTCCGCAGATCAACTTAAGGCGCTGCTGAGGGCAGTCGCAGTCTATGCGGCTGGCGGCCGCCAAGCTCTCGAACGACTTGGTCGCGAGGCAAGCGCTGGCGGCGGCGCTCGCAAGCTCTTGGGGCAAATGCGCTGAAGGTGCTAATGTAACGATATGCAAGTCCTCCTATTCGGTCTTTTGGCGCTGACGCTAGGCTTGATTTTGATGCGTGGCTTCGCGCGTTCGAATCCCGCCGTTCTCGCCCGTCAGATGCGCAACTTGGGCGGTTATGCTGCGTTGGGTGGGGCCGCAATTTTGATGGTGCGTGGGCTGATGACTTATGCAATGCCGTTGGTCATGCTCGGCTCTTGGCTGCTCACTGGCAGCCACACGCTGAACTGGCGCCGTTGGTTACCTAATGGCGGCAGTGCCGATGGGGCCAAGATCACCAGCATCAAAACTGCGCATCTCGAAATGGAACTCGACCATGGCACGGGTGCAATGCGGGGGAACGTCATCAAGGGTGTGTTTCGTGGCCGCGATATTGAAACGCTGGCGCCGGCCGAGATTGCTCTGCTCTGGCAGGATTGCCGATTTGCCGATCCACCGTCGGCTCAAATTCTCGAAACCTACTTGGACCGCTTGCACCCAACGTGGCGCGAGGATATGGCGCGCGGCGAGGCGTCGCCCGGCGCTGGCGGGGTGATGACCAAGGACGAGGCATTGGGAATTTTAGGCTTGAAAGTCGGCGCAGGTTCTGACGATATTCGCGCGGCTCACCGGGATTTGATGATGCGCATGCATCCCGATCGCGGCGGTTCGACCTACCTGGCGGCCAAAATCAATCAAGCGAAAGACGTGCTGCTCGGGACCTAATCTGCCTTCATGACAAAGCAGTCGATGGCCGCACGGCGCAACTGGGAGCAAGTATCGGCGGCGCTGCGCGCGTCGAAACCAGCAAAACGCGCGCGGTAGAGCAAGCGGCTTTCCTTTTGAACCGGTGAGGTCACCAGCGAAGCAGATTTCAAAAGGGCCTGCGAACGCGCTTGGGTCGCTTTCAGTATTTTCTCCGCTTCGGCAGCCGAGGCGTATGCCCCGATCTGGATGTGAAATCCGCCGGTCGAGGCGCCTGTGACTGGGGCAACTTCAGGACCACGCAACCGCGATGGCGCGGGTTGCAATGAAGCGTACGTCAGTTGTGTCGGTGCAGGCGTCAGTTGTGGAGAGTGAACTGCCCGTGACAAACCTTGGGCTTGCGCCTGCAATGTCGAGGGCGGTGCACCACGTTGCAGCGCTGCGGCCGCTTGTGGCGTCGGTGCGGCGGGCACTATTGGAGCTCTAGCAGTAGGTGCGATCCCTGGTTGCGCGAAAGCAATCGTCTGCGGTTGTTGCACTCCCGGTTGAAACGACTGAGGCTCGAGAGAGGCAACCCGAGACGCGGCTGCAGGTACATCCACCGTGTTATCGGCAAGTGCGGCTGCCGCGATCGACATTGCCGGTGTTGCCGTCTCGGTCGCATCCGTAATCGCCACCGGTGCTTGTTGACGAGGGCGCAACGCCACCATTACGGGGCGTACTCTCGCAATTTCGATGGGTGTAGGCGGCTCGCTTTGCAGTGTTTCGGTCGCAGGGTTAAGGGGCTCGGTTGAAGCATCAGCCGAAGCTAAGGCAATGTTGGCCGCATCTTCGACGGTTTCTGGCGGCGTCGGCAAAACTAACGCTGCAGCTTTTGGCAGTGGCATTGGCGGTTTGGTCACCGGCGCCGCGGCGCTCTGGTTGGTCTTCGCCGACGCACGGGGCGTTGCGATCATGGGGGCAGAAGATGCCAGTGCAACCTGCTGCGGCTTTGCCAGCTTTGGACGGGCGATCAAAACGGGGGCAAGCTTTCTCGTCTTTTTGGTCGAGGCTTTAAGAAGCGCCCGCGTGAGTACCAGCCGCATCGTTGCGTTTCGCGTACCAGCCGTTGCACCACCAAATACAGCGCCGACAATGTGCTTCTCACCGCGACGCATGGAGGTGACAATGTTGAAGCCCGACATCCGGGTATATCCGGTCTTAATACCATCAATGCCTTCGAATGTGCCGAGCAACGTGTTGTGATTTTTGTGGTTGGCACCGTTGTAGGAGAAGGCACGCGTTGCAAAGAGCGGATAGAGCTTCGGGAAATCGTCCTGCAGTCGCAGCGCTAACGTGAGCATATCGCGTGCCGTCGTCACCTGGGCATTGTCAGGGAGGCCAGAGGCGTTACGAAATGTCGTATTGCGCATGCCGAGGCCGCGCGCTTTTTGCGTCATCAGCTCAGCGAATTTGACTTCGGTTCCCCCGATTGCCTCGGCCAAAACAATCGCCATGTCGTTGGCCGACTTGGTGATCAAAGCTTTGACAGCATCCATTACGGCGATGTGCTCGCCGGGTTCTAGATCGAGTTTGGTCGGTGCGGCGGAGGCAGCTTCCTGAGACACTTTGAGCTTCGTCCAAGGCATCAAGCGGCCGGCCTCGAGCTGCTCGAAAACCATGTAGATCGTCATCATTTTGGTCAATGACGCCGGGTGCCGAAGTTCGTCGGCACTTTCTGCATACAAGATCTCACCACTGTTGGCGTCGATCGCCATGGCGGCGTGGCGCGAAGCAGCCGATGCAGTGCCAACCTGAAAACTAGCGATGGAGCAGCTAGCAAAAAGGCTGCAAATTAACAGGCCACACGTTCGGAGCGATTTCCGAAAATGTGCGATCCCGATCTCTGCAGTCTTTGATGGCATTTCAGAACTCACATCGAAACGTTTCACAAACTACCGAGCCGCATCCTTGCCATTTATTGGCCTGCACAAACGACGTATTTGCGGCGGCAATGGGTCAAGTCCAGCCACAATCGAGAATATCCCTCATGTTCTCGAAGTAATCATACGTGGGATTTAGCTACAACGCGGTAAACGCAGATGGTTAATCACATGTTAAGTTAGGTTATTCGTATATCCGATAGGGTGTAAGTGAGCACAGTGCAGTTGCAACGTGTGAAGCTTTTTCGCATTTCTTGCTCATTTCCGCTTTTTCAGGCGTCGAATTTAATCAATAACGCAGATGGATTTTGGAATTAAATTACATCAATCAGTATAGGTGCCAACAGCGTTGACAATCGATAACGCTCTAATAAACCTTGGATTTTGTCGCGTGGAGGCGTCTCTCATCGCGATGCGTTGTGGTAATGGCTGGAGTAGTACTGGAGTAGTGCGCGTAATTTCAATAAAATTGTCATGCCGGATTTTACAGCCGATTACATCCGGGTTTGTAACTTCTGAATGCTTCGAATTTTCTTCAATTGGAGGTTGGGCATGGCAATAACTACAAACCTGATGGCGTTGTCTGGGGATAGTCTGGCGGATCTAGGTATAGCGATGACGGGCACGCCATTGGCGGACCAGATCCGGGGAACGATCGGAAACGATTGGATCAGCGGCCAAGGCGGCGATGACACCGTCAACGCACTTTTCGGCAACGACGTTATTTACGGCCGCACTGGTAATGACTTGTTGAACGGCGGGCGCGGAGACGACGCGCTGTTCGGTGGCAAAGGCGTTGATCATATGATTGGCGGTGAAGGCAATGATCTTTTGATCGCCAACTCTTCGGACGATATCTTGAGTGGCGGCAAGGGTAGCGACGTACTTTATGGCGGTACCGACAACGACGTGCTGTTTGGTAATTCCGGTGACGATCTGATGTTCGGTGGTCGTGGCAATGACGTTCTGTTCGGGGGAACAGGCGACGACAAACTTGCGGGCGGGTCGGGGAACGATGAACTAAACGGGGGCAAAGGTAATGATCAACTCGTTGGCGGCTCGGGCGATGACGTGATGCACGGCGGCTCGGGCAACGACGCTCTGACCGGCGGTTCAGGCAACGATATCCTGGTCGGCGGTTCCGGCAACGATACGCTCGATGGTGGCCACGGCGGCGACATTCTGCGCGGCGATAGTGGTGATGACGTCATGACGGGTGGTCGAGGCGCCGATACGTTCGACTTCTCAGTTGTATCGAAAGGAATGGATATTATCACCGACTTCCACGTCGGCGAAGATCACTTAAACTTCGCGGGTCGCGGCTTGGATCTGGCGCATATGGCAGTTTCCGAATCCGATCATGGGGCGCAGATCACCATTGGCACGCAGTCGATCATGCTCGCTGGACTTCACGCAGCGGACGTTACGGCGGATCTATTCGTGTTCTGATTAGACTGCGTCATGCAGCCCCGCGTCAGGCCAATGCCTGCGCGGGGTTGTTTCATTGTGGTGGGCCGAGCAAGCGGGCGACGCTCTGAAAAAAAGCCTCGGGTCCGGTGTATCCGCTAATGCGGCCGCTTTCTTCGCCCGACCGCATGAGAACGATCGTCGGCACGATCGTCACCGATGCCGACAGTTTCAGTTTATCCGCGGCTGGGTCATTGAGATCGAGAAAGCGCATCGGTAATTCACCGGCCCGCTTGGAACGCTGGTAGCTAGGTAGAACGTCGCGCCGGAAGATGTTGCAATAAATGCAGTTCGGCGCCTCCAGGACAATCAGTTCTTGAACTTCGCTCGACGGATTGGCAGTTGCCAGATCATGCGCGGCACGGCCCGACTGCGATAACATCAAGGCTGCAATCGCTAACGCAACACCTACACTCGACAACCGGTACAGCACGACAAGAAACTCCGCAGCAAGTCGGATTTTGAACTGCCTCGAAGCTTACGTGAATGAAGTCAGAGGGCAACACAGTTGTTTACGACTGGTTAAACATCGCGACGTCGCATCAGATCGGCGAGCCTCCGCGCAGGCTCGCGATAAAGAACAATATTCCCAAAATCATGACGCTTGCCGATCCGCCGATAGCGGCAACCTTCTGAACGCTCGCAGCCCAGGGACTTTCGGCACCACCTGCAACTCTAGCTGCAAGATCGCGGGACCACACTGCCGTCGCGGCCAAGAGAGATACGGTGATCGCCGTGCCGATGGCCATTGTGAACGTAGCAAACACGCCGGCCCATAGGATGCCAAGGCTCAAGCTCAAAAGCAAAACGCCGATCGCGCCGGTGCACGGGCGGATACCGATCGAGAATGCCAACGACCATGCATGCGACCAGTTCCAAGGCCCCTGCAGCTGCTCTGGCGTTGCCATGTGAGTGTGGCCGCAGTGCTCATCGTGGACGTGCGCTGGTTCGTGCGCATGACTGCAATTAGGGCCGTGTACGTGATCTGCGTGGTCATGGGTGTGCACAGGATCGCGCGAATGCACGGCTGCCGACGTGCTGAAGTTCTGTCGCAGTTGCCCCCACAATAGCCACGCGCCAAGGAGCGCGATCAGGCCCCAGCTAACAGTCTCAAGCCAGGCTTCGGTTGCCTTCACCTGAATACTCGTCGCCTTGAGAACGAGCGCGAGAACGCCGACGATCGCGATCGCAGACAGCGCTTGGATTAGCGCCGCCATGAACGACAAAAGAATGCCGCGCCGCACGGTCTTTTCGTTAGCGAGCGCGTAGGACGAGATCACGAACTTGCCGTGACCCGGGCCAACCGCGTGAAGTATGCCGTAAAGAAAACTGAGGAGGCCCAGAACAAGCGCGGCATTAATCGAGCCGAGGGCTTTGAGGTCGCGTAGGGCGGTGGTCATTCCGCCCGTCATTTCGCGCTGACCTTCAAGCACGAAATTCCAAATAGGGTCGAGCAAACCGGGGATCGAGCGAAGGATCACAAATCCCGCGCCGGCAATGATCGCTATGACGAACGCGACGATCAGAAGTCGCTTATTCGGGTTGCGAGCTGTTGCTGCGGTCGTTGGCACGACAGCGTGTAAGTGGCGTTGATTCATGGCTTTGGACAGGTCACGCTTACGCTCTTGGCGGTACCCACAGCGGACTGCTGCGATCCGCCGATCTGGCCGTTCATTTGAATTGCGAACGACTCGCCCAAACGTTGCAGATCGGCGGCATCTTGTTTGGGCACACCAATCTCGATCTTGCAGCCTGGTGGCGCGCCGGACCCAAGACTAGCACCCTTGCTGCTGGCCAGGTCAAACCAGATCCAGAAACCCGGATCATTAATCGAGTATTCAAAGCCCTCTGCGTCGGCGAGTACGGGCTGCTTCAGCGGCAGTGTAAATTCGAGCGCGAGGACTTTCACGGCGTCAGCATTCTTCGCACCGTCACCTGTCATGCGCTTCACGAGCTTGGACCAGAAGCTTGGCTGATCAGCAGGAGACGTAGGGAGCGCGGTCATTGGCGGTGAACCCGATGCAGCCGGTGCTCCATCTGGCGGAACTGGCCTGCCTGGACCCGGCGGCGCGGCCATAGCCACATGCTCTAGCCAATAATCCTGCGGTGCATCGAAAGCCAAGCGCTGGCTGCCGAGTTTGGCGAATGTGAAATAATCCATTGCGGCCAGGCCGTCGACATTGACCTTGGCCAATTCGGCGAGTTCTTTGCGGTCGTAGACGCCGTCGCCATTGGTATCTAGGCCTTCGATCGCCATCGTCGTGTAGAATTCATCGAACACCCAGCGGTGACGCAGGCCCGAGATCGTGCCTTTGTCGTACAGTACCGTCGTCTCGACTGTTACGTAGACGTGAGGGTGGGCGCTGGCGCTGGGGGCGTGGCCGACAGTCCCGGCAATTAATACGCTTAGTGCGACAGCGATTTTGGGCGTGATCATGGCTTTGTGGCTTCGATTGCAGGTTCCGCTAAAACCCGTTTGGGTTTGGAAAAGCGGTTGTCCCAATGCGTTGAGCATGACGCTAGGATTAGCGCGTCTATTCGTTACTTCCAAGCCGACGATTGCAGCAGCATTGCGGCTCCAACTGCGCTCGGCAGATCTTGACGCAACGTTATAACATCTGCTTACTTCAAATGGACGTATGGGTATCGATGGTTCGAGTGGTGATGCAGCAGTCAGACTTTCGCTTGTGTTTCCGGTGGGCGGGCCGCCGTGCCGCGTGGTCGATCGCGTTCTCATCCATTCTCATGGCAATTGCCTGTTCCGCAATTGCCGAAATCAAAGTTGTGGTGAGTAGCAAGCCAGCCCATGCGCTGGTGGCGTTGGTCATGGGTAATACCGGAACTCCAGCTGTACTCGTGAATGGCGCGGCATCGCCCCATGCCTACGCGATGCGGCCTTCGGATGCGCAATCTGTCAACGGAGCGGCCGTGTTTTTTCGGATCTCAGAGGGGCTTGAGCCCTTCACTACCAAGCTCGTGAAATCGCTGCCCAAATCGGTGCAACTGGTGACGTTGCAGGAAGCGCCTGGCGTAACGGTCTTCGACCGGCGAGAGGGTGGGGCGTTCGAAGCCCACGCACACGGAGTACACAAAACGCACGGTCGCGGGGGGGGCAAAAAGGGGACCGGCACGGAGGACGCGGAAGACGAAACTGACCCCCACATCTGGCTTTCTCCCCGAAATGCGATTGCGATGGTCTATCACATAGCCGCAATCCTTGGTGATGCCGATGCTGCAAATGCCGTCGCATACAAAAATAACGCAGCGGTTGCTGTCGCGAAACTTCAAGCTTTGGACGACAATTTGGAACGCGAGCTTACGCCATATGCGGGCAAACCGTTCGTCGTCCTGCACGATGCCTATCAATATTTTGAGCAGCGGTATGGGCTGACGGCAGTTGCATCGATCGCGCTCAACCCGGAGACGGCGCCGAGTGGCAACCGCCTCTCCGCAGTGCGTAAGAAAATTGCGGATACCGGAGCACCTTGTGTTTTTGCCGAGCCCGGCATGCAGCCGAAGGTCGTGGCCGCGGTGATCGAAGGATCAAATGCCAAGTCTGTCGTACTCGATCCGGAGGCGACACGGCTAACCCCGGGAGCGGCCCTTTATGAAGAGTTGATGCGCGGCCTGGTCAACGGCTTCAAGCAGTGCTTCGAGGCGAAGTAACCGCTGCGTCGACCGCAACATACATCGTCACGATTTCCCCTTTGACACCGCCGCTGCCACTAGCCGCTGCGCGATTGCCTCGGCGCTTACGGTGCCTGAGAGGACATCGTCGGCGGCACGATCGAGTTCTGTGGTGATGCCGTTCCGGATGCGATCGGCGATCAAATCTGCGCACGCGCGAGCAATCAAATATCGCGCGCGGCGGCGGCGGCGCGGTACCGATCCTTGGGTAAGTCGAACTTTGCCGATTGCCATGGCAACATCGACCAATCGCGCAACTCCGGCGCCCGTGGTTGCAGTTGTCTTGAGCGCCTCGACCTCGCCGGTCGAACGATCGTTCGTGCCGTTCGATCTCACCGATAGTGCACCGGCCAACTGCTGCAGTGTCGCCTCGGCGCCCGGTCTGTCGCCTTTATTCACCACCAGGACATCGGCGATTTCGAGAAGCCCGGATTTCATCGCC
The DNA here is from genome assembly GCA_031365375.1 of Hyphomicrobiaceae bacterium. Taxonomy (GTDB): domain Bacteria; phylum Pseudomonadota; class Alphaproteobacteria; order Rhizobiales; family Hyphomicrobiaceae; genus JAKFWF01. Next base: position 10,173 of record JANLXZ010000166.1, on the reverse strand, counting down.
TGAATATCATCGCCAAGGCCCGGAGCTGCGACGACGATGCGCACGTCGGCAATCTCCGCAACGTCGATTTCACTTTGGCCCGTGCCGACAGTCTCGAGAAGGATCGTATCGAAACCGGCACCGTCGAGAGCGTCGATGATGCGCACCGCCGCAGGGGTCAATCCGCCGAGGTTGCCCTTGGACGCGAGCGAGCGCACGAACACGCCATCGTCTTGACCGGCGGCCGTCATGCGGATGCGGTCGCCGAGGATAGCTCCGCCCGAAATCGGGCTCGACGGATCGACCGCGATCACGCCGACAGTGTTCCCGCGCGCGCGCAACTCGACGATCATCGCATTGACCAGGGTCGATTTGCCAGCTCCCGGTGGACCTGTGATGCCGATCACCAATGCCCGGCCCAGTCCAGCCTCGATTAGGCGTAACACCCTTACTCCAAGTGCCGAGCGCCGTTCGAACTCGGTGGCAACGCGGGCGATAGCGCGCCGCTCACTAGCGCGCAACCCGATCACCAGATCCCGCGCCGCGCCATCATAGCGCGACCCGATCTCGGCCAATCCTTCACCTTCGCCGCCATCGTGCATCGCGCAGCCCTCAGCTAGGACCAGCGCGCTGCAGCACTCGTTCCAGATTGCCCATCAGTATCGTCTGATCAGGCCAACGAGACGGCCCTGGATGTCGACTTGGTCGGGACCAAAAATTCGTGTTTCGTAAGCGGGGTTTGCGGCTTCGAGTGCGATAGCTGCACCGCGCTTGCGCAAACGCTTCAACGTCGCCTCCTCTTTTTCGATGAGCGCCACAATGATATCGCCATTCTCGGCGGAGTCGCAGCGGCGGATGATGACTGTATCGCCATCGTGGATGCCGGCATCGATAATCGAATCACCGCGAACTTCGAGGGCGAAGTGTTCACCGTTCGTCAGCAGGTCTGGCGGGCAGGCGATATCGTGGCTGTGCGATTGGATCGCGCTGATTGGCACACCGGCCGCTATGCGCCCCATGACCGGGACGGATACGGTGCGGCTATCGATAATCGTCGAGGGCGGCGGCACGAACGGTTGCTTGCCACGGCTGCCTTCGATCACGCTCGGCGTAAACGGTGGGCGCTTAGGGATTGAAGCCGTTTCAGGCGCGTTTTCCGGAAGTTTGATAACTTCGAGGGCGCGGGCCCGGTGCGCGAGACGACGGATGAAGCCGCGCTCTTCCAGGGCCGTGATCAATCGGTGAATACCCGATTTCGACTTGAGTTCCAGAGCATCCTTCATTTCGTCGAAGGAGGGCGGCACACCTTCCTCCTGCATTCTCGTATGGATGAATAGCAAGAGCTCTTTTTGTTTCTGAGTAAGCACGTGTAACCTCCGGAGGCTCGCGTTCTGTCTGGCGATCCGCTGTTTCTGGCAAGCACGCAGTTACGAACAAACAAAACCAGAACAGACCATAACTGTTCCCGGCTCGTTCCGCAAGCGTTGTTTGCAGATAAATATGCGCGGGTGGCGCCAGGGGCTTTTGCGATCGACGTTGGTCAGTTAGCTTCGACCGCGCAATAGGAGGTACCATCTATGTCTGTTCCCATCGTTCTCGGCGATATCGAAATTCACCGCATCGTCGAGCAGCAAGGGCCCTTCTTCGACGCGACGCAATTCTTTCCGGCGCTGACTACCGAAATGATGGCACCGCACCGCAGTTGGCTGACGCCGCGGCACATTGATGCGGCTGGCAAGGTGGTGCTTTGCATTCAAAGTTATCTCGTCAAAACACCCGATGCGACGATCCTGGTCGACACGTGTGTCGGCAATCACAAGGAGAGGCCCCAACGGCCGTTCTGGCATCGCATGGCGAGTGACCGTTATGAGCGTAATTTGGCGGCGGCGGGCTTCGCCTTAAGCGACATTGACTACGTCATGTGCACGCACCTGCACGGCGATCACGTGGGTTGGAATACGAAGCTCGAGAATGGCCGTTGGGTGCCGACATTTCCGCGCGCTAAATATCTGTTTGCTGATCGTGAGCTCGCGCACTGGACGGCTAAACACGAGGCTGATCCGACGAATTTACCGTGGATCACCGATTCGGTGTTGCCCGTTGTTGCGGCTGGAAGGGTCGAAATCGTCAAAAGCGATCACGAGATGGGTGACCTTGTCCGTCTAATCCCGACGCCTGGCCATTCAATCGATCATTTTTCGGTGGAGGTCGGCCGCGCCGGTGCCGATGCGATTATCACGGGTGATGCAATCCATTCGCCAATTCAAACGCATTACCCCGACGTGGGCATGTTCTCCGACTGGAACGGCAAACTTGGCGCCGAAAGCCGGCGAAAACTGCTGTCGCGCTGTTGCGAGACTTCGACGTTGTTTTGTCCAGCGCATTTTGCATCGCCAAGCGTCGGCAAAATCGTGCGCGCCGGCGATACATTTGGATTCGTCGAGGCGTAGTCTGATTTTTTCTATGCGAGGTGCGCCATCGCAGCGATAGCTTGCGCGCCGGCTTCGTCGAACAGTTTTGCCAACCGATTTCTATCGACTTGGATACCCTGCATCGTCGCGTCATGATGGATGCCCCCGGCGATGAACAGGGCGTCAATGCCGGCCGCTGCGGCGCCGGCAATATCGGTCGCCAAGGCATCACCAATAGCCAACACCTCACTTGGCAACATCGCATGTCCCGTGATTCCAGCTGCTGTCGCAAATGCCAGATCGTAGGCCGGCTTATGCGGCTTACCTGCCCAGTAGACGTCGCCGCCCATTGCCTCGTAGACGACGCCGACCGCGCCCGCGCACGCAAACCGCCGCCCGCCGACATCGACCACAAGATCGGGGTTCGCGCATACAAATGGAAGCTGGCGGGCCAGCGCCCTTTCGAGGAGTGGGCGGTAGCTGTCGGCGGTCTCGCCGCGGTCGTCGATGAGGCCGGTGCACACTAATGCGTGCGCGTCATCCAGGCTTGATAGGGTCGCGGTCAGTCCGTCGAACAACGGTAACGAGCGGGCCGGTCCGATGTGGTGGAGCCGCCGATAGCTACTGGCCTCAAGATGCAACCGCGTGACATCGCCGGAACTGACAATAGCGTCCCAGGCAGAGCGGCGCACGCCCTTCTCATCGAGTACGTTCGCGACGCTCAAGGATGGTACAGGTGCGTTCGACAACAAGATCACGCGGCCGCCTTGCGCGCGGTATTGTGCCAGCAACGCGCCAGCGCTCGAATATGCGCGCTCGCCGTTATGAACCACGCCCCATACGTCGCAGAAAACGACAGGATAGCGGGCGAGGAGCTCGCGGGCGCTGGGAATGATCGGAACGGGTGCGGCCATTGCGTTGCCATGTTTCATGGGCGTCTCAACTAGACGAGATCATTGTCGCGCGCTAGCGATCTGCTCAATCGGACTCCACCCCAATTCGAGGTCATTTATATGCAACTCTCTTACGCGCAGAACCTCGAGGACTATCACCTGAGCTTGCTGTTTGCCGGCGAGCCGGTTGGCATCTACGTGGATGTCGGCGGCGGGCATCCGGTTGCTGACAATGTGTCGTTCTATTTCTATTTGATGGGATGGCGCGGGCTTGTGGTCGAGCCGCAGGTCAAACTCGCCGACGTCTACGCGCACGTGCGGCCGCGCGATTACACGGTGTCGGTGTTGGCTGGCGCCAAGGACGGCGAGATCGACTTCCACACCGTCGACAAGCTGCACGGGTTTTCAACCTCCGTTGAGGCGAACGCATCGGCCGCAAGCGCATTCGGCGTCGGCTACAGCACGACGCGGCTTCCCGTGCGCCGCCTATCGACCCTGTTGGATGAGGCAAAGATCTTGAACATCGATTTCCTGAAAATCGACGTCGAGGGCGCCGAGGCTGACGTTTTGGCCGGCATCGACTGGACGCGTCATCGTCCGCGCGTGATCGTCGTCGAGGCTGTCGAGCCAGGTTCAATGGCCGATGCGTCGGCGAAATGGGATGCGATGATCACGAGCCAAGGCTACGGGTTCGCGTTCTTCGACAATCTCAATCGGTTTTACGTGGCCGATGAGGCCGCTCACTTGAAGAGCCGTTTTCCGGCGAAGCCAGCGGCATGGGATCATGTGGCACACTTGTGGGATTGCGGGCAGGCAGCGACCGTTGCCGCACATCCCGACCATGCATTGGCGCGGACACTCGTCGCAGGGTTCCTCGCGAGCTTGCCGGCGATTGATACAGCATTGCTGCAAAGTCTACTGGAGCGGGGCGCTGCCGAGACGAAGCAGCCTTTCGAGGGCGAATCTTTGCGCGCGATGTTGATCGGCTCGATGGAGTATCCGGGCACTTCGGAGGTCGACGGTAATCTGCCAACGAGCACCGCAGCTCTCATGATGACCGATCGCGTCCGTGCTGCCTTGGGACGTATTGCCTGCACCTACGATGGTGGACACATCATGGACTGAATGTCCCTGCACGAAGCGCGAAAAATTTTCATTTCGCGAGAGACAAGAACCGCGTCGGGTGCACGTCCTTGAGGTTCGTTTGCCACCCTTGCAGCTTGTTCGACACCAAGTTCTTGGAGCCGTAGTACAGGATCGGGATATAGGGCACGTCGTGCATGAAGATCGTCTCGGCGGCGAACAGCACTTTGATGCGTTCTTCCATATTCGTCTCGGTCGCGGCGCGGCGCATCAGATCGTCGTAGTCGGTGTTCTTGTAGCGGGCATAATTGAGGCCGACCGCATCGCTTTCCAGCAGGAACAGGAAGTTCTGAGGATCCGCGTAGTCAGCGATCCAGCCCGCGCGCGCCACATCGAAATCGCCGCCATCGCGCAAGTGCGCGAAGTGTGTCTTGGCATCGGTGTGGATCTGCGAGGTCTCGATACCAAGTTTTTTCCATTGCTCGGCAATGGCGACGATCGTTGCGCGATTGTTGTCCGTCATGTTGAAACGGATTTCGACCTTCAGCACTTCTTTCCCCGGTCCATAGCCCGCTTCGGCAAGCAGAACCTTCGCCTGCTCTTCGCGCTCGTCGGGCGTCATGTCCTTGTAGTCGGCGTAGGCCGGCTCATTGTAATTGGATATTCCCGGTGGCACGAACGAATAACCCGGCACCATCGTGTTGCCCCAAATCTGCTCGGCCAGAAATTCCCGATCGATCGCCATCGACAGGGCCTGGCGGACGCGGACATCGTTGAATGGCGGCTTCGTCGTATTGACGGCGAGATAATAGGTGCCGAGGAACGGCGCGAGCTTGATCTGGTCGCCGAATTTCGCCTGGAGCGCCTTGATCTGATCGGCGGGTATGTCGTCGTTCGACTGCAACTCACCGGCTTCCACGCGGCGGATCGCGGCGGCCGTATCCTTGGTCGGATAGAACATCACGGCATCGATCTGTACGCTCGCCGCATCGTGAAAATTCGGGTTCTTTGCCGTGCGAATGTGCGAGCCTGGAACGAATTCCTTCAGCACGTAGGGGCCGTTCGAAACCCAGTTTTCCGGCTTGACGAAGTTGGTGCCGTGCTTGGTGACCGATGCTTCATGTAGCGGAAGTGCCGTCTGGTGCGCCAACAATTCGTGGAAGTAAGGGGTTGGTCGCTCAAGTGTGATCTCCAGCGTCTTGTCATCCACCGCCTTTACGCCGATCTCCTCAGGCTTGGCCTTGCCCTTGTTCGACGCCTCGGCATTTTTGATTGCAAACAGGATCTTGGCGTACTTCGCGCCGGTCTCGGGGTTCATGATGCGGCGGTAGGCGAATACGAAATCGGATGCCTTCACAGGATCGCCGTTCGACCATTTCGCATTGGGCCGGAACTTGAATGTGTGAACCATCCCGTCTTTCGACGACGTCCAGCTTTCCGCGACGCCGGGCACGATCTCGCCCTTGCCATTGTGAACGACCAAGCCCTCGAAAACGTCGCGCAAAACGTGAGCTTCGTAGACTGTCGAAGTCTTGTGCGGATCGAGCGTTTCAGGATCGGCGGTGTTGCCACGATGGTAGGTAACTTGCGCATAGGCAACCGGCGCAGCTAACGTCGCCAAAGCAAAAAGCAATGCTGCGATCAGCGTTTTCGACATGCCATAAGCTCCTGCCCGATCCATTAATCGCATCGTGCGCTCCTTTTACTTCGGCGAATTAGGTTCGTACAAGATTAGGTCGGCGGCTGCAGCCGTCAAGCAAGTGACTTAAGTAATGCAAACGATCGGTACAATGGCGTTGGGCCGATGATCTGCTACGCTCTGGCGCTCGATCAACGTCGATCACGGACAGCAATATGACAATTATCGATGCCTCCCGCGTTCTCGCCGACCTCAATCGATTGCGCGACTTCGGTCGTTATGAAACAGGCGTACATCGTCCTTCGCTTTCGGCCGAGCACAACGCTTCGTGCCACTGGTTTGCGGGTCGCATGGCCGAAGCTGGACTTGAACCTATCTTCGACGGCATCGGCAACGTTTATGGCGTGGTACCTGGCCGGGCGCGGAAACTGCTCACCGGGTCGCATCTTGAAAGCCAAAACTATGCCGGTTGGCTCGATGGTCCGCTCGGCGTGATCTATGGCCTCGAAGCGGCCCGCGTAATCAATGCCGATCCGGCATTCGCCGGGACAGGTGTTGATGTCGGCGTGTGGTGTGACGAGGAAGGTCACTTCGGCCATTTCCTTGGTAGCCGTTCGTTTGTTGATGGCTTGAGCGAGGCCGAAATCGACGCAGCCATCGATCGCACCGACGGCCGCACGATGCGCGACGCGCTCGCTGAAGCGGGATTGGCCGACAAATCACGCCGCCGGGTGAAGCCAAATGAGTACATCGGCTATCTCGAAGCGCACATCGAGCAGGGCGATTGGCTCGAATCCAACGAGCTGAAGCTTGGCATCGTCTCCAGCATCGTCGGGATCTGGCAGTTCAAGGTCACGTTCACTGGCGCGCAGAACCATGCCGGCACCACCCGCATGAAGATCCGCAAGGATGCGGGCGTGGCGCTCACCGGCTTGTGCTGTGCCATAGCCCAGCGGTTTCCAGAGGTTGCCGGGCCGCGCACGGTTTGGACCACGGGCAGGATCACGCTCGACCCAGGCGCGCCGAGTATTATTCCCGGCCGCGCCGAGATGCTGTTCCAGATCCGTGATGCCGATCACGACACGTTGAAACGCCTGGAAGCCACGCTGGTCGAGATGGTCGCAGCATCCGATAAAGCTGGTCCGTGCCGCGCAAGCGTCGAGGCGGTTCGTAAAAGTTATCCAGCCGTAATGGATGCCAACTTCCAAGCTGCGCTGGAGGCCGCTTCAGAAAGCCTAGCGCCGGGCGGTCACACGCGGTTGCCGAGCGGAGCCGGCCATGATGCGCAGGTGTTGTCGAAGGTGATGCCTGCCGGGATGCTGTTCGTGCCCTCGATCGGCGGCATCAGTCATCATTGGACCGAGAACACCAGCGACGAAGACATCGTGCGTGGTGCCCAGGCCTTCGCGACGGCATGCGCAAGTCTGTTGAAGACTGCCTAGCGTTTTGCGACAGCATCGAACGACTGCGCAAACTCAATCGAGCCGGACTTTAGCAGACCGAATTCCATGCGTTTGCCGAGTTCGACCAACAGTTCTGCTGCAGTGCGATCCCGCACAACCGAGTTGCGCTCATAACCGCCGCGGCTGAAAAAGTTCGTCGTCGGTACCGTCTGCGCAACCGGCATCAACATTTCGAGGCCGGTGCGTGGACCGGCAAGATTCATCAGTTCGATTTCGGCGCCGCTGAGTTGGGCGCGCCCGGCTTCGTGGCTCGCGGTTTCCTTCAAGCCCTTGAGTTTGATCACCTGCAGCCACGGTCCAACGTCGGCATCGAGATTGAGCGCGTGGATCGCCAGACCCTTGGGTGTGCCCCCGAATCGAACGTGATCACCCCATTCGTTGGCCACTGTGCGGCCATCCTTCAGCATCGCGCGGACGACGGCCGCTTTCGCTCGCAGCGATATCGCTCGGCGCGGCGTTGTGCTTGCCTGCGATCGAGCCATGTTCTCCAATCTCTTGATGAAACTTTCGCCATGCTTGACGAGCTCGTTCACGGAGTTGGCATGCAGCAGCTGGGCATAGCCAAGCGCCGATGATATCGGTCGGCCGGTGCGCTTCTGCGGATGAATACCGGCCTGCATGTCGTACGTGCCCATGCCGCCGGTTTCCAGCGCGTACACCTTTACGACTTGATCTTTCGTCAGTCCGATCGCCAGCGCTTCGGCTGCATAACGACGCTTGAACTCGACCTCTGTCGTTGCCTCTGGCACGAAATTGTAAACCTCCTTGGCGCTTTGCAGAAAGTCAGCGACGCCAGGAAGTTGCTTTTCAGGTTCCGCCGGTTTGGCTTCAGTTACGATCTTCGCGATGGCGTCGAGCAGAACCGGCCCGGTGTACTTTGGCGGCTGGGTTAAAATGTAGTCGCGACTGGTGTAGGCCTGACCAGCAATGCGTTTGCGTTTGCGTTCGTCGCGCTTTTCGTTGACCGATTCCCAGTACGCGTCGAGCTGAGCATCGTAGGTCAATCGGGCGATGCGGTAGCTCTCGTATATCCTGCGTTGGTCCGGATTAAGGGCTGCGAGCTTGTCGCCGACCATTTCCTGAGCCGTCGCATTCCGTGCCATTGACGTCGCTGCCGGCATAATAGCGGCAACGCCTGCCAGTCCAATTCCGAGAAGGGACGCGCGCGACCGTTGAGTCGACACGAAAATTCGCATGCGAAAAGCCTCAGATATTCGGACGGACATGGCAATTGCCCCCTAAAGTCATGACTTAACGTCCAGGAACGTTAAGGCATGATTGAGGCTAGGCGCCTTTCAGCTAGAAATTCCTACAGTCGAACGACTTTATAAGACGCGCTGATCGTATGACTGGTCCGTGGCGAAATGTGCACGATGTCTGACCCGGCGTTGCACGTTTCCACGCACACCATGCCGCGATAGCCATCCGTACCCATGTCGCCGAGCCGGTTGCATTTCTCGATCCAAGGGTTCCATACGACCGATGAGCGGCTGCCCGATTTGGCGATATCGATGCGCCGGTTTAGTCCCCGGTCGATGATCGCGGCCCCGCTTGCGTGCGCGTCATAGATGCGGTCGACCTCGGCCGTAAAACCGATCGGCCCTGTCTGCTGTTTGCGAGCATTTGCATCGAGCTTGTCGACATAGGGTTGGCTGTCGAACCCTTCGACAGAGACATTCGCGATATCGCTTACTGCAAAATAAGTGTGGAGTGCTTGTGTGAGCGCGAAAGCCTTCGCGCCGGTGTTGTGCGTGGTGAGCGCCAGCGTCAGCGCGTGACCGAGCGTTATCGTCAAATCGAGCGACGCTTCATTCGGCCACAACGTTTTGTCAGCTTTGCTCGTGGCTGTTGAAAGGGTCACCCGAACTTCGCGCTCCGATCGTTCTGCAGGACCAACAGTCCATTGCCGCGTCCGCACGAATCCATGAGCGGGCTTTGTAGCGTCAGTCGGATGCGCGGCAAACCAGGGCCAGCAAACCGGGGTCCCGCCGCGCACCGGCTTCGGATTATCCGGCGGGTTGGCCAACCGCTCGACCGGCGACAGCCAGATCACCGGTTCATGCCCGCTTGGCGTCCAGCCGATCAGCTGCCCTCCTTGCAGGGCGACAGTTGCGGAGCCATGGTCATTCACCAGTCGCAGGACCGGGCCGCCAAGCGGACTGTCCTCCAATGCCAGCCCGTTATTGCCGGCTGCGATGCCGATCGCTTTGAATTCATCCGTCATCGTCGCGCAACTCCTGCGTCGCTTTTAAGTGGGAATTACTGATCCTGAGCGAAAGGGATGTCAGATTGTTGGCGCTCGTGTATCTATCGTCCGAATACAGGTGACACGACAGATGCGGCGACAATAATTCCGGGGGGAATTTAAGAGCGATGCTTACCACTTACGATCATCAAGGCACAGGGCTCGCCAAGCGTGACGGGATGCTGCCGATCACGGATTCGACGGTGTGGATCGATTTGCTTAACCCGACCGCCGAGGAAGACGCATTCGTCGAAAAAGCGCTCGGCATCTCAGTTCCGACACGTGCTGAAATGCGTGAGATTGAAGCGTCCAATAGATTGTACCAGGAAAATGGCGCCCACTTCCTGACAGCTTTCATCGTCTACAACGTCGAAGCTGCGGTTCCATTGACCACAGCGTTGACATTCATTCTTGCAGGCTCGCGCCTTGTAACCGTGCGCTACGCCGAGCCGAAGGCGTT
>JANLXZ010000071.1:0-14057 GCA_031365375.1 Hyphomicrobiaceae bacterium | reverse complement strand
TCGTGCACTTTTTCCCAGCCTTCGAAGCAAAGGAACGCTCCACCGATCATCAGCAGCGGTGTAATCGCCCACGGCGCCAGAGCGGTCAACAGAAGCCCAGCAGGGAGTAAGTAGAGAAGCTTATTCTTGAGCGATCCCCAGGCGATTTTTGCGATGATCGGCAATTCGCGATCGCTGGCAAAACCGACGACATAACGCGGCGTTACGGCGGTGTCATCGATGACAATGCCGGCAGCCTTCGCTCCAACTTTAACCGCTTGTGCTGCCGCATCATCGATCGACGCAGCGGCGACCTTTGCGATCGCAGCGACATCATCGAGAAGAGCCAAGAGACCGGAGCTCATCGCCGTTCGCACCCTGAAAATAGTCTACCTAGTCGATTCTTCGAATATGGGTGCCCTTGGTACTCTCATCACCTGCGATACTGCACGAACGGGCTTTTGGTCGCGACTTGATCGTATAGGCCGCGGGCGCGGTAGTTGAACTCTTGCGTCATCCAGTAGGTGCGGGTGACGCCGCGTTTTTCTGCTTCGGCGTAGGTTGCCTCGATCAACGCGCGACCGGCCCCCTTGGCACGGCGAGCGGGGTCGACATACAAATCCTCGAGATAGCAATACCAGGTCGCGGACCAGGTGGAGCGGTGGAACAGCACGTGAGCAAGACCGAATGGCCGGTCGTGCTCGTCGACCACGACTAATCCGATGTGGCAGCCTTCGACGCCCGACAGCAGACGCCCCCATGTCGTCTCGATTACTTCGTCGGCAACGCTCGATTTATAAAACTCGATGTAGGCCCGGAACAGCGGCAGCCAGTGCGCCTTATCTTTCGGGTTGAGCGCCCGCACCGTGTATTTCGTCGTCATCGCGCTTAGGTTCCTCAAAGTCGTTACCGCTGAGATCACTTCCACTTCCAAGTCAAACCACTCTCCTTGACGGCTGCGGCTTTGGCAGCCACCAGCGGATCGTCGGCGCGGACTTTGCGCCCATTCCGATCGAGGTAAGTTTGAGCGGCGGTTATCACCAGCGTCCTTTTCCCGATCGGGCATTGATAGGGGCTGAGACGTCGTCCGACTAGGGTCGCCCATCGCGTGCCGAAGCGCGAACCGGTGCAGTGGACCTGCTCCCGCTTCAAGTTCGCGCGAAGAAGCTGCAAGCGCACTTGCAGAACCAGGTTGGGATAGGGTTTGGCCAGCTCGATAATCTCGGCCAGGGGAATATTACCGGCGACAGCCGGCGCCGGCTCCTTGGCTCCGGCCGTGCCGGTCAGAACATTCAGCGCGACAGTGCCGAACAACACCAGGCTGCGCATGCCATTTCCCTCGATGCTGATTACGTTGCCAGACCTACATCAACCAGAACGTCGCCAGTCCTAAAAACGCAAAAAAGCCAACGACATCGGTCACCGTCGTCACGAAAACCGTCGAGGACACGGCTGGATCGAACCGCCAGCGATCGAGAGTGAGTGGCACGAATATGCCCGCCAGCGCCGCCGCGAGAAGATTTATCACCATCGCGCCCGCGATCACTGCGCCAAGCGTGTTCGAACCATACCAAACATACACGACCAGCCCCATGATAAGCGCGAATACGAAGCCGTTGAGAAGGCCCACTGCAGTTTCGCGCAAGACCACGCGGACGACATTGGCGGCGCCGAGCTCGCCGGTCGCGAGCGCGCGCACTGCGACGGTCATCGTCTGCGTGCCGGCGTTCCCGCCCATCGAGGCAACGATCGGCATCAGGACAGCGAGCGCCACCATGTGTTCGATGGTTGCATCGAACAGCTTGATCACCGAGGATGCCAGTATCGCCGTCAACAGGTTGACGAAGAGCCACGAGAACCGGCTGGGCGCGATTTGCCGAACGCTATCGGAGAGACGTTCGTCGCCGACACCGCCGAGCGCCTTCATTTCCTGCTCTGCCTCCTCGTCGATCATCTCGACCACGTCATCGACGGTGACGACACCAACGAGGCGCTGATTTTCGTCGACGACGGCTGCCGACATCAAGTCGTAACGGCGAAACTGGCGTGCAACTTCGGTTTGATCGGTGGTCGCGAGCACTGTTGCTCGCTCGGTGTCCATGATCGCTTCGATCTTGACGTTTCGCTTTGCGCGCAGAAGTCGCGAGATGTCGACTGCGCCTAGCACCTTGAAGGTCGGATCGACGACGAAGAATTCGGTGAAGGTCTCCGGCAAATCGTCAGGCGGCGCATCCCGCATCGTGTCGATCACGTAGCCGACCGTCCAATACGGCGCGACCGCCACGAAATCCGCCTGCATGAGCCGGCCGGCGGTCTCTTCCGGATAATCAAGGTTGCGCTCGAGTGCCGCCCGATCAACAGTTCGCAGCTGTGCGAGGATTTCCTGGCGATCCGCCGCATCCATGCGCTCGATGACGTACGCAGCGTCGTCGGTATCAAGCGCGTTGACGGCACGAGCGAGCAGCTCGTTCGGCAATGCTTCGGTAAGCTGATCACGAACACTCGGATCGAGTTCGGAGAGGACTTCGAAGTCAAAATCCGCGCCCAGCGTCTCGATCAACTGGACGCGCGCATCAGCTTCCAAAAGGTCGATGACGTCGGCGAGATCGGGAGCCGGCAGCCCCGCCACGAGGCTACGCGCGCGCGACAAATCATTACGATCGAGTGCATCGGCGACTGAACGCGCCCGCTCCTGGATCGCGTCGCTATCGCTCGTCGGTTCATGGGTCGCGGTATTGCGCATGCGAACTGCCATCCTTGCGGCGATCATTGCGCCGGATGCTGTGCCTTGAGAGGTTCGGGGTGAGCTATTTGAATCGAAATCTGCAGTTGGAGAGTAACGCTCAATTCCGCTAAAAACACGCGTCAATGTTGCCACACTCTGACCAATGTCCGGTGCAGAAGGGCCACGATTTTTTACGGACGAGCGGCGTTGCCAAGAGTGGACTTAACTTCCTGCCTCGCCTTTGCCATGAGTATCGCTATGTTGCGGTCATTACCGGTCGGAACAATCGGAAGTGAAGAGGCTAACAACTCGTGACGGCGCCGAAGACACATATGACGACCGGAAAGAAGCTCACGAAGCCAAGCATTTTGGCCTTGGCTTTGACCGTGTTGATGTTCGCACCACCGGCCGCTCCGCAGACGGCTGCCCCGGCGGGGTGTAGTCCGCAAGCGATAGGCCTCTCCCGCACCGTCGAGATCAACACCTCGGGAGGCCCCCGCTTCGGCCACCAGCAATATAAGGACAAAGATTTCCTCAACGACGGCGAGATCGTGCTCACGTTCGATGATGGTCCTTCGAGCATTTACACGCCGCGGGTGCTACAGGCGCTCGAAGCGCATTGCACCAAGGCAACATTTTTCATGGTCGGCAGCCGCGCCTCGGCCGAACAACGTATCGTCAAGGACGTAGCCCGTCGCGGTCACACCATTGGCACGCATACGTGGAGCCACGCCAACCTTCGCTCGATTGGAGCGGTGCGCGCGAAAGATGAGATTGAACTCGGTATAAGCGGTGTGCAACGAGCACTCGGTCAGCCGATCGCCCCCTTCTTCCGCTTTCCCTATCTGTCCGACTCGACCGCGATGAAAGCACACCTTCAATCCCGTAACGTCGCCGCCTTCTCGATCGATGCCGACGCTTACGACTATAAGACGCTCAATCCGGCCGAGGTGCATCGTGCGATCATCAATCAGATCACCGCGCAGCGCAAAGGCATCATCCTGTTCCACGACATTCAGCCGGCGACCGCTGGCGCATTGTCAGGGTTGCTGACGGATTTGAAAGCACGAGGCTTTCGCGTAGTCCATATGGTGCCTGACAAGAGCGGTACGACGCAGCCGGCTTACGACGTAATGGCGTCCCGCGATTCCGGTCGAAGACTTGTAGCGGCGACCGCCAATCCGATGGTCAAGCGATCGATCACTTGGCCAATGGCCGGGGTCCAATCCAGCTCGCCCACCGGGCATTCAATGGCCTCGCCACCGGGAGCGTATTACCCGCCGCCGGCTACAGCCTATGCGCCGCCACCACCGCAACCTATGCCGCAGCCCCGCCGCCGCGCTGACGACGACAATTGGTTGTCGCGAATTTTCGGAAATTAGGTTCTGATCCAGCCGTTTGGTCCGAGGCGTTCCTGCGGCTGGAACCTAGCCTTGTAGTCCATCTTATTGGAATCGCGGATCCAATAGCCGAGGTACAAATACGGCAAGCCTAGCGAGCGCGCGTAGGCCACGTGATCGAGGATCATGTGAGTTCCGAGGGATCGGTCGGCGGCCTCGGTATCGTAGAAGCTGTAAACGAGTGAAATACCGTCGGACAGCCGATCACACAAAGTAACGCCGATGAGCGGCCTGTAGACGGCGCCGACTTCCAAAGCATGGGCCGGGCGCACACGGTATTCCGAAACGAACGTATCGACCGACGTATCCTCAACCATCATCGCGAAGTCGAGCACGCTCATGTCCGCCATGCCACCTTCGCCGTGACGCACCTCGATATAGTCGCGAAACAACGAATATTGCTCAGGTGTAGGTCGCGCGGCCACGCGCTCGACCGACAGGTCTCGATTGCGTGCTGCCACCCGGCGGAATGATCGCGTCATATCGAACTCGTCGACTGGCACCCGCACCGACACGCAGGCCTGGCAACCCTCGCAGTAGGGCATGTACGCAATGTTCTGGCTCCGTCGAAAGCCGCCCTTCAGCAAGCTATCGATCAGAACCGGTGATTTGTCGTGGGTCAGATGCGTGAAGAGCTTGCGCTCCAAGCGGCCCGGCAAATATGGGCATCGCTGCGGCGCGGTAACATAAAACTCGGGGAAGTTCTTTGGATGCTCGGTCATGCGGCGCCAGTGCCCACCCTCGCGGCTGCAGCAGCCGCACGCAGGAGCAATAATAGGTGACCCGCCGTGCCTCGCGCAAGAGCAGCGATAGCGATCAACTTCTAGCCCGCATCAATTTTGCGGCTGACGGCGCGAAATAACTCAGCACGCCGGACGCACCGGCGCGCTTGAAGGCCATCAAACTCTCCATCATCACTTTGTCGTGGTCGAGCCAGCCGCGTTCGGCGGCCGCCATCAGCATCGCGTATTCGCCCGACACCTGATAAGCGAACGTGGGGATGCCAAAAGTTTCAGATACGCGACGGACTATGTCGAGATAAGGCATGCCCGGCTTCACCATCACCATATCGGCACCTTCGGCGATGTCGAGGGCAACCTCCCGAATGGCCTCATCGGAGTTGGCAGCGTCCATCTGATACGTGCGCTTGTCGCCCTTGAGCGTGCCCGATGATCCGACAGCGTCGCGAAACGGGCCGTAAAAGCCCGACGCGTATTTTGCGGCGTACGCCATAATCAGAGTGTTCGTGTGCCCGTTCGCTTCCAGCGCGGAGCGGATCGCTCCGATACGCCCGTCCATCATGTCGGAGGGGGCAATGATATCGCAACCAGCCTCAACCTGCACAAGCGACTGGCCAACCAACGTCTCCACTGTCTCGTCGTTCAAAATCACGCCATCGCGCAACAGACCATCGTGGCCATGCGTTGTGTAGGGATCGAGTGCCACGTCGAGCAGAACACCTATATCGAGCCCGGCTTTGCGAACGGCTCGCGTCGCCCGGCAGACAAGATTGTCGGGATCGAGTGCTTCGCGGCCATCTTCGGTGCGTTTGGCGGGATCTGTATAAGGAAACAACGCGATCGCCGGTATCCCGAGCGCCAATGCCTGTTCCGCTGCGGCCACCACGAGATCGACCGACAATCGCTCCACGCCAGGCATCGACGGGATGTCCGTCCGTTTGTTCTTTCCCTCGGCAACGAACAACGGCCAAATCAGATCGTCCGGCGTCAGCATGTTCTCGGCCACCAGACGGCGCGACCAGGCAGATTGCCGCGTGCGGCGCAAACGCGTAGCTTTATGCTGCCCCGCAGCGGTGTGCTGAACGGATGCGTGTGCCGGTGCGCGTTCGGATTTCATAAACTTGATCTCACAGATGCCTACTCTTGCGGCCAATGCAATTGGCGCGATGTGCCTCAACATCCGATGCCCATTCGTAATTGGCAAGAACGGAGCTACGCTTCCCTCGACAATGCCTTTGTAGCACGGGAAGTCTGCGGGCTATAGTGCAGTTCGAGCGCCGGACGAGGCGCCTGCTGTCGGTAAAAGCGAATTGACGGAGACCTCTATGTCATTTTGGAAATCCCTATTCGGTGGCGCGTCTGGCAGCCAGGTCCGGACACCGAAGCGCGAGGACTACAACGGCTATTCGATCGAGTCGGCGCCGGTGTTGGAGGGCGGTCAATACCAGCTGGCCGGGCGCATCACTAAAACCATCGATGGCGTGGTCAAGGAGCACAATTTCATGCGCGCCGACCGTTTCTCCAGTTTCGAAGATGCGGAAAGCTTTGTCTTCGTGAAGGCTCGCCAAATCATCGACCTGAATGGCGATCGCCTGTTCCGTTGATCATTCTAGCTCCGCCCCGGTAGCATCCGGGTTGGCACATCGTCCATGGGCCCGTAGTGAGGGCACAATCAGCCGGCGACGGGAGCTCAGAGCCTCGCGACAACGCGGCGACCTCGGGTTGCATTCGCTTCGATCGCATAACCAGCTGCATCAT
Source organism: Hyphomicrobiaceae bacterium (assembly GCA_031365375.1). Classification (GTDB taxonomy): domain Bacteria; phylum Pseudomonadota; class Alphaproteobacteria; order Rhizobiales; family Hyphomicrobiaceae; genus JAKFWF01. Next base: position 7,455 of record JANLXZ010000071.1, on the reverse strand, counting down.
CTTCGCGTGCTGGACAAGTTGCGCCTTCATACCCATTTGCAGCTTGGTGGCAGGTCCAGTAACATCCCAACAAACGCAACCCCGGTCAGGCGCGAGCAGTCCTCATCTTCGCGCCGGCTTTCGAGTGAATAGTCATGTCCGTTCAATCACCAAAATTTAGGGAGCAAACCCGCCACCGCGGCAACGAGCTCGTGATGGCCAACAAACCTCGTCCGCGTGGTCCAGGGGGACCTGGTAACGGGGAGGATGGCGAGGGCCGCACAGGTCTCGTGACCAAGACACGACCCAAGACAAAGAAACCGAGCCTCTACAAAGTCCTGTTGTTGAACGATGACTATACGCCGATGGAGTTTGTCATATTGGTCCTGGAAAAGTATTTCGGCAAAAGCCCCGAGGAAGCCACACGCATCATGCTTCATGTGCATCAAAAGGGCGTCGGCGTGTGCGGTGTGTTCACGTACGAAGTGGCCGAAACTAAAGTGACGCAGGTGATGGACGTAGCGCGTCAGAATGGCCATCCTTTGCAGTGCACCATGGAAAAGGAGTAGACCCGTTGCCGGCATTCTCGCAAAGCCTCGAAACGTCGCTCCATCGCGCTCTGGAGTACGCAAACGAGCGTAAACACGAATATGCGACCCTCGAACACTTGTTGCTGTCGTTGCTCGACGATCGTGATGCTGCCGGCGTGCTGCGCGCATGCTCTGTCGATATCGAGGCTCTACGCACGCGTGTCACCGAATATCTCGACGCGGAATTAGGCTCTCTTGTCATTAAGGGACCACCTGAAGCGTCCCCGACCCAAGGCTTCCAGCGGGTCATCCACCGCGCGGTGGTGCACGTACAGTCCTCCGGTCGCGAAGAGGTCACCGGCGCGAACGTGCTCGTCGCAATGTTTGCCGAACGAGAGAGCCATGCCGCGTTCTTCTTGCAAGAGCAGGATATGACGCGGTTCGATGCGGTCCAATATATCAGCCACGGGATCGCGAAACGTCCCGGAATGTCGGAGCCACGGCCCGTGCGCGGAACAGATGAAGAAAATGGCGGCAACGAAGGACCGGAAGGCAAGAAGGGTGGCACCGACGCGCTTGGAACGTATTGCGTCAATCTCAATAAGAAAGCCGCTGACGGCAAAGTCGATCCGCTGATCGGCCGCGAGCAGGAGGTGCTGCGCACGATTCAGGTGCTGTGCCGCCGGCAAAAGAACAACCCGCTGTTCGTTGGCGACCCCGGCGTTGGCAAGACCGCAATTGCTGAAGGTCTGGCCCGCAGGATCATCAAGAAGGACGTGCCGGAGGTCCTGCAAGACGCGACGATTTTCTCACTCGATATGGGCGCTCTGTTAGCGGGCACGCGTTATCGCGGCGACTTCGAAGAGCGGCTCAAGGCGGTGATGAAGGAGATCGAGAATTACAAAGGCGCGATCCTTTTCATCGACGAAATCCATACCGTTATCGGCGCTGGTGCAACGTCTGGCGGCGCGATGGATGCGTCGAACCTGCTGAAGCCCGCCCTGCAGTCGGGCTTGCTGCGTTGCATGGGCTCAACAACTTATAAAGAATACCGCCAGCACTTCGAGAAGGATCGCGCGCTCGTGCGCCGATTCCAGAAGATCGACGTCAAAGAGCCGTCAGTTGCGGACACGATCGAGATCCTCCGGGGTCTCAAATCCGTGTTCGAGGACTACCACAAACTTAGATACACCAACGACGCCATCAAGGCGGCGGTCGAGCTATCGGCCCGCTACATCAATGATCGCAAATTGCCTGACAAGGCGATCGACGTGATCGATGAAAGCGGCGCATCGCAGATGCTGGTGCCGGAAAACAAGCGCAAGAAGAAGATTACGGTCAAGGAGATCGAGGCGACCGTCGCAACGATGGCGCGCATTCCGCCGAAGACCGTGACAAAAAGCGACGCCGAAGTATTGGGCAACCTCGAGAAGGATCTCAAGCGTCTGGTGTTTGGCCAGGATGCCGCGATATCGGCGTTGGCGTCGGCGATCAAACTTGCCCGGGCCGGTCTACGCGAGCCGGAAAAGCCGATCGGGTGCTACCTGTTCTCGGGCCCGACCGGTGTCGGCAAAACCGAAGTTGCAAAGCAACTTGCCGCTTTGATGGGCGTCGAGTTGCTGCGTTTCGACATGTCGGAATATATGGAGAAGCACACTGTCAGCCGTTTGATCGGCGCACCTCCAGGTTACGTCGGCTTCGACCAGGGTGGTTTGTTGACCGACGGGATCGATCAGCATCCACACTCGGTGCTGTTGTTGGACGAGATAGAGAAGGCTCATCCCGATCTCTACAACATCCTGCTGCAGGTCATGGACCACGGCAAACTGACGGATCACAACGGCAAGGCTGTCGATTTCCGCAACGTGGTCCTCATCATGACCACGAACGCGGGTGCCGCTGACCTCGCCAAAGCGCCTATGGGGTTCAACCGCATGAAGCGCGAAGGGGAGGACAGCGAGGCGATCAATCGGATGTTCACGCCGGAATTCCGCAACCGGCTTGATGCGACGATCCCATTTGCCGGGCTACCTCAAGAGGTCATCACGAAGGTTGTCGAGAAGTTCATCTTCCAGCTCGAAGCGCAACTGGCGGATCGCGGGGTCACGATTGAACTGTCGGAGCCTGCGGCCCGCTGGATCGCGGAGAAGGGTTACGATGAGAAATTCGGCGCAAGACCACTCGCCCGCGTGATCACCGAGTACATCAAGAAGCCGCTTGCCGATGAGCTCCTGTTTGGCAAGCTCGAGCATGGCGGAACAGTGAAGGTGCTTGTCACCGGTAAGGGCGAAGAGGCGAAACTTGGGTTCGAATTTATTGCCGGTGATCCCAAGCGCGCCAAACCTCGCGATGAGGACGACGATGAAGATGAAGTCGAAACGCCGGAGAAAGCCTTGATCGAGGCAACGCCACGCAAGTCATTGCCTGGACCGAAGGAAAAGAAGCCGCGCACGACAGGAACCGTCCCGAGTGTACCGAAACCGAAGGACGATTAAGCGCGGCTCGCCCGCTTAAAGTTGAAAAGCGCGTTTGCATCGGCAAGCGCGCTTTTTTTCATAGAAGTCGCTCTGGGCATTCACAACCAACTGGACCTTGCCAAGCATGAGCATCCCCTTCGGGCTCGCACTCTATTTTCTAATTTGGTGGACCTTTCTATTCGCCATCCTTCCGCTGGTGAGGGCGAAGACACAGGGCGAAGCAGGCGAGATCGTACCCGGCACTCCCGAAGGCGCGCCGTCGCGCCTGATGATGGGGCGTGTCATTTTGATCAATTCGATCGTGGCGGCGATTGTTTTTGCCATCGTTGTGGCGGTGATGAATTACACCATAGTTCCGGTTGGTGACGCATATCCGGTGAAGTCGAATTAGCTCTCGACATAAAAAAGAGAGCAAGGATGCGTGCCCTTGCTCTCCTTTGCTCATAACGTGAAGGTAACCGACGTTGCGTCGCCGATCTGAACTTCACATAAAACTAGCCTTTCCTTTGGAACGGCAAGTGCGGATGACTGAACGGCTTTCATACCGCAGCTCCGACAGTTATCTCCCCAGACCCGGGCCAAAGGCTGTCTCAACGTTGCAATTGAGCACCCCGTCCCGCAAACGGCGTATACATTAACAAAATGCGTCTGTCACGCGATTGTGAGCGGGGCCATTAGCGCGTTTGCAACCAGCCCGTTAGGCGCTGCATAGCTTCATCCAACGCCGGCGCCGAGCGAAGGAAACAGACGCGAAAATAACCCTCGGCAGCTGGCCCGAACGCAATTCCCGGAGCCAGGCCCACGGCGGCTTCATCGATCAATTGGAGGGCCGCGGCCATGGAATCGTGCATCCCGTCGATGGCGAAAAACGAGTAGAACGCGCCTGCTGGTGGCACGCTGCGCACCGAATTGAACGCTCCCAAGGCTTTTGAGACGATTTCGCGCCCTCGCACCGCGCATTCGAGCTGTTGGGCAATGAAGGGTTCGCCATCCTCGATGGCGGCAACGGCGCCCCGCTGCATGAATGTCGCGACGCCCGAAGTGTTGTACTGGATCAGGCTCTCGATGATGTTGCCGAGTTCGGGCGGCGCCTGCATCCAGCCGATCCGCCAGCCGGTCATCGCCCAATTTTTCGAGAACGTGTTGACGAAAATAATGCGATCATCCGGGCGGCGGAATTCGAAGAACGATGGCGCGGGCGCTCCCTTGAAATAGAAGCGGCCATAGATCTCGTCGGCGATGATCCATAGTCCACGGGCGCGCGCGAACTCCAGGATCGCTTTCAGCTCGTCGCGACTCGCCGTCCAGCCCGTGGGGTTCGACGGCGAATTGATAACGATCGCTCGGGTCTTAGGTGTTACCGCTGCAAATAGCTTGTCGAGCGGTAATGACCAGCCTTCGCGTTCGAGGGTCATCGGCAAGGCCACGACCTTGGCGCCTTGGATCGAAAGGGCGCCCTCGAAATTCGGCCATGCGGGCGCCGGCACGATCACTTCGTCGCCTGGGCCGCAGGTCGCTTGCACGGCGAGCTGCACAGCCTGCATGCCACCGCCGGTCACAAAAAACTCGTCGGCCTTAAAGGGCTGCCCGTACAGTCGCGTGAAATAGCGCGCCAGCGAATTGCGCAAATCCGGAATGCCGCGTTGTGCCGTATAAAAGGTCTCGCCGGAGGCCATCGACTTCGCCGCCGCATCGCAGATGAATTTGGGTGTCGGAAGATCGCCCTCGCCAGCCCAAAGTGGGATAAGTCCCTCTTTGTAGCGACCGTAATTGAAGACCTTGGAAATTCCACTCTCCGGCAGCGTGCGCGCGGTTGAGCGCAAGCCAGACATCAAGTCATCGGTCGCACTGTTCACGATCGGCTCTCCTGGTTGACCTTTAGGCAAAGCTACCATGGAGTGCTGTCTCAAAGCACTCAGCTAAGGCTTATGAACCTCATTACGAATGGTTATTGGAGGCTGCTTCGAACAAGAAATAGATGCCGGACGGCAATAGCGAATAGGACTGCCGCGCCGCCCTGATGAGCAAGGCCGAGCGGCAGCGGCACGACTGCCAGCAGCGTCCATATGCCGAGCATGACCTGCGCGAGAACGGCGATAATCAGAAGGACCGCCGAGGCACGCAACCGTTCATCATCTGCCGTTCGGACCAAGATGACGCCGTGCAGCAACGTCAACGCGACGATGACGTACGCAATCATGCGGTGGTCGAATTGGACCGTCGTGATGTTTTCAAAAATGTTGAGGTACCACGGCGACATCGTGCCTAAGCCGTTCGGGATAAGGCGCCCGTCCATCAATGGCCAGGTGTTATAGGTGAGGCCGGCCTTCAAACCCGCAACGAGCGCGCCCGCAATCACCTGCAGAAAGATCAAACCGACAATCGATACCGCGACCCGGGCTTGACCTTGCGTGACCGTCCGCAGCCGTACCGCCCGTGTTCGATCCCCGATCGAGCCGAGCGCCAGCCAGATCAAGCCGCCCAAAATCAGGAACGCGATGCCCAGATGCAGCGCCAGCCGATATTCACTGACGGTCGTGCGCTCCGCCAACCCCGATTGCACCATGAACCAACCGATGAACCCTTGCGTGCCGCCTAGTGCGAGAAGCACTAACAGCGGTCGCTTCATGCGCGGCGGGAGCTGGCCGCGGATCCAGAACCAGGCCAGCGGCACGGCGAACGCAAAGCCGATCACGCGACCGAGGAACCGGTGGCTCCACTCCCACCAGAAGATCACCTTGAACGCATCGAGGCTCATGCCTCGATTGAGCTCGGCATACTGCGGAATTAGTTTGTATTTCGCGAACGCATCGAGCCAAGCAGCCTCCGACAACGGTGGGATCGCCCCCATGATCGGCTTCCACTCGGTGATCGACAGCCCACTACCAGTCAACCGGGTGGCGCCACCGACTGTGATCATCAGGAGTACAAGACCGGCCACTATAAGCAGCCACAACTGCACGCTCGATGTCGAGCTATCGTTCACTTCCTCTGGACGTCTCGTAAGCGGCACGGCGCGGCCCATGATCGCGGGTCTCCTGTGGCAAATCTCAATGTGTGTTAGGCAGTGCTGTCGCCACACGCAATGCGCCCATCCGGCGCGGTAAAGACTTTTTGGAATACATGATAATGACGATGCGCACGCGCAAACTGATCGGCACGGTCGCATTACTGGCGTTGATCGTCGTCTATTCGTTTCTCGCGATGTCGGTTGCCATGGTGCTGCAGATGCAGAGTGCCAACAAAGCGATCGAGTTATTGTACTACGTGGTCGCCGGTACGCTTTGGATCATTCCTGCCGGAGCGATCATCTGGTGGATGCAACAGCCCGGGAAAACGACGGCGACTTCTGGTCGAACCTAGCCCGCTGCCGTCGCGTTGCGGCGAAACGTGTTCCAGAACGCAAACGGCGCGCCGGTCAACAAGACTTCGACATATCGGCTGTGTTGGTAGTCACCATTCAGAGATACGCGCGGCAGGCCCATAAGCTTGTCGCGGCCAGCGCCTTTAATCAGGCCCTTCCGGGTCGTGACGCCGCTTGCCAACCCGAGCTCGGCAACGATTTCGAAATCCCGGTCCGAGGCGCTCGTCTCATCGCCATAGGGGAAACTAAAATGTCGACAGGGGCGGCCAAGCTCACACTCAACGCGAGCGACACTCTCCGCAATTTCAGTTCTAGCTTCAGGGGCGCTGAGCTTTGCCAACGCGAAATGGCGCTTCGTGTGGGCGCCGATCGTCACCAGCGGATCGGCCGCCAGACCACGAATTTCGTCCCAAGACATTATCAAATCGCGGCAAATGCCTTCGATATCGACTCCGGCGCCTTGAGCAAGCTCGCGCACCACTTGACGCGCACGATCCTCTGGCAAACTGCGAAGCCACCAGTAGATTGCATTATAAGTGTTTTGCTTTTCGGATGCGGTCGAGCAAGTGAACGAGCGCACTTGCCCAGCCATCTGAACTATAACGGCGGGCGATTTCCGCACCACAGATTCAAGCGCAAGCCACCACAGTTCACCCCGGCCATCGGGAAAGTCGGTCGGGATGTAGACAGTGAACGGTACATTGTACCGCTTTAGCAGCGGATAGGCATATGTTCGATTATCTCGATACCCGTCGTCGAACGTGAAACACGCGAAGGGTTTGTTCGATGCAGACCGGCCGTCGATGCGCAGGATTGCCTCATCGAGCGACACGGTTTCAAAACCCAATGCGCGAACTTGCAGCAGTGCCGTTTCCAAAAACTCCGGTGTAACCCGCAGAATGCGGTTGGGATCGAATGGCTGGCCTGATCCTGCCGCCGGGCTCAGATCGGGCTGCACTTGATGGAGCGTAAAAATAACACCCTTGCCGCGCGTCAGAGGCGCAAACAATGATCCAACCCCTGAATAATGCAGGGCCGTGAGCACAGTCTTCAGCATCCTCGTCGAGGCTTGATTCATGAGACAGTGTTGTTTCGTGACGGTCGG
>JANLXZ010000043.1:0-1715 GCA_031365375.1 Hyphomicrobiaceae bacterium | reverse complement strand
GCGTTCTTGCGTTCCGGTGTCCAGATCTGCTTTCGATCCTGGATGCCATCGGTAATGCCAATGCCAAAGGTGAATTTTATCTGACGGACGCGGTCGAAATCGCCCGTGAACGGGGGCTTCGCGCCGGAGTCGTGGTTTGTGCCGAAAACGAAGTTCTGGGTGTCAACGCGCGCGATCAATTGGCCGAAGCGGAGGCAATCTGGCAGCGGCGCAAGCGTGCGAGCATCATGGCTGAAGGCGCTACCCTCATCGCGCCGACGGCCGTGTGGTTCAGCTATGACACAACGATCGGGCGCGATGTTATCATCGAGCCGAACGTCTTTTTTGGGCCCGGCGTGACCGTGGAAGATGGTGCCGAAATAAAGGCAAATTGCCATATTGAGGGTGCCCGTATAGGGAAAAGCGCGCGGATCGGCCCCTTCGCCCGATTGCGCCCCGGCGCCAATCTGGCGGCCGACGTTCACATCGGCAATTTCGTCGAGGTAAAAAACGTCGCGATGGGAGCGGGCGCCAAGGCCAATCATCTGGCTTACTTGGGCGATGGCACGGTCGGTGCAAAAGCCAACATCGGTGCAGGAACGATCTTTTGTAATTATGATGGCTTCAACAAGTCGCAAACAGAGATTGGGTCCGGCGCGTTCATCGGCTCCAACTCGTCGTTGGTGGCGCCACTTAGGATCGGTGCCGGCGCGTTCATCGGCTCCGGCAGTGTGATTACCAAGGACGTGCCCGACAACGCGTTGGCGCTGGAACGAAGCCCACAGGATACTCGCGAAGGATGGGCCGAGAAGTTTCGAACAATGATGGCGAAACGTAAGGCTGCGAAGGCGAGCTAGCGCCAGCTTCGCAAGTGCGGCTGGCGCCGCGTAGCGGTGTCGCAGTTGCCAAAAAAATTTGCGATTACGGCCGGCGCCGCGTAGCGGTGTCGTAATTGCCAACAAAGAGTTACTTGAGCTTATCACCGCGAAGCACATATCAAGGTGCCAATTCGGTCCGGACAGGGGTTTGAAACATGTGTGGCATCGTTGGCATTCTCGGCAAGAAGGCGGTTGCCGCTGATATCGTCGAAGCCCTGCGGCGGCTCGAGTATCGCGGCTACGATTCGGCAGGCGTTGCGACGATCGAGGCTGGTCATCTTGGGCGCCGACGCGCCGAAGGCAAACTGCGAAATTTGGAAACGCGGCTGCACGAAGAGCCTCTGAAAGGGCGAACCGGCATCGGACACACCCGGTGGGCGACGCATGGCAAGCCGGTTGAGCGCAACGCCCACCCGCATATGAGCGCCAAGGTTTCCGTCGTCCATAACGGCATCATCGAGAATTTTCGCGAATTGAAGGCGGAGCTCTCAGCCGACGGTTACACGTTCGAGACCGAGACCGACACGGAAACCGTGGTCCATCTTCTCACGCGCGAGTTGAGCCGGGGCGTCTCGCCGGTCGAAGCCGTCGCAAATATGCTGCCGCGGCTGCACGGGGCATTCGCGCTGGGGATCATTTTTGCCGGCACCGACAATCTGATGATCGGCGCGCGCAACGGACCGCCACTCGCGGTTGGCCATGGTGACGGCGAGAACACGCTGACATCGTCCACCTGCACGGCTATTCGACCAAGAACGTGATCGTGACGATCATCGCCAAGGCGTTCCGCAAGCCGATCGTCATGAGCCTGCACACCTCCGGGTTCGATGAGCCGGAGGTGATCGGCGAGCAGGGCAG
>JANLXZ010000034.1:0-1750 GCA_031365375.1 Hyphomicrobiaceae bacterium | reverse complement strand
ATAAATCACTACCACAGCCTGCACATTCCCTCTGTGCACCCCCTGCTGTGGCAAATGTGAACACCTCGATTGCCTCCCCCGCGATCGAGGTGTTCTTTTTCGAGCGGGTCAGATGTTCGTGCTTCAGTCAGATGGCAGGCGGGCGCATCAAAACTTCGGTGGAGGGTTAGTGCTGCGCTCGCAATCGGAGGACGTATGATCTCACAGGGGGAGCTGGACGCTCTATTAGCGCGCGCGCGGTCAAAATAGTTCCGCTCGGAACAAAATTGAAGGATTGAAGGTGTCGATGTCGTTGGCTCTACGGCCGAGAGACGGGCAAGGTCCCCAAGGTCAATGCGCTTCCCGACGACAAGGTGACGAACTGTGGAGATAAAGTCTCCGGGCGCATCCGATGGGCGGTGTTCCATCGCAGGGTTGTCGACAAATGAGCCGAGATTACGGAATGGTGTTAGCCGATCGCGTAGAGGCAAAACCTTTATCGATAACCGAAGAGACATGCCGTTCCCATACCTCAAGCGCGGCTCTCATTTCATCAAGATAGCCGAAGCGATTGTACACGCCTGCGACACCGGCAAACGTCCCTGACGTGTGGTTGAGAATGCGTTCAACCACATGCGGCGCGACACCGAGGCGCGCCAAACCGGTGGCAGCAGTTCGGCGCAAGTCGTGCAGCGTCCAGTCGCTGACATTGGCTAGTGCCTCGAGTTTTGGTTTCAGTTTCGAGAATCCGGATACGATCTCAGTCTCGCTGCCGCGTGCGGGAAATACGAGCCGGTCGTTAATGCGCGGTAGAGCCCTGATTATGGCAATTGCAAACGGGGCGAGTGGAATAGTGTGCGGCCGTTTGTTTTTAGTTCGCTCGCTCGGGATTGACCACGTCGCACGATCGAAATCAATCTCTTGCCAGCGCATGCCAGCAACCTCTCCCCGGCGTTGGCCTGTAAGGATGAGAAGCTCAGTAATCGGCCCCATCGGAAAACCGACGTGATCAGCCGCGTGCCAGATAGCGGACAGTTCTTCGTCAAGTAGTACACGAGATCGCTCCTTAGCTGGAGCCGGGCGGGAAATTCCCAGACAAGGATTTGTTTCGATGATACCGCGCGCGACGCACCAACTGAAGAGCTTGCTTACCGCTGAAAACGCATGATTAGCGGCGCTCGGCGTGTTGGAGTTCATGGCATCGTCGAGAATGGCAACGATATCGCGGCGGCCTATTGGCGAATGTCGCGAGCGGCCCACTGCCTGGCGAAACATACGCGAAGCAACCGCGCAGTCTCTTTAGCAGTGCTCTTGCGATTGTGAACGGCGCAATGTTTGGCAATGAACTCTTCGACGACGTGCTCGAAGCGCAATTTATTCGACGAGTGCGTGTCGTGTTGTCGTGGGTCGGTACCATCCGACACCTGCCCGAGGATGGCGTGTGCCTTGGCCCTGGCTTCAGCGAGTTTGATGTGGGGAAACCTACCGAGTGATAGGCGGGTCTTGCGGCCATTGAGGTGATAGAAAAGCACGAACGTCTTAGTGCCTATAGGGGAAACCCGGACACCGAAACCGGGGATCTTGGAGTCCCAAACTTCGATGCGGTTGCCTGGTGGTGCCGCCAAGGAACGGATGGTCAAATCGGTGAGATTGCTGCCCATCATCGGAGCTCCAGTCTTTGTAATCTGGAGGTCGAACCTAGCATTTCTGGGTACCATTTGGGTACCAAAAAATGTCGGATTGAAGCGATTAGGCGTGAGGTAGAATGATG
>JANLXZ010000033.1:0-1976 GCA_031365375.1 Hyphomicrobiaceae bacterium | reverse complement strand
CTCGTGCTCCGTGAATTGTTCGAATTTGGGGTGATGCAGACCGATCCTAACTTCGCCAACTACCGTTTCCAACCAGACACAGGGAGACTGGTACTGCTGGACTTCGGCGCGTCGCGCGACGTCGCCGGCGCGACCGCGCTGTCCTATCGGCGACTTCTCCAGGCCCTACTCGATAACGATCGCGCAGGCGTTCGAGAGGCGGCGGTTGGAGCGGGCTTTGCCGGTACCAGCGCGATTGTGCTGCACGGCGTGCGGGTCGACGCGATGATCGAAATTATCTTGAGCGAATTGCATCGGCCGGGGCTGTTCGATTTCGGCGACCGGCACTTCGTCGGTGCTCTGCGCGAGAATGGAATAGCTATCGCGGCGGACAAGGCGGCTTGGCATGTCCCACCCGCCGACCTCCTGTTCGCCCAGCGCAAGATCAGCGGCACCGCTCTACTCGCGGCAAAGCTCGAGGCGCGGGTCGATGTGCGCGCTCTAGCCCGGACCGCGCTGCGCCGATGGCAGTAGCGTCACAAAAACGAGCCACGGCGGCCAACATATTAAAAAAGCGGGATGCCATCTATGCAAATGGGTCCATCTGCGGCCTCGCATTCGCTTGGCGGAAGAGTCCCGATCACTCTCGCTTGCTAGGGAACGCAGCGCATTGGCGCCCTGTGTAAGTTCCTTTCGAATACATGACCTAAGGTACATGTATTAGGCTGCGAATGTTCGTCGTAGTCGATTTTTCACGCCCGGTCCCAAACCTAATTTGCGACTCCCGCGGCCGTTACGATAGTTGATGCCACTGCAAACTGAGGAGTTTTGAAATGACCAAGGCGATCACATTTGCGTGGAGCTACTTGTTTGATCATGAAGTAAGTCCTCTTCGCCATATTCCTCATTTGAACACGCGCCATATGGTGTTGCAAATTCTTGGATGGATGTGGGCGCTAGCCTTCTCAATCGCTATCGGGAGCTACACCGTGCTTGCCGTAAGCCTTATCGGACATGCAGTTCTGATAGGAGCGGCTGCTATTACGGTTGCGACCTATGGTGTGGCCGCAAAACGCCCAAGCTTTTTCCTTACCGGCTCCGGGCGTCGTTTTGACGGCGAGCATATTTAATCGATCCCTGCCGCACTTTGGTCAGCGCAGATGGACATGGACGATCGCGTCCGCGTCCGCGAGCGAGAGCGTTTGGCCCCCGAATTTAACAGTTCACACAACGGAGCAAATTATGATGTCGAACATTTCCAAAACAGTAGTTGTACTTTCAGCGATGGCGCTGGCTGGTTGCATGACAATGACGCCGATGGCGGGCGACGGCTCAAAGGCGATTTCCTATGTCGGTGGCGCAGCGATGTATCCCGCTAAGACGATCGTAGAGAACGCTGTAAACTCGCCTGAGCACACCACTTTGGTGGCCGCGGTGAAAGCAGCGGGTCTTGTCGATACCTTGTCCGGACCCGGCCCATTCACCGTCTTCGCGCCAACGAATGCCGCGTTCGCCGAGTTGCCGGCCGGCACCGTGCAAACTCTCCTCCGACCTGAGAACAAAGCGATGCTGCAATCCGTGCTGACCTATCACGTCATTGCGGGGCGTGTGACTGCCGCTGATCTCGCATCGATGATCAAGGCGGGTGGTGGTCAAGCTCGGCTAGTGACCGTGCAAGGCGGCACGCTCACCGCTCGTATGCAGGGCAACAGGATCATTCTCGTTGATGCCAAGGGAGGCATTTCTCGCGTTACCCAAGCGAACGTCATGCAATCCAATGGCGTTATTCACGTCACCGACGCGGTTTCGCTGCCAAGCTAAGGTTTTTGTCCGATCTTCGACGACGCGGTCTGGCAGCTTCCAATATTTGGAGGCCGCCATCCGCTGAGGCCAAACACGCGCGAGCTTACAGCAGCCGTGTCGTAACCCCACTGAATCAAAGTCTGTCGCTTGCGCGGCGCGGAGAACAGTCACCCCGTGCGCAGTCTTTGGATCTG
>JANLXZ010000474.1:0-5814 GCA_031365375.1 Hyphomicrobiaceae bacterium | reverse complement strand
CGATGAAGGATTGCCGTCGACGCGGATCGCCCCCCGGCGATTGGCCTCTGACTTCGAGACCACAAGATTGCGAATGAGAAGCTGGGCAAGACCGTCAGCAAGCGCCTCGGCCTCAGCCTGTCGCTGCGCCAGGGCACTTGTTCGTACATCAACTCCAATTGTCTTAGTCAGGGTCAATGTGACGAGTGCCAAGAGAGCCAAAACGAACAATACAGGTATCAGAATGAAACCTCGGTCTTGGACAACACGACGTTGCCGCGTTTCGGCGCCAAGCCACGGTGCATAAGTTGTACAAACGCCGCGCGCTGTTTTCTCAGTGCACATTATTGGGCGCGCTGACATTGGAATTTTCCGCTCACTTGACCGCGCTGTCATTGGATAACGAAACAGATCCGACTGGGATAATCAGACCAAGGTCTGATCGATTTAAGACCAATGGCACGGCTGGCATGGACCATTGTGAATGGGGCCAGTCGCACTGCCGATAATCCACGTAATTGGTACAATAATTGATAGCAACACAAAGGCGTCTCAGTTCGCGACGCTGAAGAGTGACGTTTCCGAGATTTAAGTTTGCATTATCCGGGCAGTCGATTTGCCTAAATTCGTCGAACTGCCGACATTGTGGGGCGCGTATGGCCGACGGTTCTGCAGGTCATTGGAACACAAAAGCCAAATATCGGCTTATGCGGCCGCCTCCGCTCTTCGCGATCGTCGCCTTGACAACGGTTGCGACCGGTATGCTGACCGTGCACGCAAAGACCGGCGCGCCATCGTTGACACGTCTGGTTCCCTATGAAGAATTGCTGAACACCATCGGCTCATTGAAAGGCGTTCAGCCGGTCAAGCCCGATGTCAGCGAATACATCGTCGACAAATTGGCCGCGCAACAACTCGGCAAGGCATTGTTCTGGGACACCCAGGTCGGCAGCAATGGCGCTGCGTGTGCGAGTTGCCACTTCCATGCCGGCGCGGATATCCGCATCAAAAATCAGGTCGATCCGGGGGTAAAGGCTGGAGATTCTGGCTTCGAGGCTCGCGGCAACGGCCGCGGCAATAGTGGGCCGAACAAAGCCTACACGGCTGCCGATTTTCCCTTCCATCGCCTGGAAAATCCCGACGACCGCGAGTCGGCAGTGCTGTTCGACACCAACGATGTATTCTCATCGCAAGGCAGCTTGGGCGGCGACTTCATCTCCAACAAGCGCACGCATTCTGGAAAAAGTGGTGAAGACGCCGAGCGGAAGCGCTCGCATCGCTCAGCGCGCGAGGATGAGCATGGGCGAGCCGGTCGCGGCGCGACTTCGTTCAATGAAAATTGCTCGCTGACCTATGATCCGGCGAAGAACCCATTCCACGCAAACGGCCTGATTTATCGCAGGGTCGAACCGCGGCAGACGCCAACCAACATCAACGCCGTATTCAATGTCCGCCAGTTCTGGGACGGCCGGGCAAACAGTCAGTTCAACGGCGTCGATCCTTTTGGCCCGCGCACCTATCAAGCGCCAGCAACGCCGGGTGGGCCCGGCAATCCGGACGCGCGCAAGGCCGGCATCCTGGTCGCTGGCAAGTCGCGCATCGCTGGCAGCCCGAAATTGAGCTTGGTGCAGCCATTGATCGATAATTCCAGCCTTGCCTCGCAAGCGGTCGGCCCGGCGCTCAGCGATTTCGAAATGTCGTGTTCAAAGAAGTCGTTCGCCGATCTTGGTCGCAAGCTGCTTCCGGTGCGAGCGCTGGCCTTACAGCACGTGGCACCGGACGACAGTCTCCTCGCCCAAACCCGGGACTTGGTTGGGCGTGGCTACAAAGGTCTCAACATCACGTATCGATCTTTGATCGAAAAGGCGTTCGCACCAAAGTACTGGCGAAACCTCGCCCGAGTGCGCATTACCGATTCAGGCGCGGTCGTAATCGATCCAACCGGCTTCACGCAAATGGAGCACAATTTTTCGTTGTTCTGGGGCCTTGCGATTCAAGAATATGAATCGCTGCTCATCTCCGACGACTCGCCATTTGACCGGACGGCAAACGGCGATGCCAACGGGATGTCCGAAGAGGCGCAAGCAGGACAAATCGTGTTCATGGGCAAAGGCGGCTGCATCGGCTGTCACTTTGGCCCTGCATTCTCCAGCGCGACGGTAACATCGGCCAGCGGCCCCAACGCAAAGCTGGTCGAGCATATGCAGATGGGTAACGGCTATCGTGCGCTCTACGATGCCGGTTATTACAACATCGGCGTTCGCCCGACCACGGAAGATATTGGTGTCGGGGCGACCGATCCTTATGGCTTCGATCTATCCTACGCCCGCCAATATAAATGGCAGCTCTTGGGCCAATCAAATAAATCGGTGGATCGGTTCGATCCGACGCCTTGCAAGTGGGTCGTGCAATTCTGGCCGTGCGCCGACGTGCCGACCGGAACCGACCCGGTGACGAGCGCCAGAGACACGACCGACGGCTCCTTCAAGGCACCGATCTTGCGTAATGTCGGCCTCAACCCACCATATTTCCATAACGGCGGGCAAGCGACGCTGAAAGATGTCGTGCGCTTTTATAACCGTGGAGGTGATCGCCGCGGTGGCCTCGAGGGGGACACATCGGGACATTCATCGCCGACCCCATTTGGTCATGTCAACCGAACCAACCTCTCGCCCGACATTGGCGAAGCCGACAGTGAATTTCCTGGACAAAACAATGCGCTCAACATGACGGAGCAGGAGATGGACTATCTCGTCCAGTTTCTGCTTTCGTTGACAGACGATCGCGTTGCCTGTCACTCGGGCGTTTTTGACCATCCCGAACTGCCCTTGCCGTTGGGTCAGGAAGACGTAGCCGTCGGACGCAGCAGCGTTGCGCGCGACGTCATACGCACGCTGCCAGCTGTCGGTAAATCAGGTTTACGGGCCGTGGGCAAAAATTGCTTTCCCAATAGCGGCGATCTATTTGGCACCCAAAATAAGATCGACACGCGCCCACTGCAGGTTGCGTTCGAGCAAATTCTTGAACCGATGCCAGACGCTCACCGCAATGTTGTTGCTGATAACGGTCGCGCGACATCTGCCGTTGCTTTCGCAAACGTCACGAATCCTGGTGTCACGCTGATCAGCGGTACCGGCACAATGCTTGCCGATCTGCTTGCCGGAATAGCCGGTAGAAACGGAGTAAGCGGCGGTGGAGCAGCAATAGCCCCGACGCCCCAGGTCGGCCTCAATGCGGTGGCAGCGCCAACGCCTGCACCAAAGGTAACACCGCCGGTATTCAGCGCGAGTTTGGGTGACATCAAAGGCTTTACGGCGATCGGCTTCGTGCAGGATGCGCGCGTCGACAATGCAGCGTGTCCGAGCCTACCTCGACGGCAGTGGGGTGGAGCTGCGACGATCAATGGCATCACAATTACCATTCCCTGCAACAGTATCGTGCAGATGCCCGCGGCCACCTACACGTGGTCAGAACTATTTCCGATCGATGGAGGAAGTGATGTTGCGCAGCCGGTTTCGTTGTCCCTGAAAGGACAGGTGTCGGGCGGCGCATTCGCTTATCCGTCAAATGAGATCCGTATCGAAGGCAACATCGTTGCCGGTCGCCACATCGCAGGTCTTGTCTACATTTCGCAACAGTCGCTCAATACCGGCGCTGGATTCATTACTGGCTTCGAGGTGGAGAGCGGCGTGATCCTGATCGGCAATAGTGCCTCGGGTCCGGCCAGGATGCGATTGCAGCTCAACGACGCGAAGGGCCGTTTCAGCAAAGGGCAATCGCCCGACGAGCGGTTCAACGTCGACGATGCAAACCCCACAATTCGGGCGGCGACCGGCTATCCGATGTGCGTGCCGCGGACAGATCCGAGTGTCGCCGATGACCCGATCTGCCCGCAGCGAAACAGGCCGAAGGCGGCAGCGGGTTGCCGTAGCATGGGAATGGCAGGCATCGCCCTACGGCTTGGACGCGATATGGCGGCGCCGGCTCCCGGGCAGGTCTACTGCAGCGGCTTCGTCATGGGCGACCCTGCCATGGCTTTAGCCGGCCAGCCGCTCGCGACCCATCAGGCTCCCTTCGAGATCGGCGATTACATCACCTACTCCGGCACCCTTCTAAAGGGCGATGGCAAGGGTCCCAATGGGTCCGATACCATCTCCGGCCATACCGTCATCGCCAATGTCGGCATCTTCACCGAGCCGGGCACCCTGCCGTCCTACATCGCAATCGGCGAGTTTCGCATTTCGAGCTTCACCCCGAATCCGGTCATCAACGGAATTGTTCAGGAGGAGCAGGACCGCATCATCCTGGAGGCCTTCACAACTGATTTGTATTCCATTGTCGACGTCTATCTGGTCGACCTGAACCCGGCGACAGGCGAGGAGACGCAGCGCTGGATTACGCCAGCTTCGATGACAAGCGGGGTCGGTGGCATCGGCAGCAACGGTCATCTCATCACCGGTGGCATCACCACCCAGCGCACCGGTCCGGTGCCAGGGCGCGTGCGGCTCGCCGCAACGCGTGCCGTACCGGGCATTCTGACATCGCCGACGCGCTATATGAGAGTTGTCGCTCGCTCATTGTGCGATCCAGCCAACATCAACGGTACGGCGCCTCTGTTTGGGGCCAAAACGCCAGTCGACGTGTCGTGCCTCAAGCGCGCGCCGGTAGCAAACGGGCTGTTTGCGGGTCAATATCTGGCACCGGTCAACGAATTCATTTTCCCGGAGAACCGCCTACCCGGCGATATTCCCGTGCCAAAGAATTTCTGGGATCTGGGCTTTCTCGCCACTGGCGAAGGAACGGGAACCGGTCCGCTACTACCGACACCTTGGTGAAGCGAGCACCCAATGGATCACTCTTCTCAAAAGCGCGCTCTGCGCCCGACCGACACGATTTTAGATCGTGCAGACGCTATATACCAACCGAAACCGAGTGCATCGATGCAATGTCAGGCGCCGTCCCCCCACAATAAATCGAGTGGCCTTTTGCTCGCCTTCAATTTGATGGCGTTCGCAGCGGTAATGGGCGCTGGCTCGCTCACCGCTTTCGCGGCCGGTGTCGTTGCGGTCCCGCCCGCGCCTGGACTGGGTAGCGTGCCAGCACTCTCGACACCGGCGCCGCCCATTGGCGAAATTAATTTTTCAGCACCGCTCGACGACATCAGGGCTTTCACCGCGATTGGATTTCTGCAGAAAGCAACGGTGAGCGACGCAAACTGTGCAGGTCTGCCGACGTCTCAATGGGGCGGCTCCGCAGTCGTGAACGGTCTAACAATCATCATTCCGTGCAACACGACGCTGCAGATGCCGGCTGCGACTTTCACTTGGGCCGATCTTTTCGATGCGACAAAAATCGACACCACGCTCGCTCAGCCAGTCTCCCTCGAGTTGCCGGCATCGGGCAATTCCGGTGATGGTCGCGCCTTCAATTTCCCTTCGACCGAGGTCAACATCATCGGCAACATCGTGGCCGGCCGGTACATTGCTGGCTTGGTCTTCATCTCGCAGCAATCGCTCAACACCGGTGCGGGGTACATCACCGGGTTCGACTATGAGAACGGAGTAATCTATGTCGGCGGCCGCGCGGGTGACAGCGCCCAAACCCGCCTGCAACTCAACGATGCACGCGGGCGCTTCAGCAAAGGGCAATCGGCGGACACCCGGTTCAACGTCGACGATGAAAACCCGACCATCCGCGCGTCGACGGGTTATCCAATGTGCATACCGCGCTCTGACCCGGCCCGCGCCGATGATCCACTTTGTCCGAAGCGTAATCGACCGCTCGCCCCTTCGTGCCGTAATTTTGCAACTGCAGGCATTGCTCTTCCAAGCCGAC
>JANLXZ010000444.1:0-1833 GCA_031365375.1 Hyphomicrobiaceae bacterium | reverse complement strand
CGTCGGCTGCGCGGCTTTGACCTGGGCTTCCAATTCGGCTGCGGTGATGCCGATCGTGCCCGAGCCATCGGCGCCGGCGGTAATGCCCGATCGCGGGACGCTGATCCGCATCCCGCTGGCGAGCCTGATCGTCACCTTGTCCGCCTCCACCGCATCGATCGTTCCAACGCTTGCGCCGCCCGTCCCCTTGACGACGGCACCGATTTTCAATGCCGCCAAGGAGATGGTCGCAAGGGTTCGTTCGATCGACGCATCAAGATCGGCCTGGGTCAGGCCGAACAATGCTTTCCCGTCACTCACCGTGAGGCTCGTCCTGGGCAATTGCGCCTGATGCTTGTCGGTCTTGACGGTGACACTGTCAGCAGCGACCGCGGTTATCATCCCCACCGTGCCGCCGTGAACATCCACCACCGGCATGCCGACGCCAAGCACCGTCATCACTGGTAGCGCTAGGATCGCCGGGGCGTTCGCCCCTGCAGGTTGGGTCGCGGCAAACGTTGTACAGACCCGCCGCGTGAAGCGGGAGTTGGAAAGTGGCACATCGCGGCACACCCGACGTGCATTTGGCTGTTCAACCGACAGCTTGGTTTGTGCCTGGGGCGGCGGGGGACTGGTAGCGGCAACCAGCCCGGCAAGAATGAACGCAAGCATCTTCTTCTCCGATTTCCGAACGAAACTGGCATGTTACTCGCTCGCCATCAAGAGCCGGATATTCGCCGCCAATCGGCCCGTGCGGGGCACGCCACACCGGCCTAAACCGCCCGTTCCATTGTCATTAAGCCGTAAAGGCCTATTTTAAAGGTGGCATCATCGAAAGACCCGCCGACCATGAATGACAAGAAGCCGACCAACCCGTGGACCAAGTCGCTGTTCATCTGGATCGGGATCCTGCTGGCGCTGGTCTTGTTCGTCCAGTCGATCGGCGGCAGCCGCGCGGAAACCGGTACGTCGATGACTTACTCCGAATTCGTCGCCCAGGTGAACGAACGTAACGTCCAGAGCGTCGCGATCGCCACCACTGCCAACGGCAATGCAATGATCAACGGCAAGACGACCGACGGCAAGCTTTTCCGCACCATCGCGCCGTTTGACGCCAAGATCAGCGATCGGCTGGTTGAGAAGGGCGTCGCGGTTCAGGTCAAGGCGGAGGAAACGCCCAGCCTGTGGCTGTACCTGCTCTACAACTCGCTGCCGTTCCTGCTGATGATCGGCATCGCTTTCTTCATCATGCGCCAGATGCAGAAGAATAATGGGGGCGGGGCGATGGGTTTCGGCAAGAGCCGCGCCAAGATGCTGACCCAGAAGGAAGGCAAGGTCACCTTCGCCGACGTCGCGGGAATCGACGAGGCGCGCGAGGAGCTTGAGGAAATTGTCGAGTTTTTGAAGGATCCCGGCAAGTTTGCCCGGTTGGGCGGCTAAATCCCCAAGGGCGCCTTGCTGGTCGGATCGCCCGGTACCGGCAAGACATTGCTCGCCCGCGCCATCGCCGGCGAAGCGGGTGTGCCGTTCTTCACCATCTCGGGCTCTGACTTCGTCGAGATGTTCGTCGGCGTTGGCGCATCGCGTGTCCGCGACATGTTCGAGCAGGCCAAGAAATCCGCGCCATGCATCGTCTTCATCGACGAAAACGATGCGGTTGGCCGCCATCGCGGCGCTGGTCTCGGCAATGGCAATGACGAGCGCGAACAGACATTGAACCAATTGCTGGTCGAGATGGACGGCTTCGATGCCAACGAAGGCATTATCATCATCGCCGCGACCAACCGCCCCGACGTGCTCGATCCGGCCTTGCTCCGTCCCGGCCGGTTCGATCGCCGCGTCACCGTCCCGCTG
>JANLXZ010000439.1:0-14275 GCA_031365375.1 Hyphomicrobiaceae bacterium | reverse complement strand
GCTGAACGAAATTGCATGGGCCCCGATTTTTGCGCCTCCTCCCCCCTGCTCCAGACGTTACGAGCTGTACGTACGAAGTGAAACCTGAATTTACCACCTGCCAAAGAAATGGTGGAATGATGCAACTTTATAGGCGAGTACTCAGTTTTAATCTGAAGTGACGGATGCGTGGTGATTTAATGCTCGGGTTTAGCGAACGTGGTTCGAACGCTTCGCGTGTTCACGCGCAACCAAACGTCGATACAATCCATAATTTGGACGGCGAGCTAACCTCGACTGTTTTACCAGGAATTTCAGTTTTAGATCGTACGGAGCTCGGCTCGCTGAAATTGCACGATGAACATGATTGGGATTACATTCGAGTTATCGAGCGGATTTCGTCAACCGTTTTTTCGTTTTTCTGCGTGCGCGTCGATATTGGCAAGCAACTTGTCGCTGTTGCACCTTTGTTCCGTCTGGAATATCGCATCGATGATGCACTGGGTGAGTGGGCGAAACCTGGCGCGAATTGGCTGGCACGGCGGCTTCCGGGACTAGTGAAAGTCCCTGCTTTAATTATGGGAAATCCATTTCTTGATGAGTGTCCGATCGGCATACCGGCGCATTTAAGTATACGGGAAAGATGCTCGTATTTCGGTGCGTTCCTGGACGCAATGTCGGATTCGACGAAAAAAAACGGCACTGGAATACTCGCGATCAAGGATATCGCGGATCGTGATGCGGCGTGGGCGCACGAAGTACTGACAAAGCGAGGCTTTTCGCGGATCCCGTCTCTGCCGGTGGCGGAGCTACCCGTCCGCTTCGGCAGTCTAGATGAATATTTTGCGGGGTTGAGCTCTAAAGTCCGAGCCGATCTGCGCCGCAAACTACGTCGATCCAAGGCGATCCGAAGCGAGGTACGCGACACGATCGATGGCTTGGAAGAAAAGATCATCGATCTGTATCGACAAACGCAGGCCCGGCGGAAGGCGGATTACCCGGGGTTTGACGAGGTGCCTGCGGAGCTGTTTCGCGAGGTGTTGGAAGGTTCACATGGGAAGGCCCATTTACGCTTATGCTGGCTGGAGGACGAACTTGTTTGCTTCAATATATTTATACATTCCGGCGATAAAATTATCGGCAAATATTTGGGTATGAATTACTCCTTCGTCCGTGAGCACAATCTATATTTTGTAAATTGGCTGGCCATGGTTCAATACGCCATCGCTAATGGTGTCAAATCCATACAAGTGGGCCAGACCGCGTATGGCGTGAAGGTAAAACTCGGCTGCGAAATCCATCCCTCCTGGGTATATTTCAAGCATACAGGAAAGATCCGTGGTCCGCTGTTCCGTTTATTTGCGCCGTTGGCGAGTTACGCTCAATCGGATCCGGATTTGGGACGGCTAAATCAGCGGTCGCCAAATAAACCCTGAATTTGCGTAATCCGCGTTTTAGGCTTCAATACCCATGCAACAAAAAATACACGTCAGCGTCGACTTCGACGGCACGATAACATTGCAGGATTCTACCAAGAGACTGTTCGACCGCTATGCGGATCCCACTTGGATGGACGTCGAAAGATTGTGGGAGGCGGGGTCGATTAATGCGCGTGAGTGTTTATCACGCCAAATAGCTCTTTTGCGTGTTTCTCCTCGAGAGTACGACGAGTTTGCAGCATCTATTGAGATCGATCCCGCGTTTTACGATTTCATAAAATTTTGTGAGCGCGCGAATATTGCAGTGACGGTCGTTTCCGATGGTCTCGATCGTACGATAGATGTCGTGCTGAAGCGAGCCGGGTTAAAACTTAAGGTTCACGCCAATCGGCTCGAATGGCGCAAGGATCGTTGGCATGTCAGCTTTCCCGGTGCGCGCGAGGGTTGCGGCACGTATTCCGCTAACTGCAAATGTCAATTCGCAGAAACCAAAGACGTGATGCAAGTGCTGATTGGCGATGGTCGGTCCGATTTTTGCATTGCCGGCAAATGTGATTTGGTTCTGGCAAAGGGTTCGCTTGCGGACTACTGCCGGGAACGCCTAATTAACCATTTTCCAATTTCAAACTTCGGGAATGCCAACCAATTGTTTGCAAAAACGTTTGAGATGATAAAAGTCTGATCCCGGCAATGCGTAATTGACCGAATAATGGAGTGTGCGTGATGGAATACGGGCAATCGCCAGTCGGAGACGATGATGAGCATAATGAATCAATACCATCGGCGCACACCGTAGACTTTAATTCTATGAGTCAGCCCGAATTGATGGCTTACGAGGCAAAGTATTGCTCGTGGGGCGATACCGTCCATTATATGGAACACCCGAAGATCTTCGAACGGTGTGAAGGGTCGTTTCTATACGATCATTCAAATATGCCTTTCCTCGATCTTCAAATGTGGCACTCGGCGGTAAATTTCGGTTATGCAAATCCACGTCTCAACAACGCGGTGAGCCGGCAACTCGAGACGCTTCCCCAGGTCTCCAGCAAATTCTTGCATCGCGAGAAGATCGAGCTGGCAACTCGCCTAGCACAACGTATCGAGAAAACTTGGGGAATGAAGGGACGTTGTCACTTCAACGTCGGTGGCGCTCAAGCAAACGAGGACGCGTTAAAACTCGTGCGCAATTATACCGGTGGCAAATCCCGGATGTTTGCCTTCGAAGGTGGATATCACGGCCGCACCCTGGCAACGACTGCTATCACTTCCTCTTATCGCTACCGCAGAAGTTTCGGTGCGTTCCCGGATCGTGCGCATTTTGTTCCATTCCCCTATTGCTTCCGCTGCCCGTATGGGAAGAAGCGGGAAGACTGCGGCTTATATTGCGTCGATCAATTCGCGCGATTGTTCGACAGCGAATATCACGGCGTTTGGGATGCGAAAGCCGGCGAGTGCGAATTCGCAGCATTTTTTGCCGAGCCTATCCAGGGCACCGGCGGCTATATCATTCCACCACCGGGCTACTTCGAAAAGCTGAAGACGGTTTTGGAGGCGCGAAAGGTCCTTCTCGTCGACGACGAGGTACAGATGGGCTTCTACCGTGCCGGCAAATTCTGGGCGATGGAGAACTTCAACGTCAAACCAGACGTCATCGTGTTCGGGAAGTCATTGACCAACGGTCTCAATCCGCTGTCTGGGATATGGGCCCGCGAAGAGTTGATCTCGCCGGAGATCTGGGGTGCCGGCATGACGCACTCGACCTATTCCTCCAATCCAATGGGTACATCGGTCGCGCTTGAGAACGTGAAGATGATGGAGGAAAATGACTACGAAACGACGACTGCGGAAAAAGGTGCCTACTTCCTCGAAGGTCTAAAAGATCTGCAACGGCAATTTCCGGGCATCGTCGGCAACGTCGATGGAATGGGGATGGCACTGCGCTTGGAGCTTTGTGAACGGGATGGATTTACACCCAATACGAAGCTCGCCAACACCTTGAACCAGGCAGCCTTCAACGGCGGCATTGAGTACGGCGGCAAGTCGTATGGCCTGTGTCTCGACGTCGGCGGCTATTACAAGAATACGATCGTTTTCGCGCCGTCCGTGGAAATCTCTAAGTCGGAGATCGACTTGGGTATCGGATTGCTCGAGCGCTTGATGCATAAATCAATCGATGCGTGACGCTGCGGCGCAAGTGCTTTCGGACCTGCGCTGCAACTAATCGCTTGTTTTTCAGACGGACCCCAAGTGGTATGTCAGTATAGCTGACGTATCACGGAGGGGCCGTTTTGAGTTCGGACTTACTTCTGGCTCTCATCATGTTCGCCTTCGTTGCGTCGATTACGCCCGGCCCCAACAACATGATGCTGCTTGCGTCGGGTGTGAATTACGGATTTCGCCGAACAATTCCCCACATGCTGGGCATAGGCTTCGGCTTCGCATTCATGCTGCTGATGATCGGCCTGGGCATCGGTCAACTCTTCATTCAGTTCCCGATGGCCTACACTGTCCTGAAATTCGCCAGTGCCGCTTATATGCTTTGGCTCGCTTGGCAGATCGCAACCGCGGGGCCCATGACGGCAACTGAGGGCAAACCCGACGCCAAGCCAATGACCTTTATCGAGGCAGCAGCGTTCCAATGGGTGAACCCAAAGGCATGGACCATGTGTCTGACTGCGGTCTCTGCCTACACGGTTCCATCGCAATACCTCGCCAGCATGTTTATTCTAACGCTCGTTTTCACCGTCGTGAACTTGCCTTCGGTATCGGTGTGGACTGTATTCGGGGTAAGTCTACGTGGCTTGCTCGCCGATCGCCGCCGGGTCAGGGTGTTCAATGTGTGCATGGCGGTGCTGCTGGTGGCTTCGTTGTGGCCCATCGTTGCCGAACATATGAGGTTTGCCCCATGATCCTAATCGGCCAGTATGATAGCCCTTACGTCCGCCGCGTCGCTATTTCACTGCACGTGCTTGGCCTGCCATTCGAGCGTCAGGGCCTTAGCGTGTTCGCCGATGCTGATGCTATGCGGACCATCAATCCGTTGGGCCGCGTGCCCTCACTGGTGCTGGATGACGGCGAAGTGCTGATCGATAGCGGTGCGATTCTCGACCACTTGGACGAGGTGATGGGTCGGGCCAAGGCCTTGATGCCGGCATCGGGATCCGAGCGGCGGCACGCAATGCAGATTGTCGCGATCGCAACCGGCGCGATCGATAAAGCCATGGCCATCGGCTACGAATTCATGTTGCGGCCGGCCGAGTTGCGGCATCAGCCGTGGATCGACCGCAACAAAGTGCAACTCGACGCAGCTCTACAGTCGCTGGAGGAGCTCGTTCCGAAAGACGGCTGGTTTGGCGGCGGCCGCCTGATGCAACCCGACATCACCGTTGCGACGGCGCTTGGCTACATCCGACTTCGCGCAAACATCATAGGGCCCTTGCCGCCGCATCCGAAACTCGCCCGGTTGTCGAGAGACGCGGAAATGCTATCGGCACTAGGCGTGTGTGTACCGAGCGTCGACGAGATCGGCGGTCCGCTCGACGATGCCCGCGCAGGGCTTGCACGCCTTCAAGGACTAGCGTGAAAAATCCGCCAAAGGGCCCGCATATCTGCCCTTGTGCGAATTTTCCTTGGCACAGCCCGCACTTATTGGATAGGCGTTGCGCCGAGAACATTCTCGATTTATCAAATCACAGCGTTTAGCCGAGGAACAAGCCCATGCGCGTTTATTACGATCGTGATGCCGACATCAATCTCATCAAGGGCAAGAAGGTCGCCGTGATCGGCTACGGCAGCCAAGGCCACGCTCACGCCCTCAACCTACGAGACAGCGGTTGCAAGGACGTCGTGATCGCGCTGCGTTAGGGTTCGGCCTCGGCCCAGAAGGCCGAGAAAGAAAAGCTCAAAGTCATGGAAGTCGCCGATGCGGCCAAGTGGGCCGACGTACTGATGATGCTGACGCCTGACGAATTGCAGGCCGACATCTACCGCGACCACCTCCACGAGAACATGAAGAAGGGCGCGGCATTGATGTTCGCCCACGGCCTCAACGTGCATTTCAATCTGATCGAACCACGTGGCGACATCGACGTCGGTATGGTCGCCCCCAAGGGCCCCGGTCACACCGTGCGCTCCGAGTATAACCGCGGCGGCGGCGTGCCCTGCCTCATCGCGATCCACCAGGACAAGAGCGGCAACGCGCATGACCTCTTCCTGTCGTACGCAGCCGCAATCGGTGGCGGCCGCGCTGGCGTGATCGAAACCTCTTTCAAGGAAGAGTGCGAAACCGACCTGTTCGGCGAGCAAGTCGTCCTTTGTGGCGGCTTGGTCGAATTGATCCGCGCCGGTTACGAAACACTGGTCGATGCCGGCTACGCACCGGAGATGGCCTACTTCGAGTGCCTGCACGAAGTGAAGCTGATCGTCGACCTGATCTATGAAGGCGGCATCGCCAACATGAACTATTCGATCTCGAACACGGCCGAGTTCGGCGAGTACGTCACCGGTCCCCGCATCATTACCGATGAGACCCGCGCCGAAATGAAACGCGTGTTGAAGGACATCCAGTCGGGCGCATTCACCACCGAATGGATCCGCGAGTGCCGCGCAGGCCAGCCGAAGTTCAAAGCAACCCGTCGCCTCAACGATGCGCACGGCATCGAGGAAGTTGGCGCGAAACTTCGCGGCATGATGCCTTGGATCGAGGAAAAGGCGCTCGTCGATAAAACTAAGAACTGAGACCGGTGACTATTTGACCGCGTTGTCGGGGCCGGGTCGTTCAAGATCCGGCCCCGATTCCGTTTGCGACCAGGGACGTCTCGTTTGCAAACTTGCGCGTTGAGGTTATTTGGTAGGGTCGGATCAATCTCGCGTCGAAGGATGACTTCATGCCCGCACTCTCATGGCCGTATGTCGCCCCAATCCTTCTGCTCGTCGGCTCCAATGTTTTCATGACAATCGCCTGGTATGGCCATCTGAAATTCAAGACCTCGCCACTCATGCTGGCGATCCTCGTTTCGTGGGCAATCGCGTTTGTCGAGTACTGCATGGCGGTGCCGGCCAACCGGATCGGGCACGAGGTTTATTCAGCAGCACAACTCAAGACAATGCAGGAAGTCATCACACTGATCGTGTTCGCTATCTTCTCTGTGTTGTATCTGAAAGAATCACTCACTTGGAACCATGCTGTCGGCTTTCTGTTGATCGCGGCGGGGGCCGGTTTTGTATTCTCCGGCCGCAGCTGATCGCCGTCGGCGAACGTGCTATAGGGCAATGCTGATCACAGGAGTTGACTATGGCCGAGACGCGGGTTGCATTGATAACGGGAGCAAACCGAGGCATTGGCCTGGAAATAGCCCGGCAGTTGGCGCGCCTCGGTATCATTGCCGTCATCGGCTCGCGCGATCTGGGCAAAGGTCGGGAGGCGGCCGAAAGCTTGCAATCCGAAGGCTTGGACGCGCCGGTGGTTAAACTCGACGTCAACGATCCGGCAAGCGTGGCGAACGCCGTTGCCGAGGCAAGCTCATTCTTTGGTCGCATCGATATTCTGATCAACAATGCCGGCATTCTGACCGACAAGACAAAACTGGTTTTGGAGATTGATCCGGCAGAAGTCGAAACCCTGTTTCGCTCGAACACGCTTGGTCCGCTACGCTTGATCCAAGCCGTCGCCCCCGGCATGAAGGAGCGCGGCTATGGGCGCATCGTCAATATGTCGTCCATTTTGGCGCAACTGAAGGACATGGCGGCAGGCTATCCGGGCTACCGCATATCGAAGACAGCTCTCAATGCCCTGACCCGCGTCGTTGCCGCCGAGTTTGGGCCCGGCAATATCAAGGTCAACGCGATGAGCCCCGGCTGGGTCAAGACCGACATGGGCGGGCCGGATGCGACCCGCACCGTCGCCGAAGGTGCGGATACCGCCGTGTGGTTGGCAACTTTGCCTGATGATGGCCCATCGGGCGGATTTTTCGAAAGCCGCAAGCCTATTGCCTGGTAGCGCGTCAGCCTCAAGAGGTTTGACGTCTCAACGCAGCATGCGATGGGTCGATAGTTCGGCCTCGAGGCGAAAATCCTCTGATTCGCGATCGCAGAACGGATGATAGGTAGAACACCGCGTCTGATCGACGGTCTCGACGTGACATCCCTTGGCGGAGTTTCTGGCACGCTCCGTCGCATCACGCAAATTGCTCGCCGCGATATTCATCGTTTTCTTATAGGATGTCCCCTGACAGACGAATTCGCCCACGAACCACGTCTGTCCCCGATCGGGTACGCCGGATTTCGCCATCTGCGACAGATCGCAAGCGGGCATGACCCATTCGAGAGCCATGTGAGCCCCACCCGCGTTTGCGGCTTTGACGTGATAGCTCACTCGATTGTTTTTCATCGGGCAGTGCATGCCCACCCGATACTCTCCCTGAGACATCTGTTCGTGCATTTCCAAGGGCGAAATGCCCGCGCTGAGCGATGCATGGATCACAGACATCGGCAGCGTACCGAAACCATTTAGAGCGATACCGAGCAGCAGCCCAAGGACCACCCCGATACGTGCTTGGCGCAGAGCTGCACGGTTGATCCGAGGAATGGACTTAGGCGATGGCTGCTTGCGCATTGTGACTTGGACCTCTGTACGCCCGGTAACGACATTCGCCAGCGATAACACCTCGATCCTAAGACAGAGTTGAAGAGATTGCTTTTATCGCCGAAAACTTGAAATCATTTCTCCGCGCAACGAATTCAAAGACGACCTCAATTTGCTCGGAATTTTAACCAATCAGCATGAGATGACGCCATGGCCTACGATCCAAACAACGTGTTCGCCAAAATACTGAGCGGCGCACTGCCAGCCGAAAGGGTGTTCGAGGATGGCGAAACCCTGGCATTTATGGATATCATGCCACGGTGCGACGGCCATATACTCGTCATTCCAAAAGGCCCTGCTCGCAATATGCTCGACGCGACCCCGGCGCAGATGGCCGCGTGTATGCGGACAACGCAGCTGATCGGTCGCGCACAGATGAAGGCGTTCGGCGCGACGGGGATCACTGTGCAACAGTTCAACGAGACCTCTGGCGGCCAAGTCGTGTTTCATCTGCACTTTCACGTGATGCCGAGGCACGACGGAGTCGCCCTTCGACCACATACGGGCACAATGGCGAAGGCTGAAATATTGAGCGCAAACGCAGCCAAGCTCCGGGCTGCTCTAAAGACGAGCTGAGCTAATTACGCTGCCACAGGGGCATTCGACGGTGGCAGATCAATAGCCTTGATGGGTCGGGCAAGCCTGCCGCAAATCTGGTCAGATGCCACAATGGCCGCAACCGCGAGTACCAGGCCGGCAGCAATATCCACCACATGGTGGCCGCCATCGACCGGCACGGACAGCAATACGATGGAATTCCAACCGACCACTGGCCAGAGCGCGCGGGGAATCGCTGCCGCCGCATAAACGGTGAGCACCGCCATAACGGTGTGGAATGATGGAAATGCGATGAGACCTTTCATCTGCGCCATCACAATGTGCGGCGTCAGCCCCGCCTTCAGGTCGAGCAGTACCTTTACATAATCAAGATCGACCGTCGCACCGCTAAGATCGACAACGGCACCCGTTGAAAAGAGGTGGGTTGCCGCGCCAAATGAGGGAAAGATAGCCCAGAACGTGATCGTTATCGCGGCCGCGAGGATGAACGCGAGAAAGAACCGATCGAGCCGTTGGATCCGCCCCATCAAAGCGAGCACGGGCACGACGATCGCAATTTGTAGCAGGCTCGACGCATAAGCGATCGTCAGTAACTGCGACAATCCCGGAAGGGTTTTCAGAAATATGTAGAGCTCGGCCCAATCGATGCCTAGCGCTCGATCCCACGCCAGCAATTTGTCATCAATCAGCGGGCGATCGAATGTGACGACGAGATAGTTTAGTACGGCAATTGCACACGAGAACCAGATCAAGTGTGCGGTCCCAATCAGGGCCACGCCCAGCCGCTCTTCTGATCGTTGATGCCGATAGTAGAGTCCGGCCACGGTTGCAGCTGCCCCCGCTAGCAACGGCTTCATCGCGTCTGCCACACCGAGCGTCATCGGACCGCGCGCCAGAAGCGCGATATCCAATGCGAGCACACCGACGATCAAGTGTAGCTGCAATTTCTCTGAGGGCGTGAGGAGGCCCATCTTCATTCCTCGACGGTTCCGGCGTAAGCCCGAGTTTACCGTGATTTCGTGAACAAACCGCTTTCGCTGGTTAAACCAGATCACTCGTAAGTGGGGTCAAGCGACGTGCGACCCATCAGGCTGGCACCGGCTGTGAAAGCTGGGTCACGCGAAAGCTCGACCCAACCTAATTCCCAACAAAACCGGGCAATCGGGACGCCGCAGGTGAGCGCGCGAGTTTCAGGGCTTCAATTACCGCGCCCGCAAAATCTTGCTCTGCAAAATGAAGCGGGATAAGCGCACGCAGGAAATCAGCCCATTTGAACTCGGCGAACGGCGTGCCGGTTTTAGTAAAACCACCGCTGTCCCGGATCGCACCAGCAAGGCTGCGATAGACATCGTCGCCCATGTCGTTGAGATGTCGAGGTAGGTTTTGGGGCCCGACAAAAATGCCCCTTGCGTCGAAGGCGTGCAGCCAAAGGCGTTTATCCATCTCGGCCCAGAACGCGGCCGGAGTGAGCGCGGAGAGATCGGCTATTGTCTCCACGTGCACGTTGCGATGTCCCGCATCCCACAGCGCGCGGCCCAAGTGATGATGGTCGACGAGATGCAACCCTCCGCCTGGGCCACGCGCCACCGGGAGTGCTTCTTTCATTAAAAATTTTGCTAGCTTTTCGGGCTTTGGAGCAAGTTCGATAACGTGCGCGGCTTTGATCGCCACCTCTCGCATCCCTACGGCGCCCTGACTTGGTCTAAGCGTATCAATTGCAACGATCGCTACTTTGCTCTCGTCGGCGCTGCGACTACGAAACGAGCTCGCACCAACAATGTCGAGTGATCCACCGTTGATCGAGGGTCGGTCGTCCGCTCCTGTTTGGTCGTCACCTGAACTCATTTCATCTTGATCCTCAAACTTGTTCCAGCTCGACAAGCGTTCCCAGAAAATCTTTCGGATGAAGAAACAACACTGGCTTGCCATGAGCTCCTATTTTCGGCTCGCCTGTCCCCAACACCCGAGCACCTTTGGCGATCAGCCGGTCGCGCGCTGCAATGATGTCGTCGACCTCGTAGCAAATGTGATGAATGCCGCCATCGCCACTGCGTTCGAGAAATTTGGCGATCGGCGATCCTTCGCCCAGCGGCTCGAGCAGCTCGATCTTGGTATTCGCCAATTCGACGAATACGACCGTTACCCCATGCGTGGGCTCGGCTTGCGGTGCGCTGACCTTCGCGCCGAGAGTATCGCGATAAACCGCGGTCGCGGCCGCCAAGTCGCGCACCGCAATCGCCACATGGTTGAGCCGTCCGATCATGCGTTTTACCTCGTTTGCATCAGGTCTTTTGATATGACATGAACTCCATCAGTGACCCATCTGGATCACGGAAGTAAATGCTGATACCGGCTCCGCGCGCGCCGAAGCGCTCGACCGGGCCAAGCTCGATCGCGACGCCGTGTTTGTTCAAGTGATCCATCGCGCCGGCGATCGCACCGTGCCATTCGAAGCACAAATCGCTGTTTCCGGGCATGACCGGGATCATAGCTCGCGGCGCGCCCATGTGGTCGGGGCCATGACAGTTGAGTTGAACCGGGCCGAACCGGTAGGCAAATCCTTGGCGCACCGGAATGATCTCTGCGCCAAGAACGTCACGATAAAAAGCATTCGAGCGCTTCCATTCGCCAACGTGGATGACGCAATGATCGAGCGAGATATTCGAAGTCATGATAGCACCTTCTCATTACGTCCGCAGGCCGACAGCGGCGCCTGCTACTCCAGCTTCGTGATCAGCACCTTGACGATGGGCTTCTTGCCCCACTCTTGATCGACCGCCGCACGCACTGCGCGACGAACAGCGTCGCGCACCAGTTCGACATCCTTGCGGCGGCCTGCCGGTATACTCTCGATGGTGCCATCGACGGCATCGAGCACGACATCTTCCATGCTGTCACCGCCGGCCGTCTCGAACGGTACGCCATCGATCGCGCAGTCCGGCTCGCCGATGAGTTCGCCTTTCTTGCCCAGCACAAGTGCCACCATAACGATGCCGACGAACGACAGCTTGCGGCGCTCGCGCACCGGGCCCTCGATGCCATCGACAATCAGCTTGCCATCGCGAAACAGGCGACCAACTGGAATGTCGCCAACGATCGCTGACGGACCTGGTGCCAACCGGACCAACTGCCCGTCCTTCAGAACCTGCGTATCGCGGACACCGCATTCACGCGCGAGCTTGGCGTGCTCCATCATATGACGCGCCTCGCCATGCATGGGGATCGCGATCTTCGGTTTGATCCAGGCATACATCTGCTTGAGTTCTTCGCGCCGGGGATGCCCCGTCACGTGCACCAGTGCATCGCTGTCGGTGACGATGTTGCAGCCCTGAGCGGCGAGTAGATTTTGTACCCGCGAAACCGCTTTCTCGTTGCCGGGGATCGTGCGGGACGAGAAGATCACCAGGTCGCCTTTCGTCAGGGCGACTTGCGGGTGTTCCTCTTCCGCTATGCGGGCCATGGCCGCGCGCGGCTCGCCCTGACTGCCGGTACAAATACAAAGCGTCTGCGCCGCATCCAAAAAGCTATACTGGTTCTGATCGAGATAGGTGAAGTCAGCCGGCAAATATCCGGTATCGATCGCGACCTGGATGATCCGATGCAACGAGCGCCCGACCACCACCAACTTACGCCCGGTTGCCTCCGCTGCATCGGATACGGCCCGAATGCGGGCGACGTTCGAGGCAAAGGACGTCACTGCCACGCGCCGCTTTGCACCCTTGATAATTTTAGTGAGGGAGGCTGCAACTTCGACCTCGGAAGGCGAACGCCCCTCCCGCATTGCATTGGTCGAGTCGCACACCATCGCGATGATGCCCTCCTCGCCCAGCGCTTCCAACCGCGCATTGTCGCTTGGCAAGCCGACCAGCGGATCCTGATCGAGCTTCCAGTCGCCGGTATGAAATGTGTTGCCGTGCGGCGTACGCAGAATCAAACCCGAAGACTCTGGGATCGAATGCGAGAGGTTGACGAACTCGAGCTGGAAGGGGCCGACTTCGAATTTCGTTCCCAGCGGAATGACGTTGATCGGCAGCTTCACACGGCCGCCGAACTCGGTCGACTTCGAGCGCAACATACCGGCGGTGAAAGGTGTCGCGTAGATCGGACAGCCGATGCGCGGCCACATATCGATGACCGCACCAATATGATCCTCGTGCGCGTGCGTGAGCACCAAGCCTGCAAGCTGCTTGCGATTTTCAGCGATGAACTTGACGTTCGGCAATACGACGTCGACGCCCGGTTCTGCATCGCCCGGGAATGTCAGTCCAAGATCGACCATCAACCAGCTGCGTTGGCGCGCTTCGCCAAGGCCGTAAAGATAGCAATTCATGCCGATTTCGCCCAAACCGCCGAGGGCCGCAAAAACAAGCTCGCCCTTCGCCCGCACGGTTTCGATCGCGCCGGTGGCGCGTTGCTCAGTCATATCGTCGTCCTTTCAGGGACTGGCCCTGTTACGTCGCGAGGCTCACATCCCCGTATGTCAATCTGCGCACCAGACCATCCGAGTTGCGCAGTAGCAGAGCACCGGTTTCATCGATGCCAATATAATTACCTTCGATCGGCCCAGTCTGGCCATTGACCGTCAGGCGCTCGCCGGGCACACCCGCGCGCTCCAACCATGCGGTTCGAATATCATGAAATCCGGCCCCTGCTCGCCAAATAGCGAGCCAATTGTCTATTTCCGTTTTCAATGTTTGGAACATCAAATCCCGGTTGAGGCCGGGAGAGTGGGCTCCGAGCCGCGTTATCGCGCGGCTGTCGAGATCGGGAGCGGTGGCAATGTTTAGCCCGATGCCAATCACCGCAATGCTCCTGCTGCCTCCGAAGGAAGTCGTCTCGACCAGGATGCCCCCGGCTTTAGCGGAGCCGATCAGAAGGTCATTTGGCCATTTCAAACGCAGCCCGGGAACCGGTTGTCCGATTGCCCGCCGAACCGCAGAATGAACGGCGACGCCGGTCAGAATCGCAATTTGATGTAGGTATTCCGGCCGGCATCTGGGTTCGAACAGATAAGAGGCTGCGAGATTTCCATCGGACGTCGTCCACAACCGTCCCGAGCGTCCGCGTCCGGCAGTCTGGCGATCCGCGATGATCCACAGCGGGCCGCGCTCGCCAGAACCGCTGAGGCGCATTGCTTCTGCATTGGTCGAGTCGATCTCGTCCAAATGCAAAACTGCCGGGGGGGTAGGGCGATCGTTCGACGTCATCAATATCGGAAGGTCTTAGCTGCGGCCGTTGCCGCGTCGACAATCGGTCCACCAATAAAGGGGAGAGAAAACAGTAGCACGAATAGCCCTGATACCGCCATGACCGCCATCACCTTCGGGCGGACGGGCAGAAACGGGAGCGCCGCCTCATCGAAGAACATGATCTTGACGATGCGCAGATAGTAGTAGGCCCCAACCACGCTTGCCAAAACGCCGACCACGGCCAGAAACCACAATTGCGCGTTCACGGCGGCCAGGAACACGTACCACTTGGACCAGAAGCCGGCGAGCGGCGGGATGCCGGCGAGTGAGAACATCAACATTGCGAGGGCAAAGGCCATCGGCAGGTTGTGCTTCGACAAGCCCGCCAGATCGTTGATTGTCTCGACGTTGCCACCCTGGCGCCGCATCGCGATAATGCAAGCAAACGTGCCAAGCGTCATGAACAG
>JANLXZ010000414.1:0-7252 GCA_031365375.1 Hyphomicrobiaceae bacterium | reverse complement strand
CCACTTCCTGACAGCTTTCATCGTCTACAACGTCGAAGCTGCGGTTCCATTGACCACAGCGTTGACATTCATTCTTGCAGGCTCGCGCCTTGTAACCGTGCGCTACGCCGAGCCGAAGGCGTTTCCAATTTTTCTGCAGCGCGTCGAAAAAGGCGATCTCGCATGTGACAGCGCGGCGGGAATCATGATCGGATTGATCGAATCGATCGTTCATCGCGAAGCCGATCTCATCGAGCGTATACAGGACGACGTCGATCGTACCGCCCCGATCATATTTGAGATCAAGGGTGGTCAGCAAACACGCACGCGCCGACTTGACGCGATCCTGAAGGCGGTCGGCAAACAGGGCGACACCAACGCCCGCGCCCAGGAAAGCGCGCTATCGATCGATCGGCTGCTGACTTATTTCTTGAATGCCGTGAGAGAGCGTAAAGACGATGCGAGAATTCATACGCGTATCGAGGTTGCCCACCGCGACGTCAATTCGCTCATGGAGCACATGAGGTTCTTGTCACAGCGTATCGCCTTCCTGTTGGATGCAACGTTGGGCATGATTTCGACCGAGCAAAACCAGATCATCAAGTTATTCACCGTGGCCTCAGTGATGCTGATGCCGCCGACGCTGATTGCATCGATCTACGGCATGAATTTCAAACATATACCCGAGCTGGAGTTCATCTGGGGATACCCGATGGCGCTCGCCTGCATGGTGCTTTCTGCGCTTGGCCCGTTCCTTTATTTTCGTCGAAAGGGTTGGTTGTGAGCGTCACGCGGCGAAGTGCCAGAGCACAGCCAGACCCCCACAAATCGCAAGTGTCGTGATGATGCCGCGGTGAAGTGCGAACAGTAGTGCGAACGCCAGTGCTGAAAGTGCGAACGTGCGCAAATTCGCCGAGCCTAATTCGGGCAACTGCAGGTGCAGCGGACCGACATCGACGTTGCTGACTTTGGCGAACAGCACGTTCAGTGCAAACCACACTGTGAGGTTCAGGATCACACCGACGACGGCTGCAGTTACGGCCGATAACGCAGACTTCAGCCTTGGCTCGTTGTTCAACCGTTCCAAGTAAGGTGCGCCGGCGAATATCCAGAGGAAGCAGGGTGCAAACGTTGCCCACAGCGTCACGACCGCACCGGCGATCCCCATCGCGACTGCTGACCCGCCACCGAGGCGGTGCGCCGCCAAATAGCCGACAAACTGCGTAACGAGAATTAACGGACCGGGCGTCGTTTCGGCGAGGCCTAAGCCGTCGAGCATCTCGCCGGGCTTCAGCCAGCCGTAGGTTTGGACCACGTCCTGGGCCATGTAAGCGAGCACTGCATAGGCGCCGCCAAACGTCACGACAGCGAGCTTCGAGAAGAACAGCGCGAGCTTCGCCAAAACGTGATCGCCACCGAAAATCATCGCTATTCCAAGCAGCGGCAGGATCCATATCGCGAGCCAAATCGCGACTGTACGTATAGTCGCGCTGAAAGGCACAGGTGCGATCGTGCTCGCTGGCACAGTGGCTTTTAGGCCAAGCCCGCGCCATAACCCGAACAATGCGGCCGCCAGCACGATGATTGGGAATGGCACTTGCAGTGCAAAAATTGCTATGAAAGCCAAGCCCGCAATGATCCAGTCGACGTTGCCTTTGAGCGAGCGTTTGGCAACGCGCAGCAAAGCTTCGACCACGATCGCCAGCACGGCAGCCTTCACGCCGACGAATAGCGCTTCGGCGATCGGCAATTTGCCGAATGCCGCATATGCCATCGAAAGCGCGAGAATGACGAACGCGCCGGGCAATACGAACAGCAGTCCCGCTGCCAGACCGCCTTTCAGTCCGTGCAACCGCCAGCCGACATAAGTCGCCAACTGCATCGCTTCCGGGCCGGGCAGCAACATGCAGAAGTTCAGCGCCGACAAATAGCGCGGCTCGTCGATCCACTTCTTTTCATCGACGAGCACTCGATGCATCAGCGCTATTTGTCCAGCTGGCCCGCCAAACGACAGTAAGCCGATCTTTAGCCAGACGCGGAGCGCCTCGTTGAACGTCGGGTGCGGCGTGGCTGTACCAGCGATCGTTTGAGTTTCCATCGTATCGATCCTCACGCTGGCTTCTTCGCCGATGGCCAGTTGTGCGTTTCCGCGGCCGCAAACCGGGCCCATGAATAAAGGGCATCATACACGGCAAGCCCGCGTTCGACGGCGATCGCATCATTGGCACCTGCCATGTGCGAGATGCCGAGCGAAATCGCCAGCAGGCCCGCTGCTTCAGGCTCCAAGTCTAGGCGAGCAGTATCGGCGCCGCGCACGATGCGAGCGACCCGGTCGAGGGCTGCGTCCTTCAGTCCAAACTCGGCGATGATCGTGTCGAACGAACAGGTCTCTCCCCGATGGGTCAACTCGACGCCATCGATATCGTAGGGGATCGCATCGAGTTCGATTGCCGCGTTCGCCACCTGATCTGGGTTGACGAAGAAGAAGCGCGCGGCCGGATCGATGAAGCGGCTGATCAGCCACGGGCACGCAATGCGATCGATCTTCGGGCGCACGCGGGTCACCCAACGCGATGCCTTGCCCGCGCGATTGCCGATCCCGCGCGTCTTGAGCACAGTCGGCAGTCCGGCCGTATCCCAGGCGAGATTGCCGCCTTCGAGAACGGAGGCATCGACGCCACGCAGGCGAAGTTCAGCGGCTGCCGACTGGCTGACTTTCATGCCCTTGACGCAAACGACGATGACCTTCTGAACGTGACCTATTTCGCCGATCCATTCAGCGGTTCGCTGATGATCGCGCCAACGCGCGCCGGGCAACATGCGGGCAAGCGTGTCGTAGTCCTCGCACTTGCAGACATCGTAGATGAGCGGCGCATCGGCAGTGCCGATGAGCTTGTAGAGATCAGATGGAGAGATTGAAAATGAACCCATGGCTGGCGCCTTCCGAGGATCGGGATGGCGCGGCGCTTGGGCGAGGCAGCGTTACCGCTGCTGGTGCCTAACGGGACGGCCGCTTGTGGTCCCGTGACGCTAGTAATGCGCCTGGCTCCGTGTGGTTGTCAATGCAGTTGATACGATGAGACCGACTATTCAATTATCAGTAAGTCGCCAGCTGTTTCAGTTTGTGGGATTGCGAAGAACTCAACGCCGAGATCCAAATTCTGTTTGCAGAGTTTCACCATTGTGGATGTCGGAATGTGCGCACCCCAATGGTTCGTGTTGCACAATCTTAAAATTTGTGTAGCCGTCCCACCGTTTTGCAGGACTTGCCCAAACACGCTTCTCCAGGACTGCAGTAAGACATAACCCTTTCATGTCAATCGATTGTGCAACACGTCGAGTGGTTGCAAATCAATCGTCGGGGACTTTACAAGCAACGTGATGCTTAGTGTCATAGCTTGCGGCCGCGGATCTTGCGCGATGGGTCCCGTGGACGAGCCACGGGATGACAGCGGTGGTTGACGTGCGCAGAAGGGGCCGATCCCGCAACCGGTGTCATCCCGGCATTGATTCCCGGGACCCATCGCGAGACAGTCTCGAACTCCTCGTTCAAGGCGTCGTACTCTTTGCGGTAGGCATCGTCGCGCAGCCATTTTTATGAAGATCTGTGATTTCGGTCATTGCGATAGCCCCTCACGGCCACTTCACCACGGGCGGCATAGACGACAAAATCGAGGCTACATTGCCGCCGGTCTTCAGCCCAAAGATCGTCCCGCGATCATAGAGCAGGTTGAACTCGACATATCGGCCGCGGCGGATCAGTTGCTCTTCGCGCTGGGCGGAAGTGAAGGTCCGGGAAAAATTGCGACGAACAAGTTCCGGGTAAATTTCGTGGAACGCGCGACCCACATCCTGCGTAAAAGCCAACGCTGCGTTGAACCCGCCATCTTTGGCGGCCGGTGAGAGATAATCGTAAAAGATCCCGCCGATGCCGCGCATTTCGTTGCGGTGCGGTAGATAGAAATATTCGTCGCACCATTTTTTGTAACGGTCATAGTCGGCAACAGCGTGCGCATCGCATGACTTCTTCATCGCGGCATGAAAAGCTTCCGTGTCTGAATCGGCTTGCGTCCGTCGTGCATCGAGCACCGGCGTCAGGTCCGCGCCGCCTCCCATCCACCACTTCGTCGTTACCACCATGCGCGTGTTCATGTGCACCGCCGGTACGTTGGGATTCCACGGGTGAGCAATCAGCGAGATCCCCGAAGCCCAAAACCGCGGATCTTCGTCGGCGCCCGGGATTTGCTTGCGGAACTCCGGCGCGAATTCGCCGTGCACGCTGGAAGTATGCACGCCGACCTTTTCGAACACGCGGCCAGCCATCATGCTCATCACGCCTCCGCCGCCTTTCGCACCCGAATGGTCGGTGCGCTCCCAAGGCGTGCGCACGAAGCGGCCGGGCGCATTTGCACCATCCTCGGCGGTGGCCGGCAAATCGTCCTCGACCTGTTCGATGGCTGCAACGATGTCGTCACGTAAGCGTTCAAACCAGGCGCGGGCGGCAGTCTTGTTGGCTTCGACGGTGGCCGCGTCAATCGGCGTGAAGGAGGCAAGGTCAGGTTTCATCGGTCAATTCTTCGGTCATGGTTTCGTCGTGTTCCAAGCGTAGTCGACGCATCATCATTGAACAAATACCGATCCGGTGCCTCCGCCAGCCAAGTGGAGATCGCGCCCGTTTTGCCGTCTGCATTGAGCACGATCGATGTTCAGGCGAGCCACAGCCAGCGAGACGGCAGCGCTAGAAAGCATTAAGGTCAATCTCATGCTCGAACGTATCTTTATCTGGTTTGAAACGCGCATTGATCCGTTCGCGCGCAATGAGCCGATCACCCGGCCACCGGATAAGCTGGTGCCGTTCTTCTGGCACTACCTCGGCCCGGTGTGGTGGGCGTTTGCGCTGCTCACCATGGCAACGCTTGTTCTAGCAGGTCTAGAGGTCGCGGTGATGGCGTTCGTCGCCCGCATCGTCGATTTGATGAAAGATGCCAAATCGCCGGAGACTTTCTTCGCCGATCACGCTGGCGAGCTGATCTTCATGACGGTGCTGGCGCTCATTCTGCGTCCAATCATGTCGGCGGTCGCGGATCTGTTGAAGCAGCAGATGATCCAGGGGCCGGTCAATATCCGCACGCGATGGCTCGCGCATCGCTACGTGCTGCGCCAGAGCCTGGGCTTCTTTCAGAATGACTTCGCCGGGCGCGTGGCAACCCGCGTGATCCAAGTCGGCCCCGCCGTGCGCGACGTTGCAGCCAATGTTTGCGACGTTGTCGTCTGGGTCGTCGTCCATTGGATCGGCGCGCTAGTGCTGTTCCTCCAGGCCGACTGGCGACTTGCGATCCCCCTGATAATCTGGCTCGCTGGCTACATCGCCGCGCTGACATACTTTGTGCCGCGCATCGAGAAGCGCTCGGCCGAGATGTCGGAAGCGCGCTCGATGCTGACCGGCCGCATCGTCGACAGCTACACCAACATGGCGACCGTGAAGCTGTTCGCGCACACCGAGCGCGAGGACGAGTACGCACGTGGTGCCTTTACGGAGTTCCTCGATCGCTACAAGCAGCAGTTGCGGCTCAATTCCAGCATGGAAGTCGTGCTGTGGATCTTGAACGGCATCGTGCTTGTTGGCACCACATGGCTCGCGATTTGGCTGTGGTCGAAGGGGCTCGTTACCATCGGCGCGATCGCCCTCGTCACCGGTCTCATCATCCGGTTGATGAACATGTCGGGCTGGTTCATGTGGACCCTTGCCAGCATCTTCGACAGTATCGGCGTCGTGCAGGAAAGCATGATGGCGATCTCGCGCCCGCTCGACGTGCTCGATAGGCCGCAAGCACCGGCACTCATCGTGCCGAAGGGCGAGATCCGCTTCGAGAAGGTGGCATTCCACTACGGTCGCGTGCAGCGTCTCGAAAGCACGCGCGGCAGCATAATCGAGAACATGTCGCTGGTGATCAAGCCCGGTCAAAAAGTTGGTCTCGTCGGACGTTCGGGAGCCGGCAAATCGACGATGGTGAACCTGTTGCTGCGGTTCTACGATCTCGAAGGCGGTCGCATTCTCATCGACGGACAGGATATCGCCGGCGTCGCGCAGGATACGCTGCGCGCGAACATCGGCATGGTCACGCAGGATACCTCGCTGCTGCATCGCTCGGTGCTCGACAACATCTTGTATGGTCGACCGGACGCTAGCGAAGCGGCCGCGATTTCCGCGGCCAAGCGGGCTCAGGCGCATGAATACATCCAGGGTCTCGAGGATCAGAGAGGGCGCAAGGGTTATGCCGCGCATGTCGGCGAACGCGGCGTGAAGTTGTCCGGCGGCCAACGCCAGCGGATCGCGATTGCGCGCGTGTTGCTAAAGGACGCACCGATCCTGATCTTAGATGAAGCGACGAGCGCCCTCGACAGCGAAGTTGAAGCCGCAATCCAGGATCAGTTTCAGAATCTCATGGCCGGTAAAACCGTCATCGCGATTGCGCATCGGCTGTCGACGATCGCGGCCATGGATCGGCTGATCATCCTCGACAAGGGACGCGTCGTTGAGGATGGCAATCACGCGGAGCTGCTGGCGCGCGGTGGACTGTATGCGGACTTGTGGGCGCGCCAAAGCGGCGGGTTCCTGGCGAAGGAACGCGGCGAGGAGAAGATTGCGGCCGAGTGACGGTCGCCATCGCTCTGTCTACCGATCAATTTCTCCGAACACAATGTCGAGGCTGCCCAAAATCGCGCTGACGTCGGCGAGCATATGGCCACGGTTCATGAAGTCCATGGCGGCTAGGTGGGGGAAGCCGGGCGCGCGGATCTTACAGCGATAGGGTTTGTTCGAGCCGTCCGACACGAGGTACACGCCGAACTCGCCCTTGGGTGCTTCGACGCAGGTGTATACTTCGCCGGCGGGCACATGGAAGCCCTCGGTGTAGAGCTTGAAGTGGTGGATCAGCGCCTCCATCGAGCGTTTCATCTCGGCGCGCTTGGGTGGCACGACCTTCTTGTTGGCCGACATGACCGGTCCGCGACCAGTATCCGACATGAGCTTAGCGCAGGCCTGACGCATGATCTTGGCCGACTCGCGCATCTCCTGCATGCGGATCAGGTAGCGATCGTAGCAATCGCCGTTTTTGCCGATCGGAATATCGAAATCGAACTCCGCGTAGCACTCGTAGGGCTGCGACTTGCGCAGATCCCAAGCCGCGCCCGAGCCGCGCACCAGAACGCCGGAGAAGCCGTAGGCGAAACAATCGTCGAGCGAGATCACGCCGATGTCGACGTTACGCTG
>JANLXZ010000366.1:0-3512 GCA_031365375.1 Hyphomicrobiaceae bacterium | reverse complement strand
GGCGTTCGCCAGCTGCTCGATAAGGTCGCGCTCGCCAAGGTGCCGTGCATGTCGATCATGAATATGCCGCCGCTCCCCTGCCTGGCGCGCATCCCGGGTCTCGATGTCTCGAAGTTGCGGAACTGCTTCGCCGACCCAACTGTGTGGGACAGCTTCGACCCGAACTTCATGACGTTGTGCAGCCCCGATCCGCAGGCGTTCCGGCCGCCGGAAGAGAAGACCAACGTGCTTCAGGTGCGCCTGCCGACCAACTTCAAATCGGCACGCTTCCCGTCAGACGCGCATACCGCGATCCTCACCCAGCTGCAGAACGACGTCGATGCCGCGCGCTACGATGCTGGCGATGGCGTGATGCTCGAATTGCCGGTCAAGCTCAAGGTACACGACTCGGTATTCGTGCCGCTTGCCAAATGGGCGATGCTGCTCGCCGGCAACTACCGCTGCGTGCAGAAGGATGAGATGCGGCCCATTCAGGACGCGGTCCACTCGAACATCGAGGAAACGCGCGCCGTCTACGAGTGGGTCGTTAAGCTGTGC
This sequence comes from Hyphomicrobiaceae bacterium, assembly GCA_031365375.1. Lineage (GTDB taxonomy): Bacteria > Pseudomonadota > Alphaproteobacteria > Rhizobiales > Hyphomicrobiaceae > JAKFWF01. Next base: position 2,975 of record JANLXZ010000366.1, on the reverse strand, counting down.
GTCTCGCTCGGCGCGTCGCCTGCTGACATGGTGCCGTTTGAGAAATATGCCAACGCCGCCATGTCGCTGGGTAGTCCTTCTTCGGCCGCGCGCGCTCTTGCAGCCGGTGCGCCTAACATCGAACGCGTCGATCTCCTGGTGCAGAGCATCGCTGCTCAAAAAGGCATGAAGTTGCAAGCCATCGACGACACCGTCGCGCTGGTCGAAGGCTGGCTCGCCAAGAACCGCGCGAAGGCAGCTTGATCCTCTTCGCGACTGTCATCCCGGGGCTTGTCCCCGGGACCCTTCGGTCGTCATTTTCCGGTGCCGAGGTTGCGGCACCGTAAATCTCAGCGATAACCGATGCGATTGATGGCGCCGGGCGATTTAGTCGGGAATCTATCGTGGATGTTGGGTCTCGCAAGCAGGCTCGACACCAACCTGCGTCCAGCTAGCGGCGAAACACCGACGAAACCACCCTCATCCCCGTTGTTCAATCGGAACGTACGGGCGCATCTCGGGCCCGGAATACAACGTCAACGGCCTGATCAGGATGTTATTGGCCTGCTGCTCGAGGACCTGCACAATCCAGCCGGGCACGCGGCCGATGCCGAAAATCGGCACGAACAATTCCTTCGGGATGCCGTGCAGGTAGTAGATGACGCCAGAATAGAAATCGACGTTCACGTTTACGCCGTGGCGCGCGTATGGCTTCATCTCTTCGACGACGCCTTGCAGGATCGCGTACCACTTCGGCTCGCCCATCTCGGCGGATAATTTCTTCACGCCCTCCCGCATGTGGCGCGCGCGCGGATCCTCGGTGCGATAGACGCGGTGGCCGAACCCGGTGATTGCTTCCTTCGCGGCCCGCTTGCGCTTGACGAACTCTTTGACGTTTTCCGGGCTGCCGATCTCGGTCGCCATTTGCATCACGTCCTCGGCGGCGCCGCCATGCGCTGGGCCGGACAGAGTGGCTATTGCAGCCGTTATCGCCGCGTGCAGGTTGGCGTCGGTGCCGATGACGACGCGGGCGGCGAATGACGACGCGTTCGAGCCGTGTTCGGCGTGCAGCACGAAATCGGTATCGAGCAGTTTGGCGGCATCGGCCGAGGGCTTCTGACCTTTGATGAGCCAGAGGAAATTCGCCGCGTGAGCCAATGTTGGATCCGCGGCCAGCGGAGTTTCACCACCGCGAATACGTGCGTGCGCTGCGACGATCATCGGCACTTGCGCTGTCAGACGCACTGCCTTGGCGAGCGTTGCCTCGCGGCTGTTGTCGGCAACAGCTGGATCAAACGCTGCGAGCGCCGACACCGCGGTGCGCAGCACGTCCATGGGGTGTGCCATCTTCACGGCCGCGATGATGTCGAGAACAGGGGCCGGTAATTGCCGCGCCGACTTCAACGCCGCATCGAAAGCGCCCAACTCGCGGGCAGTCGGAAGTGCGCCGTGCAGCAACAGATACGCCGTTTCTTCAAACGTCGAATGTTCGGCAAGATCGTGGATCGAGTAGCCGCGATAGCTGAGCTCGCCCGCTTTGCCATCGATCCGCGTGCAATCGGAGCGCTCGAAATAAATGTCCTTCAGACCGCGATAGATTTTTTGCTCGGCGGCGTCGCTACTCATGATCGGATCCTCGGGCTCTTTATCCGGACCCAACAGTATCAGATCCAGGATTTTCACACATCCAAATCACACCACAGCGCGGCGTGATCGGAGGCTGCCTGATAGCTCGTCGTCATCTCCGGATAAACTTCCCAAAGCGGTTTCTTGTTCTTGCCCCAAACACCGCGGCGCCAGGTGCCACCTTGCTGCATGCGCGCATAAAGGGAAGGCGACAGCAGGATGTAATCGATCTTATCTTTCTCGGTCCCATTCTGGTAGGTGCCGGGGTGGTTGTCGCCGATGAAGGACGGGTGGTCGGAGATATCCTTCAAATCGGACGATTTGATCAGCGGCGCCATCGGTTCACTATCCGGCGTGTCGTTCAGATCGCCGATCACGGCGATGTACGTCGCGCCTTCGCTCTTCAGACGTTCGTAGATCCGGCGCACTTCCTCGGCTTGGCGCCAGCGGCGGGCGTTTGACGCGTCCTGCGTGCCGTAGCCCTTGCTCTTGAAGTGGTTGACCAACACCCAGATTACCGCACCTGACGGAGCCCAGATCGAGAATTCCGGACAATCACGACTGAATACGCGTCCGCCGCGATCGTCCGTGTCATCAACGTGACTTCGCATCCAACCGATCTGGAAACCGTTGCGGGCCATCAGCCCGACGTCGATGCCGCGATCGTCGTTACCGTCGATCAGCATCACCTGGTCGAACGGTGTCGCGCTGACGCTGGGCATCAGAACATTGGAAAACTGCATGAGGGCATTGCGATCCTCCACTTCCACCAGGCCGATCACATCCGGCTTCACATCGCGAACGACTTGCGCCGAATTTCGGGTTGCAGCCTCGTTGATAAGCTCGGTCTTGAGTTCCAGCCAACCGACCCAGTCGCCGCGGCCGTTGGCCTTGATCTTGGTGCCGCCCATCATCGTGTACGAAACGAACTGGCCGCGCGATTCGCGCAGCACCACGTACTTGCTGTCATTCTTCTTGTCGATGCTCAGCGCCTTCAGGATGACCAGCATCCGCGCCTTTATCTCGTCAGAATAAATAGCCTCTTCGAAGAGGTTGTTGAGCTCGGCATACATCTCGAGGATTTTCCGGCCCTCAGCCCAAGAATCGAGATTGAGCGCCCGAGCACGCGAGAACAGGTTCTCGACGTTGTAACTTGCAAGTCGCATGACGGTAGAAGGCTCCCCGGCCCGAACGATCCAGAATCGACGTTCGGACAATAAACGGTAGACGGGGGACTGCCTGTGATGGCGCCGTGGTCATACACAGCTAATGTAGTTTAATCCAAGGCCTCAAGGCGTTGGCGAGCTTTGCTCTCACCCTTTGAAAGGGCGCTCTGATACAGCGCCCTGGCCCGGGCAACGTCGGGCGCG
>JANLXZ010000349.1:0-1802 GCA_031365375.1 Hyphomicrobiaceae bacterium | reverse complement strand
TCCACGACATGCTCCGAGCACTCCTTCTCGCCGCCGCAGCTGTGCTGTCGGCAGCTAACGCGGTTAAGCCGACAATAGCGGGCCCCGATTGCGTGGCCGACTGGAGTACGGCGGTCCAGATTGTAGAGAAAGAACATTTGCTGACCGTTGGGCAGGTAGCGGCTGCTCACGCCGGTGCGATACCGGGCAAAATCGTTAAAACCACGCTCTGCCGTGAAAAAGACGGTTTTGTTTATCGGCTTGTCATTCGCAATCCGGCCGGTCGGCTGCAGAATATCGTGGTTGATGCCCAAAATTATGCCCTCTCACCCCGTCAAAACCCTGTTCCTTCCGCAATCAAGCGCTAGAACTTCGCCCCATTGCCCCGGTATAAGGGACAACTGGGATATAATTCTGGGACGGGCCAATCACGTGCGCGCACTTGTTGTCGAAGATGACAAAGACTTGAACCGGCAGCTCGTCGCAGCGCTGCTCGATGCTGGTTATGCAGTCGATATGGCGACTGACGGGGAGGAGGGGTATTTTCTCGGTGACACCGAACCCTACGATGTTGTCATCCTCGATATCGGCCTGCCGAAGATGGACGGCATTTCAATCCTCGAACAATGGCGTCGTTCCGAGCGCAATATGCCCGTCATCATTCTGACGGCGCGTGACCGCTGGAGCGACAAGGTCAGCGGCATGGACGCTGGTGCCGACGACTACATCGCCAAACCCTTCCATATGGAAGAATTGCTGGCGCGCGTCCGGGCGCAAGTGCGGCGCGCTTCCGGCCATGCCAAGGCTGAAATCGAATGTGGTCCGCTTCGGCTCGATACCAAGTCGGCGCGCGTTACTTGCAACGGCGCGCAGGTGAAACTCACTTCGCATGAATTCCGCTTGCTCGCTTATCTGATGCATCACAACGGCCGCGTCGTCTCGCGCACCGAGCTGGTCGAGCATCTCTACGATCAAGATTTCGACCGTGACAGCAACACCATTGAAGTTTTCATCGGCCGGTTGCGCAAGAAAATCCCGGTTGATGTCATTCAAACGGTGCGCGGTCTGGGCTATCGGTTGAGCCAGGAAACGGATGCGGCTTAACTCACTGGCGTTCCGGTTGTTTGCGACATCGGCGGCCTGGACGATGCTGGTGTTACCGATCGCGGGTTACCTCATTTATTCGCTGTATAGCGACGATGTGCAGCTCAGTTTCGATGCTCAGCTGAAGAAGCTTCTGACGGCCGTTACCGTCGACAGCATGAACACCACCGGTGAAGAGCCGGTCGTGCCACAGAACCTTTACGAACCGTTGTTCGAGGTCACGCACTCGGGCTGGTATTGGCAAATCAAGCCCATCGTCGAGGGCACGGGCCGCAAACTCGTGTCGCCTTCGCTTGCGACAGAAACGTTGGCGTCCCCTTACGACAAAAAATTCCCGACCGATACCACCGGCACCCGGTGGATGAACGTACCCGGTCCGACCGGCGAAACGATCCGCATTTTGGAAGTCATCGATACGCCGGGACACGACCCTCAGAAGCCCGAATATTCCATCATCGTCGCTGGCCCGCTTGATTGGCTCGAGGACACGGTTGCTAAGTTTCGCAATCGGCTAGCGATCGCTTTGACGCTGGTCGGATCTGGGCTCGTAGCGGTGACGCTGTATCAAGTGCGCTTTGGCCTCTCGCCGCTGCGCCGTATTGAAAACGGTCTCGCCGCCATTCGTTCGGGCACTGCTGCCAAGCTCGATAGCCGGCTGCCGGCTGAAATCGAACCGCTGCAGGTAGAGCTCAATGCGCTGATCCAATCCAATCAGGATA
>JANLXZ010000344.1:0-1916 GCA_031365375.1 Hyphomicrobiaceae bacterium | reverse complement strand
GCCGCTCGTAACTGATGCCGCCGGTGTTGCGATTGGTCGAGACAAGGAGGTCATGGGTGGTGATGCGCACCACCGGGCCAATGGCCTCGCCGTTGTTCTTGCGGTGCATGAGTTTGGAAATGCAGTAGATCAGCACGTCCTTGTCGTAGATCGTCGCCAAGCCCTTGGTGGAAGGATGGATCTCAACGATCATATCCTCCTGCTTGTAACGCAGGATGCGCGTCTCAGGCTTGGTCGAGAGCGAGAAGATCGGATGCGCCATGGAGGCGATATCCGATCGCGGCGTCACATCGAGAACATCGAGAACGAAGAAATCACGAACGGGATGGCGTTCGGGGAGCAGGGGCGACGACATAAACCGATGCTGCCATCATCGGCCGACGTTGCAAGTGATTCGTTCTATGAACGACCGTTTCGTACTATCCCCGACTCTGGGGCGGTCAGGACCGAGCAGGGGAGTGACTTCGTACATTCGCCGACCGGGGCAAGCTTTCTGGGATTCGTACTATCAACGACCGCTTCGTACTATCAGGGACTTATTCGTGCTTTCACCAACTACTTCGTACATTCGGCGACCACTTCGTACCTTTGCCGCCCAATCTTCGTACATCCAGCAACCGCACTTCGTACCTATGCCGACCAAACTCCGTACATTTGGCGACGCAGCTCCCAAAATAGATCAATTGGGGCAGGGGGTTGTGAGACATATCCACAGGCGTAACTTATCTAACTAAGATTCTAACTGTTTAACATCACAGTGATATTGAATCTTTGGGGCTTATGAAAAGAAAAAAAGTAATCGCGCCTTATATCAACGTTCGACCGAGTTCTTTTGCGGTTCGATCCATTTCTGACCGATTTAGTGGCGACCTAGTGGATAAATTTGTGCCGTCGGCGTGTCGTTTTCTGGCACGCATTCTTGGCGAACGCGTGCAAAGGCTTCACGTCGCGAGCTACCTCCATCCGTGGTCAGCGCGTTGGGCCGTGTCATGCTCATCGAAAAAAGCACCATATCGCCGGACGGCATATTGAGAGTGAAGCGCTGATAGCAGTCGCCGATTGCTTCGGTGCGCTCCTTGATGAAGGCCGCGCGTGTGTTGGCTGTCACGACACTGGCTTCGATGCTGCGGCCTTCTGCTTCCGCGGCGGTTCTCGTAGCGTCAGCCCTGGCACGGCTTTGTTCATGGTGGGCCTTTTCGTTGTCGATGATGGCCGTCTGCCGTTTGATTTCTGTTTCGGCAGCCTTCAGTTCGGGTGAGTTGACCGCCATCTCGCGCATGATCTTCGCAAGCTTATCTTGTTTGCGTGCTTCGGCTTGCCGATAACGCTCGGCCTGACGCGCAATTTCGGTTTTAGTGCGGGCATCCTCCGTCGCAAACGCTGCCTCGCTGTCGCGTAACGACTTGGCAAGGTCGCCCTTGGCCTGCTCGGTGATCGCTTTGGCGTCTGTGGTGCGGGCTTTGAACGTATTGAGCGTCGCAGGAAGTACTCCTGCATTCAGAAATTCGAGTCCGGCGAACGCAATGGATAAACATATAGCCGTGCGGGTGCGGAGCGCCGCGGCGAGAGCTTCAAAACCAGTGGGCGGTTTGGGTGCCTGGCTCATTTTGCGCTATCCACGCTTAAATTTGGATCAGGGACGGCAGTTCTTCAGCCGTTGGGATTTTTTGGATCGAAGCGAAGCGGTTTCGGGATCGGCAAGCCGATGTAGAGGGCCACGCCGGAAAGGTCTTTGAGCGCCTCTTGGTGCTTTCGTTCGATAGACGGCCCGGCGATTGCCTTGGCCTGTTGTGTTTTTGCGATGGCCAGACGTGACTCCGCTTCCGTTTTATCAGCCGTTGCCTTCGCCTGATCGCGCGCCGCACTGGCGGTGCCGAGCAGGAGCTTGGCGCGGGCTGCGGCTTCGGCGGCAACGG
>JANLXZ010000319.1:0-15759 GCA_031365375.1 Hyphomicrobiaceae bacterium | reverse complement strand
TCGAAAAACCCGGACGAATGGGAAGTTGTCGGCCCGTATTTCTCCTACGACCCCTACGGCATGATGATCCCGCGTAACAATGATGATTGGCGCCTGATCGGTAACAAGACCATCGCCAAGCTCATCCAGACCGGCGAGATGATGGCAATCTACAAGAAGTGGTTCGAGCCCGGCCCAACGAAGATCAACTATCCGTTGAGCGAGCGGCTAAGAGAGAACTTCGACCTGATCGCGCTGCCGGATTGAAGTAATTGCCCCATGACGGCGGGGCCGCATGAGGGCACGCGTTTTTCCCTCACCTCGCCTCGAGGGGAAGGGCCGGTGTGGGCCCCCCCCCTGACGCGGCAAATACATTTTTTGCGAAAGTGCAAAAACGAGCCGCGTCTTCCTCCCCCTGAAGGGGGGAGGAGAAACACGAACCGAGCTGCCGATCGGAATTTGGGGCATGGGAAGTTATAACTGGAACTGGCCAATCCTGCTGAAGGAGCCGTATTTCGGCTGGATCATTTCCGGTTTTGGCAACACGATTTTGATCGCCGTACTGGCGTGGGCGATCGCGTTCCCGCTCGGCTCGATCATCGGCATTCTGCGCACCGTCGATAACCGCTTGTTGCGTTTTGCCGCCACCACCTATGTCGAGATCTTCCGCAATATTCCGCTACTGGTGCAGATGTTCGTCTGGTATTTTGTGATACCGGAGCTGCTGCCGGCGGAGTGGGGCCGCTGGATCAAACGCGACATGCCCTATCCGCAATTCATCACGGCGGTGATGTGCCTTGGCCTCTACACGGCGTCGCGCGTTGCTGAACAGGTGCGCTCTGGCATCGAGGCGATCCCGCGCGGCCAACGCAATGCCGGACTGGCGATGGGGCTGACCCCCGCTCAAGTCTACCGCTACGTGCTAATCCCGGTCGCCTACCGCACCATCATCCCGCCGTTGACCAGCGATTTCCTTGGCGTGTTCAAGAACTCGTCCCTGGCACTGACGATCGGCGTGTTGGAGCTGACATCGCAGTCGCGCCAGATCGAGGAGTACACGTTCGCCGCCTTCGAGGCGTTCACGATTGCGACCGCGCTTTACTGCCTCGTTACCGGCCTCGTCATCGTGATCATGCGAGCGGTCGAAAAGCGTACACGCATCGTCGGCGCCATCACGGTGGGGGCACAATAGATGTTCTCCGGCTTCGACTTCGATGTGATCGTGAGAAACGCGCCGTTCTTGTGGAACGGGTTGCTGCTGACGTTCCAGCTAACCGCCTATGCGGTGGTGGGCGGGATCTTTCTTGGCCTCATTTTAGCGGTCGCCCGGCTGTCCGGCATCAAGCCGCTCGAGTGGTTCGTTGCGGCCTATGTGAACTTCCTGCGCTCGATGCCGTTGATCCTCGTCATCTTCTGGTTCTACACCCTGGTGCCTAAGCTGATCGGGCGTCCGGTGAGCGGCTTCTATTCCGTGCTGATCGCCTTCATCATGTTCGAGGCGGCGTACTATTCGGAGATCATCCGGGCCGGCATTTCAAGCGTGAAGCGCGGACAGATTTCGGCTGCTCTGGCCCTTGGGCTGACCCGCCTGCAGGCGATGCGCTACGTCGTGCTGCCGCAGGCGATCCGCAACATGATCCCGGTGCTGCTGACGCAATCGATTGTCATGCTGCAGGATACCTCCCTCGTTTACGTGGTGGGGTTGCGCGACTTCTTGACCTCGGCCGAGATCGTGGCTGGCCGCGACAACCGCCCGACCGAGCTTTACCTTTTCGTCGCCCTGGTTTTCCTGGTGATCTGTTTCAGTGCCTCGCGGCTCGTCAACCGCCTGCGCCGGAGGTACGCGCTTTGATCGACATCAAAAACGTCAGTAAATGGTACGCTAAATTTCAGGTTTTGAACGACTGCTCGATGAAGATCGCCAAGGGCGAGGTGGTGGTGATCTGCGGCCCGTCGGGATCGGGCAAGAGTACGCTGATCAAATGCGTCAACGGCCTCGAGCCATTCACCGAGGGTGAGATTACCGTCGATGGGATTTCGGTTGGCGCACCCAGCACCGACTTGCCGAAGTTGCGCTCGCGTATTGGTATGGTGTTCCAGAATTTCGAACTGTTTCCGCACATGACGGCAGCAGACAACATCGTGTTAGCCCAACAAAAGGTGCTCGGTCGGCAACGTGAGGAGGCGCGCGCGAAGTCGCACGAGTTACTGACCCGCATGGGACTTGCCGAACAGGCGGACAAATTCCCGGCGCAACTCTCGGGTGGTCAACAGCAGCGCGTGGCGATTGCACGCGCACTCGCGATGGACCCGATCGCGATGCTGTTCGACGAGCCGACCTCGGCGCTCGATCCCGAAATGATCACCGAAGTGCTCGACGTCATGGTCAAGCTCGCGCTCGAGGGCATGACGATGGCGGTCGTCACCCACGAGATGGGTTTTGCCCGCCGCGTTGCCCATCGCGTCGTGTTCATGGATCAGGGCTCGATCGTCGAAGATGCGTCAAAAGACGCCTTTTTCGGCACCTCCCGCAACGAACGCACACAGCTGTTTTTGTCAAAGATTTTAACGCATTGATCGAAGCGGAAGCGCGGCAAAGTCGGGAGCTTCAGGCTTGCGGCGCTCACTCGGGTTCGGCCTGTTCGAGCGCTAATCTGCGTACCAATTCGGGATCGAGCCATTGCTCTCCAGCCAATAACTTTCGGCTAAGGGCTATGAGCTCACTGCCTGGAATACCCTTCACAATGTAACCATTGACGCCGGCGGCGAGGCACGCGCGGACGATCGCCAAATCCTGCCGGAATGAGAACATCGCAATTATCACACGCGGCGCAAGCGTCCGTATCCGCGCTGCGGCGACGACGCCACCGCCTGGCATGTTGACGTCGAGAAACATGAGATGGGGTTTTTCTTGTGCAGCAATGCGAACGGCATCGTCTGCCGATACGCCCTGCGCAACGACTTCGAAATCTGGCTCATCTTCCAGCGTCTCGACCATTCCCCGGCGAACCAAAGGATGATCATCAACAATCGCAAGTCTGGATTTATCGGCCATTACACGGAGCGATCCACTGGCGTAGGTTGAACGCGCAGGTAAGCTGAGACCTTCGTGCCAGCGCCAACGCTACTGATGATTTCGAATTTTCCGCCCAAGGCTTGAACCCGGGCGCGCATGCCATTCAGGCCCAGGCTTTTGTCGGGCACTGTCTCGGGATCAAAACCGCAGCCACCATCCTGCACGCTGATTTCAAGTTCAGCTTCATGGCGGACCGAGACACTAGGAGCTGTATCTTGAGCGTGCTTGAACGCGTTCGACAACCCCTCCTGAACAATGCGATAAGCGCAAATCTTTTGTGACAAAGTGGTATTCTCGGGCAGATTTTCGCATTGGACCGCCACCTTGCTGCCGGTAAACTCTTGATGCCGGCGTACCGCCAGATGAATAGCATCGGCGATCGAAGCGGCGCTCAATTCAGGCAAGGAAAGACCGGTCGAAATCTCGCGCACCTCGCGCAGCGTTTGTCCCAGCACCTCGTTCAAGCTTTTAAAATCGTCGATACTTTTCTTCTCGCCGGAACGTTCTACGATCGGGAATACGCGATTGAGTTTCAACAAAGTGTACGTGAGGAGCTGTGCCGGTCCATCGTGCAGATCTGCACCGATCTTTTCAAGAACCCGCTCGTGGATTTGAGCGGTGTTCTCACTGAATTGTTGTAGAGCCGTCCGAAGTTTTTCGTTCTGTTCGAGCAGACGCTGCGTTTCCGAAAGCTGATCCGTCAGACTGGCGCTCGCCGTCCGTGCCGCATTTGCAAATGGCCGCACGACCCAAAGGTAAATCAGAGGAGTTGCAACGATTGTGAGGCTGGTCGAATCCAATAAGCCTTCCAGATCAAATCCAGAAATCATCAACATGATTAGCGCTTCGACGGTAAAGATTATGAATGCTATTTTCGCGACCATAATTAGCAGGGCACGTCGCTGTGGCGACTGGGCCTGGCGGTTGTCGATTACCAACGCTGAAGCCATAACGATGACCCTTCCGAATGATTTCGGTTCTCTCAAGAGGCGTATTCAGAATATGAATTCTCAGGTGAATTTCAATTTGCAGCCTGCACCAATTTGCCGGCAAGAAGCGCTGCTTCTGTCCGATTGCGCACTCCAAGCTTTTTAAATAATGGCGACATCTGATGTTTTACCGTGTTCTCGGCGAGACCGAGATTGAGTGCGATTTCCTGATTGCTATGCCCTTGCCCAACCAGGTGAAGCAGTTGCTGCTCTCGCAAAGTTAAACCATGCTGCAGCTCGCGACGATCCGCGGTGCCGGAATGATAAGCACGACCTGCGCCCATTAATAATCGCGCAGCAAGTTCAGGGCTGACGTAACTGCCGCCGCCCGCGACCTTACGCACCGCGTCGACCAAATCGCCAGCGATGACGCTCTTGCTGATGTAGCCGCGCGCTCCGGCTTTCAAGGCGCCTTGGACGGTCTCGTAATCCTCACAGACCGACAGAACAATGATCTTTGCGCTTGGCCAACGATCGCAAATTCGACGAGTGGCCTCAATCCCACCACCAGGCATCATCGCATCGATCAGGATTACGTCAGGTGTGGCCTCTTCCATCGCTTTGATTGCATCAGCAGCTGTGCCTCCGAGCGCGACAATCTCGAAATCGGCATCTTCCGCCAGCGTTTCTACAATACCGCGACGCACGAGCGAATGATCATCAATCACCGCTAACTTAAATTTCTGGCCCACTAAGGCCTCCAAATTCGGAGAAAGTTCAGAACAAACGGTTTTGCGGCCGGCTGAAGCACTTCAGGCGAGGACTAAATACGAGACATTACCGATGATCCAACAAGTACACGAAATTGACTGGTTCTCACAACATGACGCAAAATTGATTGTACAGTTTCGCTACAGAATATCGACGCTTTAAAAAAAAGCGGGATCCGAAAGGACCCCGCTTGTTATCCAAGTGTTGTGCCGCATCTGTTATTAGGCAGCAACAGTGCCTTCGTGGCCGGGATCGCGAAGCACATAGCCGCGTCCCCAAACGGTTTCGATGTAATGCTTGCCGCCGGTCGCCGTTTGCAGCTTCTTGCGAAGTTTGCAAATAAAGACATCGATGATTTTGAGTTCAGGTTCGTCCATGCCACCGTAAAGGTGATTGAGGAACATTTCCTTGGTCAAGGTCGTGCCTTTACGCAGCGATAGCAACTCGAGCATCTGGTACTCTTTACCCGTCAGATGAACACGGGAGCCGTTGACTTCGACGGTCTTGGTGTCGAGGTTGACGCGAAGCTCGCCAGTATCGATAACTGATTGAGCATGCCCTTTCGACCGCCGAACGATCGCCTGGATGCGTGCGACGAGTTCATCTTTGTGGAAAGGTTTGGTCATATAGTCGTCGGCTCCGAATCCGAGACCGCGAACCTTATCGTCGATGCCAGCGAGGCCTGAGAGAATAAGGATTGGCGTCGAAACTTTGCTGACCCGCAAAGTCTTCAAGACTTCATATCCGCTCATATCGGGCAGATTGATGTCTAAGAGAATGATATCGTAGTCGTAGAGCTTGCCAAGGTCGACGCCTTCCTCGCCAAGATCTGTCGTGTAAACGTTGAAACCTTCGGACTGCAGCATCAATTCGATGCTTTGCGCCGTCGCACTATCATCCTCGATCAGAAGGACTCTCATAGTCTGCCTCTCGTCCCCAGCCTGCTGGAAGGCTGCTGCCCCAGTGTTTAAAGAGCACGCACTGATACTTTTGCTAAGCCGTTGTTAGGAATTTAGGGGTCAGAAGTTAACAAACCCTGATCTTGACTTTAAAAAGTCTGAACCTTCGACTTTTTTTAACCACTACCGCTCCAACACGTACGTTAGAACGCGAGGAACTACGCTTTCGTTGCCGCTGTGCGACGGTTAATCGAAAAAATCACTTCAAGCCGATGCCCTACTTCGGCCCCAAACGATTCGCTCAACAACCGCAACTAGGCTACCGAATCAATTAACAGAATTCGCGGCTTAGCCCTAGCGCGGGAGCGGCTTTTTTTGTTTGTGGCCGAGCTGTGGCAGCGACTGGGACCGATGTGCCACAGCAGCCGCGGTCGACCAGCCACAGTTCTTGCACCTCTGAGAGCTACCTGCCGACCCATGCATTCCGCTTTGGCAACTTTTCAGCATGGGGTAGGCTCTCACTTCCTATCATCTGCTGAGAGAGTTTTTCATGCTGAAAGTTACACGGCTGCGCTCATTTGCTTACGCCGGTGTGGCGCTTGCATGGGCTTCCATAATGACTCCGCATCAGACGAGCGCTCAAACGCGCGCCGAAACCCTGCGCCAGGTGACCGGCAACTCCATCAATACACTTGACCCCACGATGCCGGGCTCGACGCGTGAAGCTTTCGGTCTGTCGATGAATGTATATGACCGCTTGGTCACTTTCGCGCGCAAGCCGCAAGGCAATGGGTTCGTCTTCGACTATGACCAACTCCGGGGTGAGCTGGCCGAGAGCTTCACTGTGTCGCCCGACGGATTGAAAATCAGGTTCAAGCTGAGGGAGGATGCCAAGTTCCACGACGGCACACCGATTACTGCGGACGACGTCAAATGGTCGCTCGACCGGCACGTATCCTCGAAGTCACTCGCGGCATCCCAGCTCGCGACGGGCTCGCTGACGAAGCCGGATCAGTTCAAGGTCATCGACCCGCTGACCTTCGAAGTCACGCTGGAAAAACCTGATCGATTTGCGCTACCGAATCTCGCAACCGTCTACGCCATAATGATCAACAGCAAATTGGCAAAGAGCAAGGCGACGGCCGACGATCCGTGGGCGCAAACGTGGCTGAAAGACAACACGGCGGCCAGTGGTGCGTATACGATCGAAACCTATAAGCCGGGCGAGCAAGCTGTCATCAGGCGGAATGAAGACTGGAAGAGTGGCGCCGATGGCAAACCAGCTGCTTTCAAGCGCGTCATCATGCAAACCGTACCGGAGGCGGCAACACGCGCGAGCTTGATCGAGAAGGGTGACGCCGATATCTCGATCGATTTATCGGCCAACGATGTGCTGTCGCTCGAAGGCAAAGGCAAATTGAAGGTGGTGTCGACACCGCAGTTCAACGCATTCACGCTGGTGGCGTTCAACACGAAGATGGCGCCGTACGACAACGTCAAAGTGCGCCAAGCGATTGCAGCGGCGCTCCCCTACGACGACATGTTCAAGGCGGCAATCTTCAAGCGCGGCGCGCCCTTGCATAACGGCACTTGGAGCGGCACGCCGGATAAGAGCATCTTCCCGCAGCCGATGCCGTTCAAACAGGATCTTGCCAAGGCCAAAGCGTTGCTGACCGAAGCCGGCTTCCCAAACGGCTTTGAGACGACATTCTCCTTCAATGTCGGCTCGGCACCGATCAGCGAGCCGATGGCGGCGCTGATCAAAGAATCGTTGGCAAAGATCGGCATCAAGGTCGAGATCCAGAAACTGCCCGACGCCCAAATCTCGACGTTGGTGTCGGAAAAGAAGCTGCCGTTCCTGGCTGAGAACTCGATCGCCTGGCTGCCCTCGACCGACTACTTCTTCCGCGTGTTTTTCAACGGCCCCTCGCGGTGGAATTATTCGTCGTGGGCGAATGCCGAAATCGACGAGCTGACCAAAAAGGCGCAGTTCGAGCAGGATCCCAAAGCGTATGAGGCCCAGGCGAAGCGCATGATCGCGCTGGCGGCGGAAGAAGTACCGCTCATCCTGTTATGGCAGCCGAACCAAGATGCAGTAATGGCGCCGGCGATCGATGGTTACACCTACTGGTTCCACCGCCAGGTTGATTTCCGCGACTTGAGCCGTAAGCAATAACTGCCCAATCGTAGGTTAGGTTAGGATGCCCACTTGCATCCGTAACCCTACAACTTCGAACACCCGGAAATAGTTGGGTTACGCGCAAAATCGCGCTAACCCAACTAAGCTCGCCACCAAATCTTAGTGCTGGAGTTCGACCGCGCAATGACGACCATCAGCAGCATCGCGCGCAGAACCGGGAGGCGGTTTGTCTCCTCGCTGCCGGCGCTGCTGGGGGTCGTCATTTTTACCTTCATCTTGATGCGCGTACTGCCCGGCGACCCGGCGGTATTCTTCGCCTCGGGGCCTAACGCGGGGCAGGCCGAAATCGACGATCTGCGCCGGCAGATGGGGCTCGACAAGCCGATCCCGCATCAGTTGATGCTCTATCTGCGCGATATCGCAACCGGCAATCTCGGGCGCTCGCTGACCACAGGGCAACCGGTGCTAGCCGACATTCGCCAACGGCTGCCGGCCTCGCTCGAGTTGACGTTTACCGCGCTGACGCTTGCGCTGCTTTTGGCGATCCCGCTCGGCATCGCCGCCGCGATGCGACCTGGCTCGCTCGTCGATCATGCCGTGCGGTTTGCCTGCACGCTCGGCGTCTGCGTGCCGACGTTCGTTTCGGGATTGCTGTTGATTTACGTGTTCTACTATCTGTTTGGCTGGGCACCAGACCCAACGGGCCGCCTCGACATCTTCACATCTGCGCCACCGCGCCTTACCGGCTTCCTGATGATCGATAGCCTGCTCGCCCGCGACGGCGCTGTCGCCCGCGCTTCGGCGAGCCAGCTCGTTCTGCCCGCGGTTACCATGGCGCTATTCGTGTTAGCCCCGCTCGCCCGGATGACGCGCGCCTCGATGCTCGCGGTTTTGAACAGCGATTATATTCGCACGGCGGAAGCAATGGGACTGTCGCGCGCCCGCGTGATTATTGTCTATGCCCTACGCAACGCTCTGCTGCCGGTACTCACCATCGCCGGCATCGTGTTTTCGACAATGCTCGGTGCGAATGTGTTGGTTGAAAAAGTATTCTCGTGGCCGGGCGTCGCTTCGTACGCGCTCGATGCGTTGCTGTCGGCCGACTACGCACCAGTGCAAGGATTCGTATTGCTGATGGCCTCGATCTTCGTCTTTGTAAACCTGACGGTCGACGTGTTGTACGGGCTCGCCGATCCGAGGATCGGCATCGAATGACGACGTCGACACTCAGTCATGTCGGCTATGTGTTGCGCGGCAATCCGCTGACCGCGATCGCCGGTTGCGGTGCCGCACTCCTCGTTTTCGTCGCACTGTTCGGACCGTGGATCGTGCCCTACGATCCGGTGGCATCCAATGTTTCGATCTCGCTGCAACCGCCAAGTTCTGCGCATTGGGCTGGCACCGACCAGCTCGGCCGAGACATCCTGAGCCGCATCCTGGCCGCCACCCGTCTTGATCTGCTGATCGCTGCATCCGCTGTCAGCCTATCGTTCGTCGCCGGCGCACTGATCGGCAGCTTGTGCGGCTATTGGGGCGGGAAGGTCGACCGCTGGATCGGACGCATCGTTGATGTGCTAATGGCATTCCCATTGTTCGTGCTGGCGATGGCGATGGTTGCAGCACTCGGAAATCGCGTCGAAAACATCATCTACGCGACCGCCATCATCAACCTGCCGTTCTACATCCGCTTTGCCCGTGCCGAGGTGAACGTGCGCCGCAATCTGGGATGGGTCGAAGCCGCGCGCGCGTCGGGCAACAGCCACACCCAGGTTGTCACGCGCTTTCTGTTGCCAAACATTCTGCCGGCGATGGCGGTGCAGATTTCGCTCAACCTGGGATGGGCGATCTTGAACGCCGCCGGCCTCTCCTTCATCGGATTAGGTGTGCAACCGCCGACGCCGGAATGGGGCATCATGGTTGCGGAAGGCGCGCGCTTCATCACCACCGGCAAGTGGTGGCTGGTCGCGTTCCCAGGCCTCGCGCTGATGCTTGCGGTGCTGTGCTTCAACCTGTTGGGCGATGGCCTGCGCGACATCCTCGATCCACGGATGCGTACGTGAGCAGAGTGTCTCGCACCGACGGCACAGCTCTCCTCACAATCGAGGATCTTGCAGTCTCGTTCTCGACGCGGCGCGGAACGGTGGAAGCCGTGCGCGGCATTTCCCTGACGGTCGCGAAAAGCGAGATATTGGGCGTCGTCGGCGAGAGCGGATCGGGAAAATCGGTCACCGCATTCTCAGTGATGCGGCTACTCGACCGGGCAGGGCGTATCACGCGCGGCACGATCCGGTTCCGGGGGCAAGACATCACGCGGCTTGGCGCATCCGATCTTCGCCGATTGCGCGGCGCGGAAATGTCGATGATCTTCCAGAACCCGCGCGCTAGTCTCAATCCCATTCGCCCCGTTGGCGACCAAATATCCGATGCCCTGCGTGCTCACCGCGACATGTCGCGCGCCGCTGCCCGGGCACGCACGCTCGACCTGCTCAAGTCGGTCCTGATCCGCGAGCCGGAAAAGCGTTTCGACGCCTACCCGCACGAACTATCCGGAGGCATGTGCCAGCGCGTCATGATGGCGATGGCGATGGCGTGCGAACCCGACCTGCTGATCGCCGACGAACCGACCACCGGCCTCGACGTGACCACCCAAAAGACGGTGATGGATCAACTTTCCGCGATGGTTCGCGAACGCGGCATGGCGATGATCCTGATCACCCACGATCTGGGTCTGGCCTCGATGTATTGCGACCGGGTGGCGGTGATGGAACAGGGGTTGATGGTCGAAACCGCGGCCCCCGCGACGCTGTTCAGCGCGCCAAAGCACGCTTACACGAAACGATTGGTTGCAGCCTCGCCGACGCCGACCTCGACCGTCGAGAGCTTGTCGCCAGATGGCGCCTACCGTTCGCCGCCGCTCAAATCCGAGGCGACACCCACCGCACCGCTTCTGACAGTCGACAACCTCGTCAAGCGTTTCGACGGCGGCGCGCCGGCGGTCGATGGCGTATCATTCGCCATTGGTGCGGGTGAAAGCTTGGGGCTCGTCGGCGAGTCGGGCTCCGGCAAAAGCACGATCTCGCGCATCGTATGCCGGCTGATCGATGCGACGTCGGGCGCAATTCGGTTCGCAGGTCGCAATATCGGTGCGATCCCGGCGCGCGGATTTCACCAGGCATCCGAGCGCGCCGACATCCAGATCGTGTTTCAGGATCCCGGCGATAGTCTCAATCCGAGGTTCTCGGCCTTCGACTCGATTGCTGATCCGCTGCGCCGATTGAAAGGCATTTCCGACAATCAGTCCCTGCGCAGGCGTGCGCTTGATTGCGCCGCACGCTGTGGCTTGCCCGCCGATTTGATCGATCGGTTTCCACATCAGCTTTCCGGCGGGCAACGCGCCCGTGTCGGCATCGCGCGGGCCATTGCCGCGCAACCAAAGTTGCTGATACTCGACGAGCCGACGGCTGCGCTCGACGTCTCGGTACAGGCGGTGATCCTGCAGTTGCTCGACAGGCTCCGGCGCGAAGAAGGCATGGCCTACCTGTTCGTCAGCCACGACCTCAACGTCATCCGCATGATGTGCGAGCGCACCATCGTGCTGAAGGAGGGCCGCGTCGTCGAACAGGGGCCGAGCGATCAATTGTTCGCTCGACCCTCGGCCGACTATACCCGCGACCTAATCTCAGCGATCCCACACTTTGATCCGGGAAATTCCAGAGTGCGCGTGTAACCACCCCGCGCTCTCATGCCATCGCTGGTTGCCGCATGAATTGCCGATTGCCGCCGCCTTTCCAGAGCCACAGCGCGATCGCCAAATTGAGGATGTTCCAGGCAATGCCGTGCACGAAGCCGAGTTGATAGGAGCCGGTCAGATCGTAGATGACACCGGTCAACCAGCCGCCCAGCGCCATGCCAACGATGGTCGCCATGATGACGAGCCCAACCCGCGTCCCGGCCTCGGAGGCTGGAAATTTCTCACGCACGATAATCGCGTAACTCGGCACGATGCCGCCTTGGCTAAGACCAAAAAGCGCCGAGACGATGTAGAGCGACATCATGCCATCAAACGGCAGATACATAATCAACGCTAGGCATTGCAGCCCGGAACCAAGCAGCAGCGTTTTAACGCCACCAATGCGATCGGCGATCCAGCCCGACGCGATGCGGCTGACAACGCCAAGCCCCAACATGATCGACAGCATTTCGGCGCCACGCGCCGTACCGAATCCAAGATCGGCGCAATAGGCGACGATATGTACTTGCGGCATCGACATCGCGACGCAACAAGCAAGCCCGGCCACAATAAGCATCGCTTGCAGGAATGCTGGCGAGGTGAGCGCGTGTACTTGGCCATCGCGGCTGGCCATCCCGGTTGCCGGACCTTCTTCGATCGGCGAGCGCCGCCGCAGCAACAGCAGGAGCGGTAGCATCGTGACCAGGCAAAACAGCCCAATGTAAACGTTGGTCTGCCGCCATCCATAGTTGGCGATGCCATACTGCAGGGCTGGCGGCCATAAAGCGCCCGCGAGATAATTCCCGCTCGCGCAGATCGCGACCGCGATGCCGCGGCGCTGCCGGAACCAATGCGAAATATCAGCAATCAGCGGCCCGAACGTCGCCGACGAGCCGACCATCCCTATGATGAGCCCCTGCACCAGGATGAATTCCCACAGCGTCCGCGCCATCGATGTCAGGATGAAACCGCCGCCGATCGCGAGAGTGCCCAGCAACAGCGGCGGCACGATACCGACGCGGTCGGCCAGTCGCCCCATCAGTATGCCGCCCAGCGCCATACCCATCATCGTCATCGTATAGGGCAGCGAGGCGGTACCGCGCAGCACGCCGAAATCAGCCTGTATGGTCGGCAGTGACACGACGACGGACCACAAACCGATGCCACCGATTGTCGACAGCAGCAGCGATACGAACAGGCGACGCCATGAATAAGCGCTGTCGATCGGGCTTTCGCCGGTTAATTCACCCGGCATGGTGCTACCCCGGACAGATCTCACCATGGCTCAATAGTCCCCGCGCAATGCTTTTATTTTCGCCGGCAGAGTTACACCATTTTGTCGGGCTGACCCAGAAGCCGGGCACGCGGCAGCCATGCATCGCGCTCGGTTTGTCGATATCAAAACGCCGCGTTATGTTCATAATGTTGCGATCATTGCCGCTCATAGAATAGTGAAATTCATCGTCACCCAAGGCAACGCCGCGCTTCATGGCAGTCCTAACCCCAGACATTCCCCAGGCCGAGTTGGCGATCGTCGAAATGACGAACGCATTCCGGGCCGAGCAGAAGCTGGGATCGGTCAAGCCGAACCCGCAACTCAATGCTGCGGCTCGCGCTTACGCGCAGTTTCTTGCGGCCTCTGACATGTTTTCGCACACCCCCGACGGCCGGCAGCATTCAGACCGGGCGAAAAGCGCCGGTTATGCTTACTGCCAGGTCTCGGAAAACCTGTCGCTCAATATGGATAGCAGGGGTTTTGAGACGCAGCAGCTCGCTCGCGACGCAGTAGAGGGTTGGAAAAAATCGCCGGGCCATCGCAAAAATCTGGTGGCGCCACACGTCGTTGAGATCGGGGTCGGTGTCGCCAAAGCCCGTGGCGAAGAGAAATATTTGTCGGTACAGCTATTCGGCCGCCCCCAGTCCCTCAAGTACGAGTTCAAGATCCAAAACGGGCTGACCGATACGGTCACCTACTCGTTCGGCGGTACGCGACACGAAATTAAACCGCGCAACGTCATAACTCACATTGCCTGTCAGCCGGATCCGATTGCCTTCGAGCGCGTGGGCCTACCGTTGATCGGGCGCACGTTGTCTGGCACCTATCAAGGCCGCGATGGCGATTTGTTCACCCTGCGCAGTTCCTCGAGCGGTGGCGTCATCATCGACGTTTCATCGAAGCCTGTGCCGGCAGCCAAGGCTGCGATCAGCCGGTAGTGTTGCCGCTGACGCCGTGACGGCGCATCAAGCCCGGCAGCCGCAGTCTGACATCGGGCAGCGGCAACTCCCGAGGGTGAAACACCCGTCGCTCGATGAAATGCCCGGTCAATTCAAGTCCCATTAGAACGGCATCGGCGGTCACTTCGGAAGGCCGCTCGGCGGTAAGGAACGACGGTAGCGCGAGCAATTTGTCCCGGTACGGCTCACCTGCCGGTCTCGACACCGCGCGACCGGATTTTGGGGATACGTAACCGAGATCGAACTTGGCGCCGGTCGCAGCACAGGTCGCGAGATCGAGACCGAAGCCCAACTCGGTCAACAGTGCGAGTTCCCAGCGCACATAGAGCGCCGGCCACACCGTTGCGTCGTCGAGGAAGCCGAGAACGAAAAGTGTGATTTCGTACAGGTTCGGGTGGGGATCACGTTCCGGTAACATCCGGCTGAGAGCGGCGATCGAACTCAAACCGGCGAGCGCCAATGGCTCCTGCATGGCAGCGGACGCATAGCCGCGACGAAGCTCGATGGTTGCGTGGCCTAGCTGATCGGCAAGACGGGCCTTCCAAGTTGCATCAACATGATTGCCGATTTGCAGCGCCGGTCGCAGCCTCCTCGATCGGCCACCATGCACTAACGTGCTGTGACGGCCGTGACTGCGGGTAAGCAGTTCCACGACGGCCGCTGTTTCGCCGTGCGCTCTGACCGAGAGAATTATGCCTTCGTCCGTCCACTCCATGCCTGCTCTTATACAGCGTGGTTGGATCAGATGTTGAGTGGTTTAGCCGCTGGCGAAGACGGCTGCAGCGGAATGACGCGCGGCCCGGCCGATGGCGGTTGAGCCGGCGTCGGTGCCGAAGGTGGCACCTGCTCGAGCGCGCACGGACTGGCACTTGCCACGCAAACCACTGAGTGTTCGGTAAAAGGTTGGCACGAAAGCGACTTGGTTATAGCGAGCCGCCAAGCGGCAAAGCGGGAGCCCGATATGCCTGCCGCTTTGATCCACGCTTGCAGGGCGAGCTTCTGCCCCTCGGCAACGGTTTTGCCGACATGTGGCCCGCTGCTGACCGTCTCCTTGCACACTCTCACAGCAGCCTGAGACGAAGCTGGCATCAGCGTAAGTGACAATGCACCGAGAAGAACTACCTTCAGCCGCAAGAATGCCTCCTACTCGGTTGGAAATTCCAGCCCCATTTCCCGATAACGTTCGGGATCGTTACCCCAATTGTCGCGCACCTTCACGAACACGAACATATCGACTTTATGTTCCAGCAATCCCATGAGCTGCTTGCGCGCCTCCATCGAGATCGCCTTGATGGTGGCGCCGCCCTTGCCGAGTACGATCTTGCGCTGACTTTCGCGCTCGACGAAGATCGTTTGCTCGATGCGAACGCCACCGGTGCGCAATTTCTTCCAGGACTGCGTCTCGACCGTGATCGCATACGGCAATTCGTCGTGCAGACGGTGGAAAATCTGTTCGCGCGTGATTTCGGCAGCGAGCATCCGTATCGGCAGATCGGTGATTTCGTCTTCGGGGTAATGCCACGGACCAGCCGGCACCGACGCTGCGAGGTAATTCTTGAAATCTTCGACACCATCGCCATTCAGCGCGGCGATCATGAACGTCTTGTCGAACGACTGACGCTTGGTGATTTCGGCGGTCAAACCGAGAAGTTTTTCACGTCCGTCGAGCCGGTCGATCTTGTTGAACACCAGCAGCTTCTTCGACATCGATTTGCCGAGTTGTGTCAGGATCCGGTCCACATCTTCGTCGATCCCGCGGGCCGCGTCGACGATGAGCGCCACCACATCGCCATCGCCGGCACCTGTCCATGCGGCCTTTACCATCGCTCGATCGAGCCGGCGCTTGGGTTGGAAAATACCTGGCGTATCGATAAAGACAAGCTGGCTTTTGCCGACAATCGCAATGCCACGGATCGGCATGCGCGTCGTCTGCACCTTATGGCTCACGATCGACACCTTGGCGCCAACGATGTGATTGACGAGCGTCGACTTGCCGGCAT
>JANLXZ010000285.1:0-6617 GCA_031365375.1 Hyphomicrobiaceae bacterium | reverse complement strand
GGACCCGAATTCTTGATGTGGGACGAGACGGGTACCAACCGTAATAGCAGACCGTAGCGCTGTAACCGAACGGTATGGCTCCTGCGCCGTCGGAATTTCGCTTGGAAATATCCAAGCTGCGCCGGCCTTTGTACTCTTAATCGAGACAATGAAAAAATAGAAGCCTTCGGCAATTTAAATCGATGTCCGTAAATTGATAATATCATCCTGACTTCAATTCGAACGGGGATTAATAATCCGAATAAATCACTTTCTCGCCTTGTTTCTATTCCAATTCTTCCGTGTTGGCGAACCGGGGATGGTTCCGTACGGGAGAATGTCTAATGAAATTAATGGGGATGATTACGGGGATTGCATTGTGTTTGACATCGGTTGCGAATGCGGCCGATCTTGGCGGCGCGAAACGTCCGGCTGAACGTCCGCCCGATAGTTATGTGCAATACGGGGGTGTTTACAATTGGTCCGGCCTTTACGCGGGCGGTTTCGCCGGTGGCGCACACTCGATGTGGACCATAGATTTTTTCCGGAACAACAATCACGGCCATGCCGAAGAAGCATCCGACGGGTTCGCGGCTGGTGCCTGGGTCGGCTACAATTGGCAGATTAGTCCGAATTGGGTCGTCGGCGTCGAAGGCGATCTAGGTTGGACGAATGCAAATCAGCATAACGAGGTGTTCGACAACGATCACACCGATTCAAAAATCGGCGCATTCGGGTCCATCCGCGGGCGCGTTGGTTATGCAGTCGATCGCGTATTGTTTTTCGCAACCGGCGGCGTGGCCTGGGCTGACATCAGCCAGAACATACAAAAGGGCCGAAATGCCGGTGAACAGGTGGTTTGGGATAATCAAACGCCGACAGGATACGTGATCGGTGCCGGCGTGGAATACGCATTTGACAACCGCTGGGTCGGGCGCATGGAATACCTTTATTCGAACTACGGCAAGACGACCCTCTACAATCGGGACGGCAATCAGGCAGACTTTGAAAACGACATGCACCTGTTGCGGGTCGGCTTGAGCTACCGCTTCTAACAAGCTTGGAAGAAAAGCTACGCGACTTGTACGCGCTGCGCTTTGGTTCGCATCGCTTACGGGTGTTGGGTCCATCCAATGCGCGTAAACACAAGCTGCCGCCATTAAGCGTTGCGGCGGCCACTGCAAAATTCGTCGATAGGCAAATGTGAAAATGAGCAATGGACGTCGCCTAACGACGGACACCGGAACTGCGATCCTCCATCTGATTTTTGTGGCATCGTTTATCGTTCTGCTGGCCACAGGGTTGCGCATAGCTGCCGATGATCCGGTGACTTCGTGGCTCATTGTCCTCGACCCTATTCTGCCAATGAAAGAGGTCTGGTTCTGGCATCTTATTTCCGGTTTGATTTTTCTGTGCGCTTTTGCGGCCTACATTGCCTATCTCTTTCGTGCGCGCATTACTTCGCGTGTGGCCTTTGACCGGTCGCGTTTGTACGCACTCTTCCGTTTCGGAAAAGCGCAGTTGTCCGCTTTCAGCGTTGCTGTTTATTGGGGGCTGATAATTTTCGTTTTCGTGGAAATCGTCACCGGAATAATGCTTTTTCTGGGATTCGGGGGGCGCATCGGCGAAATTCATTTGCATGCCATGTGGTTTGGCATCGCGACTATTTGCCTTCATATCGCCTCGCACTACGCGATTGGTGGTTCGCGTCAACTGATGCGGGTCGTGCGGCCGGCACCATTGCTATTGCCGCCGCCCCCACCTGATTTTGCCGAGTTGCTTGCGGAGCAGTTGCAGTTTCGCCAAGGCGGATTAGTGCAAGCTGCGAACGCCATTCCGGCTTCAGGAACAGCCGCTCGATCTAGAAAGCCATTGCGGCTACATCCAATCCTCGTGGCGTTGCTGGTGGGTGCCGGCTGTGCGGGACTTGCGTTCGGTCTGGAGGGGGCGACGCGATCCGTGCTGCGTGTCGGGCGGATCGAACCTGCGGCAGCGCCCGTCCTCGACGGCGATCTCAGGGAACAGGCCTGGAGCAACGCTACGCCCGTTACGATCAACACGACTCAAGGCGGCGATTTCGGCGGCACTGGCCAGTCGGCTGTGGAAGTGCGAGCCGTCCACGACGGCACTTACGCCTACTTCGCGTTCGTATGGACCGATCCAACGCGATCCTTGAAGCACATGCCCCTGATTAAAACGAAGTCGGGATGGGAAATCGCAGCGCCGGAGCAAGCCCTCCACGGCGAAGCCCATTATCACGAAGACAAGTTCTCGGTGTTGCTCGCGCGCTCGACTTTGCGATTGATCGGGAGCGCTATTCAGCTCTCTGCCGCGCCACGCCGGGATCGACCCGCCAGTAGCTCGGGTCGCGGGCTGCATTACACCTCCGATGAAAGTGTCGCCGATGTCTGGGTCTGGCGCGCCTCGCATGGTGGGCTCGACGGGCACATCGACAATTGTCATTTCGCTGCGGCTGCAGAGCCAACAGCAGACCAAGCCGTCGGGCGTGCGAGCTACAAAGGTGGGTTCGCTGTCGATCCGGGACAGCCGACGGCCTATTTGTCGAATGCCGAGGCGGCGTCCAGCGACGCTAATAGTGGCAAGGTGGTTCCCAAGCGCTTGCCGCGAAACATCTCGCGGGCGATGCAATCTCTCGGCGAATTCAGCAGCTCGCCGCGGGAAAGCGACAGCGAGAATGCGCGTTGGTGGATGACAGAGGCGGAGTCGTATCCGTATTCGGCTGTGGCCGATGCACCGATCCCGACAGGAACGGTCGTACCCGGGATCGTCAGCGCGAATGCGACAGCAATGGGTACTACAAGCATTCGTGGCGTCGCTCGTTGGGCGGCAGGCCGCTGGACCCTTGAGATCGCTCGGAAGCTCGATACGGCAAGTAAATTCGACGTGCCGATCGAGACTGGCATCTTGTTATGGGTGGCAGCGTTCGATCGCTCAGACACGCGCCACACCCGGCATTTGCGGCCCCTCATACTAGAGATCGACCGATGAAAAAGAAGCATCGCCTTACGTTCAATGGAAAGGAGTTCACCGCGCGTTCCGGTGAAATTCTGCTCGACGCCGCGCTAGTGGCCGGCGTCGATATTCCTCACGATTGCCGCTCAGGTCTGTGCGGGGCGTGTCTGACGCAAGTGCAACGGGGCATTACCCTTGGTGGGGAAACGCTACGAAGCGGCATCATCCACGCCTGCCAAGCGCGCGTGTTTTCTGATCTCACTTTGGCGGTCGAAGATATGCCGCCGATCATTCAACTCGAAGCCCGATTGGCACGGGTCATCGATGTGACGCACGATGTCGTGGAGTTGACCATCACGCCTGAGCAGCCGCTGCGGATCTTGCCCGGCCAATACTGCCGCTTCACTTTCCGCGGGTTTCCGCCACGCGCCTTCAGTCCAACGGCGCCGCTCGATGGCCGGCCTGCGGGTGATCGACTGTTCTTGAACGTCAAACGTGTGCGTGATGGACGCGTCTCGCAACAATTGGGAACCAAGATCAAGCGTGGTCATCGCCTGACGATCGAGGGTCCGTTTGGACACGCCTTCTTGCGTCCGCGTAAGCGCAATCGCCTCGTCCTTGCTGGCAGCGGCACCGGTTTTGCGCCGATATGGGCCGTCGCTCGCGCCGCATTACAAGAAGATCCGATGCGTTCGATGGTCATCGTCGCTGGTGCCCGCGAGCTTCGTGCGCTTTATATGGCCCAGGCTCTCGAGTTCGCCTGCGGATTTCCGAACGTGCGCATTGCTCTCACGGTCGAGCAACATGATCCGAATTATCCGCACGTGCTCACAGGTCGTCCGAGCGATCACATCCCCGAACTTACCGCCGATGATATCGTCTATGCCGCCGGTGCACCGAAAAGCGTGGAGGTGATCGGACAACTTGCGACCTCGGCGGGAGCAACATTCTACAGCGATCCGTTCGAGCCGGCTTCCACGGCCGGTTCGACCGACTGGCTCACGCGCGCCACCGCGTGGCTGCGTGTCGGCTGAGTATCGGGCGGGCGTCCGCCAACGAAACGGGCCGCCTTGCGGCGGCCCTGGACTTTGTTGGATTTCAACGCGACGGCTTGTAGGGGCTCCACGGTGTTCTCACCAACTTAAAGCTACTCGGCCCGGTTTGGATAACTTTGCCGCCGCTGCGGTGATCACGTACGATCGGCGCGTTAGAGCGGTGATCACGCACGACCGGCTCAGGCTGGGTGCGATGGTCGCGCACGACCGCATTGCCAATGTTGCGATCTCTTGCTGCATGGGCCGGGACGCTGACGAGGGCAAACAGCAGTCCAGGGACGGTGAGGATGGCGGCGAGTTTCAAGGTGCGGCTCGTCATGGCAGGCTCCTGTTGGCGGTTGGGTTGAGGTTGGGTTGGGAAATTCGTCGTGTGCGTCTGGTACTCAGTCAGTCGCTGGAACCTGAAATTTGGTTCAACGTGCGCGCAAAGAAACTTGCTGGTGGCGCACTGATCTCGATTGTTTGCCTCGCACCCTGTGAGGGCTCTGACGTCAGAGACCGCGCCGTTGACCATACCAGCGTGCAGTGCTTGTCCCTCCGGACTCGCTGCCCTACTTTACATTGCGATTGCCTTCCGCTGAATTTGGGCCATGCCGAGTACCCTGTTAACCACCAGTTTCTTGCCCAGCATGACCGCCATTGACCGGGCTCAATGGGATCGCCTGTACGGAACGTATGCGGAAGGCTTCGACTTCCTCGTCGCTTGCCAGGCAGCCCCCCCCGATGCCGTCAGGTTCTCCGCCGCCGCCGTCCTTCAAGGGGACGAATTGATCGCTGGTGTGCCGCTGCTTCATGCCGAGTTTCGCCTCGACATGCCTTTGCAAGGACGCTTCCAACCAGTTTCCGACTGGCTCGACCGACATCTCCATCGCTACGTGAGCCTGCCTGTGCTGGCAGCGGGTTCGCCCTATACTGACGAGCTTGGACTAGCCATCGATCCGGCTCTCGACGAGGCCGGCCGGCGGCATGCGCTGGAAAGATTGATCACAGACATGCTGGCGCGTGCACGCGCGCCGGAGACGATTGCGGATCTCATCGCTTTGAAGGATGTGACGGATGCTCAGGCGGCATGGGTAGATCCGATATTGCGTCGGTTCGGATTCACGCGTGTCGCGACCTTGCCGGTCGCTATCCTGCCGCTACCCTTCAAGAACGAGGCCGAATACATCTCCAGCCTGACGCAAAACCAGCGTTCCAACTTGCGCCGAAAGTTGAAGAAGGCGCACGGCATTCGCGTTGAGGTTCGTCACTCGATTGTTGGGCTGGAGCAGCAGATTGCCGAACTGCGGGAGGCAACCCGGCTGCAAGCCGGCGTCGATTACGGTGACTTCGAGCAGGTGGCGCCCGGATACTTCGCCGAAGTGATGCGGCACATGCCCGGCAACGCGCGCGCCCTGCTCTACTGGCTGGACAGCGAACTGGTCGGGTTCGCGCTCGTTTTTCTCGAGCCCCGACGCATGATCTTCCAGTACGTCGGATTGCGTTATCCGGCCGCGCGCGAGCACGGCGTCTACTTCCTCAATTGGATGACCATGGTGCGCATGTGCCTTGAGTTGGGCATCGGAGAACTCCGCGCTGGTCAGACCACATACGTCACAAAGTGCCGCCTGGGATGCCGGCTCGAGCGGACGTGGATTTATTTCCGCCACCGCGTTCCAGCCTGGAATCTCGTGTGCAGATCGCTGAAATCACTCTTTGCGATTGATCGGATCGACCCCGATCTGAAGACGCTGGGCAAAGAGGCGCCTTACTTTGAGGCTCAGTCCACAAATTCATCCGAGCATCAGGTGCAAACCGGGTGGTGGCAGCTTATGGCGCTGGTCCGGGGGCGTTAGCACGCCGCAGCAGCAGAACATGCAGCCCATATACAACCCGTTCGGCCCGAGATTGTCACCCATGTCTTAGGTACAATCTGTTACCCATGTCTCCGGGTCGTACAATGGTGAAATGGCGCACCCGACAGGAGTCGAACCTGTCACCCTTGCCTTCGGAGGGAAGTTGGCCGATAAGTGTGCCGAGATCATGGTTGCCGGACCCAGCGTGGAAGCGGTCGACGTAGTGCCGAGGGACTAGGTAGCGGCGAATTAGAACGGTATTTCATCGTCGAGCGGCCTTTCGAGGCCGTTCTTCCGGTTCTTTACCGGCGCGCCGTAGCCGCTGTTTACCGGCGCGGGCAACCGCTTCGGCTGCACGGGCGCTGCAATCGCAGGTTTCTTGCGCTCGGCCTGCTTGGCTTCCTGCACGATGCTGACCACTGTGCGGAGCGCGTCGCCGACCGACTTGGAGCCTTCCCACACCTTTCCAAGCACCTCGAGCACTGCACCAAGCCGCGTGCGAGCCTTGTCGAACTCCTGCTCGAGCGCCAAAACGGCCTCATGCAATTCTTCTTTTGTCCATTCGGGCAGCGACTCGTTATCTATCAGGGTGTGAATCTGCTGCAAATGAAACCGGAGCTTACTTTTCGTCTCAGCATCAAGGGCCACCGTGTTCGGATCTTTTTCTGGCAGCGTGGCGTAACGGTACAAAATCTTGGCGGAGACGCGAGTCGCTTCGGCCCGAAAGTTGCGGCATCCCTCCATGCAGTAGTCACCGTCCCGGTCGGGCAATTTC
>JANLXZ010000283.1:0-3363 GCA_031365375.1 Hyphomicrobiaceae bacterium | reverse complement strand
GATGGCATTCATGCCTTCGTTCGCAGTTTGGCATCTGCCGAACAGATCGGAGGCGCGAATGTTCGCCTCGTCGCCCGTAATAACGAAATTCTGGGGACGGCGAAGACCGACGCCAACGGTTACGTCCGCTTCGATGCCGGTTTGAAAAAGGGTGAAGGCAGCATGGCGCCGGCGATCCTCGTCGCCGAAGGCCCGACCGGTGACTACGCCTTCCTGGATCTTGGCACGTCAGCGTTCGATTTGTCAGATCGTGGCGTGAAGGGACGTGACACCTCTGGGCCGCTCGATGCGTATCTTTATGCCGAGCGCGGCGTGTATCGCCCTGGCGAGACCGTGCACTTGACTGCTCTCATCCGCGATCGTGCGGGTCGGGCTTCAAACGTGCCGATGACCCTGATCGTGTCACGCCCCGATGGCGTCGAGCACCGCCGTGTCGCGTTGACCGACGACGCGTTGGGTGGCCGCGAAAGCCATCTCGCCCTGGCCGGCAGCGCGATGACCGGCACCTGGCGGGCGAAAGTTCACGCCGACCCGAAGGCCGATCCGCTGGCTTCGATCTCGTTCCTCGTCGAGGACTTCGTGCCGGAACGCTTAGAACTCAAACTCGAAGCCGCGGCTGAGTCGATCGCGCCGGAAGAACCGGCGATCGTGAAATTGGCCGGACGTTATCTGTACGGTCCGCCCGCCGCGAACCTCGCGATCGAGGGCGATATCGTCGTGAAACCGTCGACCAAGGATGTCGAGGGATATGCCGGCTACCGGTTCGGCCGTGCCGAGGAGAAATTGACGATCGTCCGCAAGTCGCTCGAAGGTGTTCCGAATACGACAGCCGATGGTAGCGCCGATGTCGCGGTGCTCTTGCCGGCCATCGCACGCACGACGCGACCGCTCGAAGCTGAAGTGATGCTGCGCCTGCGCGAGCCGGGTGGCCGCACCATCGAACGCATGGTGACTTTGCCGGTCGATCCGAAAGTCGCCCGCATTGGCATCAAGCCGTTGTTCAAGGGCGACGAAGTTGCCGAAGGCGAGGTCGCGCGTTTCGAAGTCATCAAGGTCGGCGCCGATGGCAAACGTGCCAGCGAAGAGGCTCTTGCCTGGACGTTGCTGCGGCTCGAACAGAACTGGCAGTGGTACAGCCGTGATGGTCAATGGAACTACGAAGCGGTGACGTTCACGCGCAAGGTCGCCAACGGCACCGCTGCGACAACGGCCGATCTCGCCGCCGCGATCGAGACCAAAGCCGACTGGGGCCGCTATCGCCTTGAAGTATCATCTGCCGATGGCTCAACTTCATCGAGCGTCGGTTTCAAGGCGGGCTGGTATGGCGAAGAAGGCACCGACAGTCCCGAGATGCTCGAAGTCGGCCTCGACAAGCCATCATACAAGGCCGGCGAAATAGCGAAGTTGAAGGTTGTCTCCAAGACCGGCGGTCGCGCACTCGTCACGGTGTTGTCGTCCGGTTTGATGTCGCACAAGCAAATCGACGTGCCGAAGGGTGGATCGGAAATCCCGATTGAAGTGGGCGAGGGCTGGGGTGCCGGCGCCTACGTCGCGACGATGCTCTATCGGCCGATGGATATAGCGGCCAAGCGCATGCCAGGTCGCGCGCTCGGTGTGAAATGGCTCGGGCTCGACCAAGCGTCGCGCACGCTGAAGGTGACGGTCGCTTCGCCGGAGAAGGTCAAGTCGGGCGCAAAGCTCACCGTGCCAATCAAGCTCGATGGCCTGAAGGCTGGCGAGGAGGCACGCATTACGCTCGCGGCCGTCGATGCTGGCATTCTCAATCTGACGCGCTATCAGCCGCCGGCGCCGGAGAGCCACTTCTATGCGCAAACGAAACTCGGCATGGAGATCCGCGATTTCTACAGCCGTCTGATCGATGGCATGCGCGCGGATCGTGGCCGTCTGCGCTCGGGTGGTGACGGCAACGGCGGCATGGCGACGACGGGCTCACCGCCGGTCGAGACGCTGGTTGCTCTGCACTCGGGCATCGTCAAGGTCGGTGCCGATGGCACCGCGTCGGTCGACTTCCAACTGCCGGAGTTCAATGGCAGCGTCCGCGTGATGGCGGTGGCCTGGACCGCCGACAAGTTAGGTCATGCTTCGACCGACGTGATCGTGCGCGATCCGGTGGCGCTGCTGGCATCGGCACCGCGCTCTCTCACACTCGGCGATGAAGCGCGCATTGAACTCGACGTGCACAACATCGAAGGTGCGGCTGGCAGTTATAAGGTGGCGGTCGAACAGGAGAATTCTGCGGGTTCGAAAGCTAGCCTGCTCGGGCGCGACATCACGCTCCACGCTAACCAGCGGGTATTCGAACGGTTCAAGATCAAGCCGACGGATGTCGGCCGCATGGCTTATGACGTGCGCGTAACCGGGCCGAACGGCGTCGATGTGAAACGCCGTCTGACCCTCGATGTCAAAGTGCCAGCCGGCGATATCCGCCGCTACACCGTTAGTCAGTTGGCGCCCAAAGGTGGCAAGATCTCGCTGTCACTCGACCTGATGCAGGACCTCATCTTGTCGCGCAGTAAAGTGACGTTGAGTGTCGGACCGGCGGCATCGCTCGATGTGCCGGGATTGCTGACGCAGCTGGATCGCTACCCGTATGGGTGCGCCGAGCAGACGACATCGCGCGCGCTGCCGTTACTCTATGCCAACGCGTTGTCGGCGAAGTCCGGATTGCCAACCGACGCGGCGTTGAAGGAACGCATCCAGGGTGCGGTCGAGCGCGTGCTCGAAATGCAGGATGCATCGGGCGCGTTCGGCATCTGGGGCCCGCGCAATGGCGACTTATGGTTGACTTCCTATGTCACCGACTTCCTGACACGAGCAAAAGAGAGCGGTTACACGGTGAAGCCGCAGGCGCTGTCTCAGGCGCTGGACAAGCTGCAGAATTTCGTGTCCTACGCCCAGGACTTCGACAAGGGTGGCGAGGCCCGGGCTTACGCTCTTTACGTTCTCGCTCGTAACGGCCGTGCGGCGATGGGTGATCTTCGCTACTACGTCGATACGCGGCTTGAGCGGTTCTCGACACCGCTCGCGCAAGCGCATCTGGGAGCCGCGTTGGCGATGCTCGGCGACAAGGAGCGCGCCGAGAAAGCCTTCAAGGCAGCGCTCGCCAGCATGGACCACACGGACGCCGATATGTCCCGCATCGACTACGGCTCGGGTTTGCGGGATGGAGCTGCAATCATGACGCTCGCGTCCGAAACGCGCATGTCGATGGTCGAGGCACCAAAGCTGATCAGCGTTCTGGCCAAGGCTTACGCGTCGAAACAGTACACCTCGACGCAAGAGCAAGCCTGGATGTTGCTTGCCGCGCGATCGCTGTCCGAGCAGGCGAAGGATACGACGCTC
>JANLXZ010000233.1:0-15460 GCA_031365375.1 Hyphomicrobiaceae bacterium | reverse complement strand
GATCAGACCGGGGAGATCCACGGCGGTCTTGAGCGCGAACATGATGTCGTCTACGGGAGCCTTGTAGGTCATCGGCGGCGTCTCCTGTGGCGGTTCCGTTTCAGCTAGTCATAGGCGGTTCGCGAAGTTCGTCACCTCTTTGCAAGTTCTGGGCGAACATCGCGAACGGGGCACTACGTAATCGTTTAATGTACTAGTGTGATTCAGATTCCGAAGTTCGCGACGCGACCTGGCTGCACGCTGGATGCAAACTTCGAAATCATCACACTAGTCATAGGCGGTTCGCCGCAGTCCGAAAAGCCCCCTTGACGTAAACGTCAATTGCAAAGCTCAGCGATACGATGCCGGTGAAATCAGCGAACGCGGAGACCATTCGAGAGGCAGCCGGGCATCTGCGCGCTGGCCGTCTCGTCGCGTTCCCGACTGAGACGGTTTACGGTGTCGGCGCCGATGCGACCAATGGCACCGCCGTCGCATCGATATTCGAGGCCAAGGGCCGGCCACGTTTCAATCCGCTGATCGTGCATGTTGCAAATGCGCAAGCGGCCGAACGCTACGTCGCTCTCGATGCGTTGGCGCAAAACCTTGCGGCAAAGTTCTGGCCGGGACCGCTCACACTGGTGCTGCCGCGCAAGATCAACTCCGGAATTGCCGACTTGGTGACCGCCGGTCTCGACACCGTCGCGATCCGCGTGCCGGATCACGCGATCGCCCGCGCGCTATTGTTGGAAGCAGGTGTGCCGGTGGCCGCTCCCTCAGCTAATCGGTCTGGCCACGTCAGCCCGACGACCGCGGCGCACGTATCAGCCGACCTCGATGACAAGCTCGCGCTGATCCTCGACGGCGGACCGACCCAGCACGGACTCGAGAGCACGGTGGTTGCGATCGCCGGCGGAATATTCACGATTATGCGGCCAGGTGCCGTCACCGCTGAGCAGATCGCGTCCGTGACCGGCGTGCCGGTTGCGCGTGCCTTCGAAGGCGGTGACCGCCCGCAATCACCCGGCCAGTTGGCCAGCCACTACGCACCAAGTTGCGGCGTTCGCCTCGATGCGACCACGGTCGAGCCGGGTGAAGCACTGCTGACGTTCGGCTCGATTTCGATCGCAACCGATGGCCCGATAATCAACCTAAGCCGCAGCGGCAGCCTCGTCGAAGCCGCGACGAACCTGTTCGCCGCCTTGCGCGCGCTGGATCAGCCGAACGTCAGATGCATCGCCGTCACGCCCATTCCCACCCACGGCCTAGGCGAAGCCATCAACGATCGCCTGCGACGGGCAGAGAAGGGGCGGTAAGGGTGGCGCACCAATCAAAATGCAAAACGGCCCCCCGTGAGGGAGCCGTTCGCCGAAATTGATCGCAAGTGACGAGCGATCAAGCAGCCTTCTTCATGCACTTCTTGCGGAAGGCCTTGCGTGGCTTACCCTTCAGCTTCTGGGTGTCGGCCTGCATGGAGCAAGCCTTTGACTTCTCGCTCTGCGGGGCCTTCGCCTTCTTCTCTTTCATCGGCTTGGCTGTGCTTGGTGCCTTGGTGGCGGGAGCGGTCGGAGCAGGTGCCGGCGTCGTCATTGGCTTGGTAGGCGCAGGCGTTGTCTGCGCGACAACCGTTGTTGCGCCGACGGCGAACAGGGCGGCGGCGGCGAGAGCAGATTTAAAGAAACTCATGTGCATGTTCCTTGTTTCGAGGTGTTAAGCGCAGCTCACCCGCGCCTGAGAAGCAAATGGCCTCTTTACGGGGCCAACGGAAGTCCTATTTAGCTCGATTCTGCACAATTGTGACAACCCGGCCTTTGAATTGAGCCAAGTTTCACGCCATATTCGCGCGATGGCAAAGACAGACCCAGCCTCCCCGCGCTCCTCCAAGCCGCGTCCTTCGCGCGGACGATCCGGCAAACCGCAGGCGCCGCCGACCGAGACCGCCGCGTCGACGCCCGGTTTGGGCGAGTCCATGCAAGCCGCCTACAGGGCCAGCGCGTCGACGTTGCCGGCACTTCGCAACGTCGGATTTCGACCCGAGGACCAGAGCATAAACGCCGGTTTGACCGCGATTCTCACGCGGCCGGAGGAACGCGACCAGAAGCATCGCGATATCCTCGCCCGGCAACCTCTGATCGCGAACCACCCGATCGTCGCCGGGACGACGCCGGAATTCGTTCCGCATCGCCCTCCTCGGCCCGATAAATCCGAAGGCGGCATTCCGTTCAAGATCGTGTCGGAGTACACGCCAAAGGGTGACCAGCCGCAGGCGATCAAGGAGTTGGTGGCTGGCGTCAGAGAGAATGAGCGCAACCAAGTTCTGCTCGGCGTCACCGGCTCGGGCAAGACGTTTACGGTGGCTCACATCATTGAGCAGACACAGCGGCCGGCGCTCATTCTCGCGCCGAACAAGACACTCGCGGCGCAGCTGTACGGAGAGTTCAAAAGCTTCTTTCCGAATAACGCGGTCGAGTACTTCGTGTCGTATTACGACTACTACCAGCCGGAGGCCTACGTTCCGCGCACCGACACTTACATCGAGAAAGAATCGAGCATCAACGAGCAGATCGACCGCATGCGGCACGCCGCGACGCGATCGCTCCTCGAACGCGACGACGTGATCATTGTGGCGTCGGTATCGTGCATCTACGGCATCGGCTCGGTCGAGACTTACACCGCGATGACATTCACGGTGACCGTTGGAGAGCGCCTGTCGCGCGATCAATTACTAGCCGATCTCGTCGCCCTCCACTTCCGGCGCAACGACACCAACTTCGTGCGCGGCACGTTCAGGGCTCGTGGTGATACGATCGAAGTGTTCCCGGCTCATTACGAAGATCGTGCTTGGCGCATTTCTTTGTTCGGTGACGAAATCGAAAGCATCATCGAGTTTGATCCGCTGACTGGGCAAAAATCCGACGACCTCAAGCTCGTGAAGATCTACGCGAACTCGCACTACGTCACGCCGAAACCGACGCTTCAACAGGCGATCAAGGCGATTAAATCCGAGCTGAAGGCGCGGCTGGAGGAACTCTATGCCGGCGGCAAACTGCTCGAAGCGCAACGCCTCGAACAGCGCACCGTGTTCGATATGGAGATGATGGAAGCGACCGGCAGTTGCGCGGGCATCGAGAACTATTCGCGCTACCTCACCGGCCGCCGGCCTGGCGATCCACCGCCGACGCTGTTCGAATATCTGCCCGACAACGCGCTCGTGTTTGCCGACGAAAGCCACGTCACGGTACCGCAAATCGGCGGCATGTTTCGCGGCGACTTCCGGCGCAAGGCGACGCTCGCCGAGTATGGCTTTCGCCTGCCGTCGTGCATGGACAATCGGCCTTTGCGGTTTGAAGAGTGGGACGCGATGCGCCCGCAGTCGGTCTACGTATCGGCGACGCCTGGCGGGTGGGAGCTCGATCAGACCAGCGGCACCTTCGTCGAGCAGGTAATCCGGCCGACCGGCTTGATCGATCCGCCGGTTGAGATTCGCACCGCCAAGACCCAGGTCGACGATCTGATCGACGAAGTGCGGCAGGTGTCGCGCCAGGGCTATCGCACACTCGTCACAGTGCTCACGAAACGGATGGCCGAGGACCTCACCGAATACATGCACGAGCAGGGTATCCGCGTGCGCTACATGCACTCCGATATCGAGACCTTGGAACGCATCGAGATCATTCGCGATCTGCGGCTCGGCGCTTACGACGTGTTGATCGGCATCAATCTGCTGCGCGAGGGGCTCGACATACCGGAGTGCGCGCTGGTCGCTATTCTCGATGCAGACAAGGAAGGCTTTTTGCGTTCCGAGACGTCCCTCATCCAGACCATTGGCCGCGCCGCCCGCAACGTCGACGGCAAGGTCATCTTGTATGCAGAACGGATCACCGGTTCGATGGAGCGCGCCATTGCCGAGACCGATCGCCGCCGCGAAAAGCAGGTGGCCTGGAACAGCGCGAACGGCATCACGCCGGAGAGCATCAAAAAGAACATCGGCGACATCATGGGCTCGATCTACGAAGCCGATCGCGTCACCGTCGATGCCGGACTGGCTGATGGCTCGAACGAGCCATTGGTTGGGCACAACTTGGCGGCCGTCATCGCCGATATGGAAAAGCGTATGCGCGAGGCCGCCGCCGACCTCGAGTTCGAGACCGCCGCCCGTCTGCGCGACGAGGTCAAACGGCTGCGCGAAACCGAGTTGGCGATCTCAGACGACCCCTTGGCGCGGCAATCGGAAGTGGATGACCGCACCGGCGGCTACAAGGGCGAGCGCAAGTATGGCAACGCGGGCAACATGCCTTCAACGCGCCTCGCGGCCGACGCCTCAGAGGGGGTTCGGAAGGCACCGACAAAGACTGCCGCTCGTGCTCCCAAAGTCGACGACAGCACACGCGGCGGCAGCTTCGGCGAGGCCGTCAAGGGCCCGCACAAGCCGACGCTCGACGAGATGGGTCCGCACGCCAGCACCAGCGTGCCGCTATCGAAAGACCTCGCGCCACGGCGGGTAAAGACGGTCGACATCAAGGACGGCGGCGAAAAGAAAGCCCGGCGTGGCCGAACAAAAAAGACCGGCCGGCCGGGGATGTGAGTGGTTGCCGCCTATGGTTGGCGGTAGGTCGAATTGAGGCACGCGATCCTCAAGCTTTCGCACACCTTGCCCCTTACGGAGCTCTTATGCCGGAACATCCCCGGCGATGAGGCGTTTTCTGCGTTGTATGTTTGACGCATTAAACGCGAAGGTAATCTCATGGTCAAAATTGCTAAGGCGAAAATCCTGATCCTCGCAACGGATGGGTTTGAACAATCGGAACTCGAAGTGCCCTTGTCGAAACTACGCGGCGTTGCCGCGCTCGTGCATGTGGCTGCGCCGAAACAGCGCAAAGAGAAAAAGTCGATTATGGGTTGGAACGATCACGACTGGGGTAATCCAGTAGATGTGGACGTTGAATTGAGCGACGCGAGTGCAAATTTTTACGATGCAATCGTTCTACCCGGTGGCCAGATGAATCCCGACTCGCTTCGTCAATCGCCAGAAGCGATGGCCCTGATCAAAGATTTCGTCGCATCAGGAAAGGTGGTCGCCGCGATTTGTCACGCGCCGTGGCTATTGATCGAAGCGAATGCGATCAAAGGCCGTCGTGCAACCTCCTATTCGTCGATCAAGACCGACATGATCAACGCAGGCGCCAATTTCGTCGACGAACCCGCAGTGTCTGACCAAGGTATTGTTACAAGCCGCAATCCCGGTGATCTGGATGCTTTCGTCGCAAAGATCATCGAGGAAATCGAAGAAGGCAAACACGATCGCGCCGTGCTCGCCGCGTGAGACTAGCCGACTTACTTGGAAATGGCGAAAATCAGTTTATGAGACTGGTTTTCGCCACACCATTATTTTCCGGCAGCATAA
Organism: Hyphomicrobiaceae bacterium; assembly: GCA_031365375.1. Lineage (GTDB taxonomy): Bacteria > Pseudomonadota > Alphaproteobacteria > Rhizobiales > Hyphomicrobiaceae > JAKFWF01. The sequence continues at coordinate 10,077 of JANLXZ010000233.1, read as the reverse complement.
TTCATTTATTCGGAACACCTCCCCACGGCATTATCGGCACCGATGAGATGGAGTTCTGAGGAGAACCGTTAACGATTTTGTCGCTTATCGCCAGATAAACGAGCGTGTTGCGCTTTTTATCTAGCACGCGAAAAACATGTGTCTTTTTGAAAAAGATCGACGTTCGCTCGGAGTATACCTGTTCCTCGTCCGGCAGTTTGCCAATATCCACAGTGATGGCGCCCACTTGCCTGCAGGTAATCGAGAACCGCGACGGATCTTCGGCAAGCCCGACCATTCCCGTAAATCCGCCCGTTCGCGCTTGACTAATATGACAAGCGACACCGGCGACTTTTGGATCGTCGAACACGCTGATGCAAACTTTGTCGTTGGCCCCTAGAATACGAAAAGTGGTGCTGACGCATTTCAGGTTGTCCGCGCGAGCTGGTGAGGCTCCTCCCGCCAATGATACTGCAAACCCGATAGCTACGAGCGCAGTGAACTTGAGTGATAGTGCAGCGCTCATCGTGGGTACAATCCTTGTGCAAAAGCCATTGTCGGCTGAGATTTGCAAATGGGTGCATCCCCGATCAAAGTCAAAGGATCAGTCAGTTGACCCCAAGTTCACCGAATTTTTTGCCCATCTGCGGTTTTCTCCACCCAACCTGTGGCCATGCACGAAAAATCCCTTGCAACGGCCGCCACTCGCGCACATGAGGATGGGGCGATCGTAGCCAGTCCCCAGCCCAGTAGCCACTCCACATGAACTCCACCACACGCATTGACCGCCGCTTTGCCACTCTCAAAGCCGAGGGCAGGGCAGGTCTTGTGACTTTTGTCATGGCCGGTGATCCAGATGCGGCGACGTTCGCCGAAATTCTCGATGGGCTTCCCAAGGCAGGAGCCGATGTGATCGAGCTTGGCATGCCGTTCTCCGATCCGATGGCAGATGGCCCCGCGATCCAAGCAGCAGGTCTTCGCGCGCTTCATGCCGGGCAGACGATGAAAAAGACGCTGGCAGCCGTTCGGGCTTTCCGGGTCAACAATCAGGACACCCCGATCGTCCTAATGGGCTACTTCAACCCGATCTATGTTTTCCCCGTCGACGACTTTTTGAATGAAGCTCATGCGGCCGGAGTGGATGGGCTTATCGTTGTCGATACGCCACCCGAAATGGACGACGAGCTTTGCTTGCCCGCCGTCGCCAAAGGCTTGAATTTTATTCGACTGGCAACGCCGACAACGGATGATAAGCGCTTACCTGCGGTTTTAAAAAACACCAGCGGCTTCGTTTATTACGTCTCGATCAATGGCATAACGGGTACGGCCGCTCCCGACGTCCGCGACGTGCACGCCCAGGTTGCGCGCATCAAGAAAACAACCAAGCTGCCGGTAGCGGTCGGGTTCGGCGTGAGAACGCCCGAGCAGGCGCGTGCGATCTCCAAAGGCGCCGACGCGGTCGTTGTCGGCTCGGCACTGGTAACTAAGATCGCCCAGTCCCTGGACAAAGAAGGCCATGCTACTGGTAAGACAGCGCCGACTGTCCTACAATTGGTGGAGACGCTGGCACATGGATTGCGCCAGAGCTGAAGCGCCACGAATTCCGCCGCACCGGGGCTACGCCCAGGTTGACCGGACGACGATATCGACAGGCGGAGGCTTTCAGGCTAGGCACAGCGCTCGTCATGCTGCAGTGCAGCAGGAGCGTCGAGGAGCACAACTGACGTGAACTGGATCAATAACGTCGTTCGACCCAAGATCCGCGGGTTTCTCGGAACCAGGCGCGAGGTGCCGGATGACATGTGGCGCACGGACCCGGAGTCCGGTCAAATGGTCTATTACAAGGACCTCGAAAACAATCAATTTGTGTTTCCGGGCTCCAACTTTCACGACCGCATGACGGCGCCGCAACGGCTTGCCCATATGTTCGACAATGGCGTTTTTGCAAAAGTCGCTGTCCCCGCCGTACCGCTCGACCCGCTCAAGTTTCGTGACAGCATCAAGTATCCCGACCGCCTGAAAGAAGCCCGCGCCAAGACCGAGCTCGACGATAGCGTGCTGATCGGCGAAGGCAAACTCGATGGTCAGGACGTTGTTGCGGCAGCACATGACATGCGTTTCGTCGGCGGTTCGCTCGGCATGGCCGCGGGCCAAGCGATCATCACCGGCATGATGCGCGCCGTCGAAAAAAAGACCCCCTTCATCCTATTCGCGGCTTCAGGTGGCGCCCGCATGCAGGAGGGGATCATGTCACTCATGCAGATGCCACGTACGACGATCGCCGTTCAACGCCTGCGCGAAGAGCGACTGCCCTACCTCGTGGTGCTGACCGATCCGACCACCGGCGGTGTCACTGCATCCTATGCAATGCTGGGCGACATTCATTTGGCGGAACCCGGCGCACTAATTTGTTTCGCCGGCCCCCGCGTGATCCAGCAGACGATCCGCGAGCAATTGCCGGAAGGCTTCCAGCGCGCCGAATATCTGCTTGCCCATGGCATGGTCGATATGGTCGTGCATCGACACAAGTTGAAGGAAACGTTGGCACGCCTTTGCCGCGTGATGATGGCGAACCAAGATCTGGTCAAGACACCGGCCAAGCAAAAAACGCTCAACACCCACTTGGGTTTGAACGGCCATGTCAACGGTAAGGTAATCGAGGCGCCGGGCACTAGATCGGAAAATACAATTCAAGCCGAACCCGTTACAGGGCCCAAGCGCTTCGAGAGCGGTCGCATCGGCTCGTTGACAGACAAGCCTGCGACCAAGCCGCTTGGTTCATAGGTCCATCGTGTCGACAAGCGGGGACGGACCGCAGACAAGCGACGCACTGCTCGCGCACTTGAAAACATTGCATCCGCTGCTGATCGACCTCTCACTCGATCGCATCGTCGGACTGCTCGCGAAACTCGGTGATCCTCATCTGAAGCTACCGCCGGTGATCCACATCGCGGGCACCAACGGCAAAGGCTCGACGACAGCGTTTCTGAAAGCGATGCTTGAAGCGGCGGGCAAACGCGTTCACGTTTATACCTCGCCGCATCTGGTACGATTTCATGAGCGGATCCAAATTCCCGGTGCTGATAGCAAATCGCGCCCGCTAAGCGAAACGCAGCTCGTCGATCTCCTCGCACGCGTCGAGCGGGTCAATGCGGGCGCGCAGATGACGTTTTTCGAGATGACGACGGCGGCAGCATTCCTGGCATTTGCTGAAACTCCCGCCGACGCCGTGTTGCTGGAAGTTGGCCTTGGCGGCCGTGCCGATGGAACAAACGTCATCGACAAGCCGCGCCTGACCATCATTACCCCAGTTGCCATGGACCACGCCGACAAGCTCGGCGATACGATCGCAAAGATCGCCACCGAGAAGGCCGGCATTCTCAAACGTGGCGTGCCTTGTGTCGTCTCGATCCAGTCGGCTGAGGGGCTCGATGCGATCAGGATGGTCGCCGATCGGATCGATGCACCTTTGACCATTTGGGGACAGGATTACGAGGCCTTCGAGCAGCGCGGCCGCATGGTGTTCCAGAACGAGGATACGTTACTGGATTTGCCTCGACCAGCGCTTGTCGGACGGCATCAAATCGTCAATGCCGGCACGGCGATCGCCGCCGCAGTGATGCTCGGCGAGATCGGACTGGGTTCCAACACCATTGCGATCGAGCGCGGGCTTATGGAGGTTGTCTGGCCAGCCCGCATGCAGCGTCTTGCCGGCGGACGCCTGACCCGTGATTTATCGGCCACCGCCGAGGTCTGGCTCGACGGTGGCCATAACCCAGCCGGCGGCCAAGCGTTGGGTCAGACGATCGCCGATCTCGAAGACCGCAGCCCGAAGCCGCTGTACTTGATCGTCGGCATGATGGGACAAAAAGATGCGGCAGGTTTTCTGCGCCCGTTTGAGGGCCAAGTGAGTGAACTTGTTTCAGTGCCGATCCCCGGCGCTCATGAAGCGCCGTTCAGTGCCGATGCGCTGGCAGAACTCGCGCGAGGCCTCGGCTTCAAGGCAACTGCCGCCGCCGACATCGGCAGCGCTCTGCACCGGGCCGACCGGGCAACGCCTGGCGCGAAACGAATTCTGATTTGCGGATCGCTCTATCTGGCAGGCCACGTGTTGTCGTTGGAGACAGGCGTCGCGCAACAGTCGAATTGATCGCGCAATCGAACGATAGATCGTCACCCCGCTAACGACAGAGAACCACTTCCACCACTTGTTAACCGAATCACCGCAAGGCTTGGTCTGGGTTCTGCGTGGCAATCATTTCATCCAGCGAGAAGACCATGCAACGCGAAATCGAAGCTCTGCTGAAAGCTTACGTCGAGGACAGTAGCCGCGAGGCTCGATTGGTCCAAAACGTATTGACTGCGTTGGCGGTCGGTGCGGCTGCACGCCAGCGCATGTTCGAAGAACTACAAAAAGCGGTCGGGCTCGGACCGATGACGCCTCCGGAGACTGCAGAAGCGGAATTGACGCCGGGGATCGTTCCGGCTCGGGCATCTGCGCCGATACTCAAAAGCGTGCCGAGAATCGCCGCCGGCGACGTGGCCATGGCTATCAGCCAACTCCGCGCCGCCCGCGACGGTCACGCCGTGAACTGAGAATTGTCACCCCATCTGCGCCCGGAGTGCGGCCGCCGCCGCTAGTGGCCCGATCACCAACGACACCAACGACACGGCCGTAACCATAAGGAACGAGGACGTGAAACTGCCTGGTGGCGTCACCACGGCCGAGATTGCAGCGATCCCGAAGATCAACGTCGGGATGTATAGTGGCAGCACGAGCAGGGCGATCAGCACGCCGCCCTTCCTCGCACGCAAGGTCAGTGCAGCACCCGCCGAGCCGAGCAAGCTGACGGCCGGCGTGCCGACAAGCAAGGTTGCGGCTAATGCGGGATAGGCCGACAATTCGAGGTTGAGCAGCAAGCCGAGGATCGGCGCGCTCAGGCAAAGCGGAATACACGTTGTCAGCCAGTGGCCTATGGCCTTGGCCAGGACCACGAGTTCCAGCGGCATCGGCCCCAAACTCAGCGCGTCTAAGGTACCGTCTTCGGCGTCGGCTTCAAACATACGTGGCAGGGTGAGGAGCGCCGCCAGCAGCAACCCGACCCACAACACGCCCGGCGCGATGCGGCTCAACAGATTGAGGTCTGGCCCGAGCCCCAAGGGCATCAACGACACTACGACAAGATAAAAGCCGAGCGCGGTGCCGGTCGCCGCACCCTCGCGCAGACCCAGCATGATGTCGCGACGCAGTAGGGCGATGAACGCACTCACGCGGCGGCCTTTTGGGTAATCGACAGATGCAGCGTCTTGACCGGGCTGAGACCGAGATCGACGTGGGTCGCTGCAATCGCGATGCCGCCCGCCGCCAGATGCACACGCACGAGCGCGGCGAAACGACTGCGGCTCTCTTCATCGAGTGAGACGGTTGGCTCATCGAGCAGCCAGATCGGGCGCTCGACTGCAAGCAAGCGCGCGAGGCCGAGGCGACGGCGCTGACCGGCCGACAAGTAGGCAGCCGTCACTTCCGCCAGATCTGTAAGGCCGAATGCTGCCAGCGCATTTGTTACTTCTCCAGGCGCTCCGCCGAGATAATGCGCCCAAAATGCCAAGTTTTCCGCCACCGATAAGCGCGATTTGACAGCATCCAGATGGCCCGCGTAGTGGCAATGTTGACCCAGGTCGCGCTCCGTATCGCCCCCTCGAAGGTAAAATTGCCCCGCAACCGGCTTCAAGAATCCAGCTATTGCGCGCAGCAGTGTCGTTTTCCCCGCCCCATTCGGCCCGGTGACGACCAAAGCATCGCCGCCAGCGATCGTGAACCCAACGTCGTCCAGCACCAGCCGCCCGCCGCGCTCAATGCACAGATTTTCTGCCGTCAGCGCAATGGCCATGCGACGGGTCCCTCACTGTGAAATCTTTCGCGAGGCTGACCAAATCAGCATCGCCTGTGGCACTGCAGCAAAAGCCGTTATATAGTGTCCGGACACTAACCAACGCTAGCGCAAAAGCTGAGGCACGGCGGACTGAAGCGTTCCCACCGCCTTCGTCTCCATCGGCACTCCGGTGGCGCGGCTCCTCAACACTCGTGGAGATTGCACATGACGACATCATCGCCCGCCTCGCTCGATAGCTTCAAATGCCGCAAAACGCTGACCGCCGGCGGCAAAACGTACACTTACTTTTCCCTGCCCGACGCTGAGAAGAACGGTCTTGCCGGCATCTCGAAGTTGCCGTTCTCGATGAAGGTGCTGCTGGAAAACCTGCTGCGCAATGAAGATGGCCGTACCGTCACCAAGACCGATATCGAGGCGATGGCAGGCTGGCTGACCGATAAGGGCAAGTCGGCGAAGGAAATCGGTTTCCGCCCGGCGCGTGTCCTCATGCAGGACTTCACCGGCGTGCCGGCCGTGGTCGATCTCGCGGCCATGCGCGATGGCATGAACACGCTTGGTGGCGACCCGAAGAAAATCAATCCGCTGGTGCCCGTCGATCTCGTCATCGACCACTCGGTGATCGTCGACGAATTCGGCACACCGAAGGCGCTCGCCGATAACGTAGCACTGGAATACGCCCGCAACGGCGAACGCTACAACTTTCTCAAATGGGGCCAGGGTGCATTCGCAAACTTCCGCGTGGTGCCGCCCGGCACCGGCATCTGCCATCAGGTCAACCTCGAGTACCTGAGCCAGGTCGTGTGGACCAATCAGGTTGGTTCAGAAACCTTGGCCTATCCCGACACCGTCGTTGGCACCGACAGTCACACCACGATGGTGAACGGGCTCGCCGTCCTGGGTTGGGGTGTTGGCGGCATCGAGGCGGAAGCCGCCATGCTAGGCCAGCCGCAGTCGATGTTGATCCCGGAAGTAATCGGCTTCAAGCTGACTGGCCGCATGAAGGAAGGCATCACCGCGACCGACCTTGTGCTCACCGTCACGCAGATGCTGCGCAAGAAGGGCGTGGTCAACAAGTTCGTTGAATTCTACGGTGCCGGCCTCGACAGCATGACGCTCGCCGACCGCGCGACGATCGGCAACATGGCACCTGAGTATGGTGCAACCTGCGGCTTCTTCCCGGTCGATGCCGAGGCAATCAAGTACCTGACGATTTCTGGTCGTTCGGAAGCGTCGATCGCACTGACGGAAGCTTACACCAAGGCCCAAGGGCTTTTCCGCACCGCCGGTGACGCCGATCCGGTGTTCACAGACAGCCTCGGACTAGACTTGGGTGATGTCGTGCCCTCGATGGCCGGACCGAAGCGGCCCGAAGGGCGTGTGTCCCTGGGCGATGTCGGCTCGGGATTCGCGGCCGCGCTCACGACCGAATATAAGAAGACCAACGAAGGCGCCAAGCACTTCAAGGTCGACGGCCGCGATTTCGAACTTGCCCACGGCCACGTTGCGATCGCCGCGATCACCAGCTGTACCAACACCTCGAACCCTAGTGTGCTAATCGCAGCCGGCTTGCTCGCCCGCAACGCCGTGGCGAAGGGCTTGAAGTCGAAACCATGGGTGAAGACCTCCTTGGCTCCCGGAAGCCAGGTCGTGGCCGCCTATCTCGAAAAGGCCGGCCTGCAGAAGTCACTCGATGCGATCGGCTTTAATCTAGTTGGCTTCGGCTGCACCACCTGCATCGGAAACTCTGGGCCACTGGCTCCTGAGATCTCGAACTCGATCAATGAGAACGGCGTCATCGCCGCCGCCGTCTTGTCAGGTAACCGCAACTTCGAAGGCCGTGTTTCGGCTGACGTTCAGGCGAACTACCTGGCCTCACCGCCGTTGGTCGTCGCTTATGCCCTGGCCGGTTCGGTGACGATGGACCTGTCGAAAGAGCCGCTCGGCACTGGCACTGACGGCAATCCCGTCATGCTCAAGGATATCTGGCCGTCGAACCAGGAAGTGCAGGACTTCATCCACGCCAACGTCACGCGCGAATTGTTCATGTCGCGCTACTCCGATGTCTTCAAGGGCGATGAGAATTGGCAGAAGATCAAGACGCCGCCAACCCTCACCTACGCCTGGAACGACGGCTCGACCTACGTCCAGAACCCGCCGTACTTCGACGGCATCACCAAGGAGCCGAAGCCGATCACCGACCTCGTTGGTGCGCGGATCCTGGCGCTGCTCGGCGATAAGATCACGACCGACCACATCTCACCGGCCGGCTCGATCAAGAAGGAGAGCCCGGCCGGATCCTACTTGCTCGAGCATCAGGTGCGCCCCGCTGACTTCAACCAGTACGGCACGCGGCGCGGCAACCATCAGGTGATGATGCGCGGCACCTTCGCCAACATCCGCATCAAGAACGCGATGAACAAAGATGCCACCGGCCAAATTCGCGAAGGCGGCTACACCACGCACTACCCGTCGGGCAAGGTGATGTCGATCTACGATGCCGCCGAGGCTTACAAAGCCGAGGGCGTGCCGCTGGTGATCCTGTCGGGCATCGAGTACGGCAACGGCTCGTCGCGCGACTGGGCCGCGAAGGGTACCAGCTTGCTTGGCGTGAAGGCTGTGATCGCGCAGTCGTTCGAGCGCATTCATCGCTCCAACCTCGTCGGCATGGGCGTCGTACCGTTCACCTTCGAGGAGGGCACCTCATGGGGCTCGCTCGGCCTCAAGGGCGATGAGACGGTGTCGATCAAGGGCCTCACATCCGTGAAGCCGCGCGCCATTATGGAAGCAGTGATCACGGCGGCCGACGGCAGCGTACGTTCGATCCCGATCCTCTGCCGCATCGATACGCTGGATGAGATCGAATACTACCGCCACGGCGGCATCCTGCACTACGTGCTGCGCAACTTGGCAGCAGTGGCATAAGCCTGCATCGCAGACGAAAAACCGCAAGCATGAGCGGAGCATCTGTAAAGATGCTTCGCTTTTTTTGTGTCGGGTCGCTGGAATTGACCTTAAGCGACCGCTGCCGCCGGCAATAGTGCTTCCAGCTCCATACGGGCGGCTTCAAAGCGGCGGCACATGGCGGCCATGAATTCGATAACTTCGGCCGGCATCCCCGCGCTCGCGGCACGGGTTGGATCGTAAACCTCCCTCAACGCGTCATGGGCAGCGGTTATTACATCGTATGTTGCTGATTTCGGCACGCGCAAAACTGTGTGCGCGCCGAGCTTTTCTGCAGCCTTCACGCGCTTTTCCATTTGATCGGCTGCCGGAAGCGCACAGGGGCGCACGGAGCGCAGTGCTTCGCGCTGGAACACCATCTGCCCCCGCTCCAAGCACTCGACCTCGAGGAACGTGTCTTCGACGTTGAAGATGTCTTTCAGCGTCTTGCCCTTGGGGATCATAACGATCGCCCGCATGGTTGAGCTGTCGGTCATGACCATATCAACCGTCATCGGGTCGCTGTTCTGCTTGCGCCACGTTGCCAAGTCAGCCGCTGCCATCGAATTATCCCCTTAACGACTACGTTCGTCAGAGGCCGACGTTACCAAATATGAGTTAATGCGGAGCTTTCGCATCACATGCAATTTTACGCAACGGCCGCTCGCGATTTGTTAAGCGCGTGCCGGCGACGTGTAGATCGGGCTTGCGCGTTGCACAGTCGCCTGCTTCTTCACTTGTTGCGGCGCTTCGAGTGCGGCGTAGGCAGCGTTTACACGCCTTGTCATACCGGCGAGATAATCGCGCACTTCCGGTGGCAGTTCGGCGGCGGAATACCGGTCCGGATGATAGAGCTTGGCAAGGCGATGGTAGGCCGATTTGACCTCCTCCCAAGAAGCCGCGCGCGTCAGGCCAAGGATCGTGTGCGGATCGAAGGCGTCGGCATCGCGCAGGCGCGCCTGCAGATTGGGTCCGCGGCCGACGCCAAGGAGCTTCACCGCGCGAACTGAGGATTTGGCGATGAAGCGGCGCTCGCCATCAAATGGTTCGAACTCCAGAAACGCAGCTTGGCCGTTGAGCACATCGTAGACGGACTTGTTCTGCGGGATTGCGACTTTGCCTTTTATGACACTGCCGTCTTCGAGGCTCGCCTCGATTGACACACCGCTGTGATCAAGTTGACTATCTACTTTGTTGCGTTCGAACATGGGCTTGCTTCCGGATTGGCTCAAATTGAAACGGCCGATTGCGAGTTAGAATAGCA
>JANLXZ010000221.1:0-2625 GCA_031365375.1 Hyphomicrobiaceae bacterium | reverse complement strand
CAACACGGATGATGAACGCATCCGTGCCGGCTTCAAGACGAAGTACGATATCGAGCAAATCGAGATCCCTCAGCTGCACCCACTGGTGCCACCGCAGGTGTCGCACTTTAGACAGGTGCCATTGCGGACGAGTGTGAAGTTACCGCACTCGCGGCAATCCTCGCCCTCGTAGCCGCGGATGCGGGCTTGCGCGCGAAGGTCCTCGGCGGGAGTGATCTTCAGGGCGAGATTGCCCTGGACGGCAACCGATGAGGTCGCGCCAAACAGTTCGGTCGACGTGCTGCGGGCATACATGATGGTTTGCCCGGCCGACGATGTGCTGGCAGCAAAACTCGCTCCGACATCACCTTGCACCGACGCCGATCCACCGGCGACGTTGCGTGACATTGGTCCCCGCGACGGGATGACTGATCCACGCACCAGACCGCGCGATACCAACTTGGTCGCCGGTGCAGCGTGCGCCGCCTCGTCCTCGAGTTCCTCATCCGATGAACCGAGTGCCGTCCCGCTGGTGACGATTTCGCTCGGATCGACGTGGGCCAGATCGTTGCGTTCGAGGTAGGACACCGCCAACTCGCGGAAGATGTAGTCGAGGATCGAGGTCGCGTTCTTGATCACCTCGTTGCCCTGCACCAAGCCGGCCGGTTCGAAGCGCGTGAAGGTGAACGCTTCCACGTACTCTTCCAGCGGCACGCCGTACTGAAGTCCGAGTGAGATCGCGATAGCGAAGTTGTTCATCAACGAGCGGAAGGCGGCGCCCTCTTTGTGCATATCGATGAAGATCTCGCCGAGCTGACCGTCTTCGTATTCGCCGGTGCGCAGATAGACTTTGTGGCCGCCAACGACTGCTTTCTGAGTATAGCCCTTGCGGCGACCCGGCAATTTGGCCCGCTCACGCGCCCGCTCGACGATGCGTTCGATGATGCGCTCGGCTGTGACCGTGGCACGCGCGGCCATCGGCTTGTCCGCTAGCATTTGCTCGGCGACTTCCTCAGCCGCATCCGCATCTTCGCTCAGCAACTGCGAGTTCAGCGGCTGGGACAGCTTCGAGCCATCGCGATAGAGCGCATTGGCCTTCAGCGCGAGCTTCCACGACAGCATGTAGGACTGCTTGCAGTTTTCGACCGTCGCGGCGGTCGGCATGTTGATCGTCTTCGAGATCGCGCCGGAACTGAACGGCTGCGATGCCGCCATCATGTGGATGTGGCTCTCGACCGAGAGATAGCGCTTGCCCTTGCGGCCGCACGGATTGGCGCAATCGAACACCAATAAATGAGCCGGCTTCAAGTGCGGCGCGCCTTCCAGCGTCATCGACCCGCAGACGTGTTCGTTGGCCGATTCGATGTCCTTCTTGGAGAAACCGAGATGGACCAACAGCTCGAACGCCGGATCGTTGATTTTGTCAGCGGGCACTTTCAGCGTGTTGAGAATGAACTCTTCGCCGATCACCCACTTGTTGAAGACAAACTTGATGTCGAATGCAGAAGCGAGACCGCCTTCAACCTTGGCCAGCACTTCGTCAGTGAACCCCTTGGCCTTCAACGTCGTGTGGTTGATGGCCGGCGACTGACGCAACGAGGCGTGACCAACGGCGTAGGCTTCCATCTCGGCGATCTCGGATTCGCGATAGCCGAGCGTGCGCAGCGCCTGCGGCACCGCCTGGTTGATGATCTTGAAGTAACCGCCACCGGCAAGCTTCTTGAACTTCACCAGCGCGAAATCTGGCTCGATGCCCGTGGTGTCGCAGTCCATCACCAAACCGATGGTGCCGGTCGGCGCGACAACCGTCGCCTGCGCGTTACGGAAGCCGTGCGCTTGACCAAGCTCGATGGCACGATCCCAGGCACGCTGCGATGCGGCGACGAGTTTCTTATCGTGGCATGCCACGTGATCGAGTGGGACCGGCGCAACACTCAAGCGCTCGTAGCCCGACTTCTCACCGTAAGCCGCGCGACGGTGATTGCGGATGACGCGCAGCATGTCGCTGGCGTTGTCATTATACCCTGGGAATGGCCCAAGTTCCTTCGCCATTTCGGCGCTCGTCGAATAGGCGACGCCGGTCATGATCGCCGAGATCGCACCGCAAATCGCGCGGCCTTCGGGGCTGTCGTAGCCAATGCCGTTCGACATCAGCAAGCCGCCGATGTTGGCAAAGCCCAGACCAAGCGTGCGATAGCGATAGCTGAGTTCGGCGATTTCCTTCGACGGGAACTGCGCCATCAGCACCGATATTTCGAGGACCACGGTCCACAAACGGCACGCATGCTCGAAGCTCGCTGTATCAAAGACGCCATCCTTGGCGCGGAACATCATCAAGTTCATCGACGCCAGATTGCAGGCAGTATCGTCGAGGAACATGTATTCCGAGCACGGGTTGGACGCGCGGATCGGCCCCGACTTCGGGCACGTGTGCCAGTCGTTGATCGTGGTGTGGAACTGGATGCCCGGATCAGCGGACGCCCACGCCGCGTGACCGATTTTTTCCCACAGATCACGCGCCTGCACGGTCTTGGCGACCTTGTCGCTGTTGCGGTAGGTAAGGTTCCAATCCTTGTCATCGACAACGGCTTGCAGGAATTCATCAGTGACGCGGACCGAGTTGTTGGAGTTCTGGCCGGAGACAGT
>JANLXZ010000148.1:0-4307 GCA_031365375.1 Hyphomicrobiaceae bacterium | reverse complement strand
ACTGTGCATCCCTCCTACTTATTGCGCATTCAGGAAGAGGCGCAAAAGCGACTCGAATGGTATGCGTTTTTGCGCGACCTGACGATCGCCAAGAACTGGCTTGATGCCCGCCAAGGAGCTGTCGCCAACTAGGCGCTCAACCTTTCAATTCGACCCATGCCGGGGCGTGGTCACTGGCATTCGGGCTACCGCGCACCCATCGATCGACCCCGCTGCTCGCCAGCCGGCGTTTGCATTTTGGCGATAGCAATAAGTGGTCCAGCCGCAGCCCAGCATCACGGGTCCAACGGTTTCGTTTGTAACTCCAGTAAGTGTACATGGGCTCGTGTGGATGCTGGGTGCGAATCGCATCGGTCCACCCTTGCGCCAGGAGGCGCTTAAAGGCATCCCGGCTTGCAGGCTGCAACAGCGCGTCGTTGTCCCAGGATTTTGTCGGATAAATATCGGCGTCGGTCGGCACGACGTTGAAGTCGCCAGCGAGCACCACAGGAATGTTTGCGCGCCGAAGTTCCGCCGCGCGCGCGATCAGCCGTTCGAACCATTCGAGCTTATAGTCAAATTTTGGTCCGGGTTGCGGATTGCCATTAGGCAAATAAATGCAGGCGATAAGAATACCGCCTACCGCTGCTTCCAAATATCGGCTTTGCAAATCCGAAGGGGCGCCCGGAAGGTGATCGATCGTCAATACTGGAGCCGCACTTCGGCTCAGTATAGCGACCCCGTTCCACGTTTTTTGCCCCTTCCAAATCGCTTCATAACCCAGTTTGCGCAATGCCACTTCCGGGAATTGCGCATTTGTAGTTTTAAGCTCCTGCAGGCAAACGACATCGGGCTGCGCCCGATCGAGCCAACTCGCGAGGCAGGCAAAGCGCTTATTGATATTGTTGATGTTGAAGGTGGCAATCTTCAATGGTCGAACTCCAACCTGCAGCGCACGGCGGCCGGCTCCCCATAGGGAGTCGCCGTGTGCCAGCAAAGTGGAGAACGCGCGAGCCTGGAAATCAGCCCGCGATAAATTTCAGCGAGAGATGCGGCTGATCTTCGTGCCTTCGAGAGTCAGGTTATACATCAGGCCTTTGCCGTCGAAGATGAAACCGACCACCGGACTGGCGATCCTATCGCTGTCGACCGACCCGCCGGCTCCAACCGTGATCAGCGCCACCGATCCATCGACGCCGACCTTCCAGCCGTTGGTACGGTCGAACCTCGCAAGCGCTTCCTCGGTCATAAAGGCGATGACGACGGAGCGTGCTTGTGCCCCAAGTTGAAAACCGATCGAACCGGAAACACTATTGTAATATCCGGCGGGCTGGCCGCGGACGAGCAGCGTCCCCTCGCCATACTCGCCGCCAATTCCGATGCCGGCTTTGATGATGGTGGGAAAGACCAAAACGCCTGCCGCGCGTTCAATCAAACGGCGCGAACCGCGAACTCGCCAATAAAGCGAATCAAGCGTGCGACCGACTTTGTCATCGATATATCCCGCCGAACGGGCTGAAGCTTTGTTAGATAATCCGGTGGCCGCGATTGTAGAAATCGACAATTTCAGGGCTGTCCGCCGATCGATGGTGCGCATGGTATCCCCCAAGGAATAGGTCGCGATGGAACTAGGTCGTGCGCGACTTCCCCGTCCGCGATACCGAACCCGTAGTTGCGTCGTATGGCGCAAATCGGGCAGAACGCCGCCTCTTGGCGATCGGGACACTAGGTTCCGCGAGGCTTGGCCCGTGCTGTGGGCATGGCCGAGGCTGGATCATCGGGCCAGGGGTGCCTGGGATATCGCCCGCGCATGTCAGCTTTGACGGCGGCCCAACTGCCCCCCCAGAAGCCCGGCAAATCGCGCGTGATCTGGATCGGCCGGTGTGCCGGTGACAAAAGATTGAGCGTCAAGGGTAGTCGTCCTTGCGCGATCGCCGGATGAGCTTTGAGACCAAATAGTTCTTGCACGCGAATATGCAAAGCGGGTTTGCCCGGCCCCTCATAATCGATGGCGTGATTGTTGCCGGTTGGCGCCGTGAAGTGCGTCGGCGCATCGCGATCGAGACGCTGGCGCAGATCCCAAAGCAATAGTGCATCGAGGGCATTGCCCAAATCGTCAGCGCCGATCTCGGACAGTTTCGTTTTGGTCGAAAGGTAAGGTGCTAGCCAACTTCGAATTGTGGCGGCGAGTGCCACGTCGGATAAATCTGGCCAGTCGTCCGGCGCCGTCGGCGTCACGAACCCGACGCGATCGCGCATCTGCATTTGCGCTTTCGACCAAGGCAGTCGCTCGATTCCAAGCTCAGCAATTCCGTCGGCCAGGAGCAACGCCGTGTCCGTACCGGGACCTACCGCCTGCGGGACCGACGCCAGCGTGATCGCGCCGAGCCGGCTGGTGCGCCGGCCACGCAGAGCGCCAGCGGTCTTATCGAATGCAACGTCATCCAGTTGCGTGATGCGATCGGCGGCGATTTCGAAAACTTCCGTCTCATCGATCGGCGCTGCCAGGAGAATGCGTGTCGCTGCTGCCGCGCCCGCCATCTCGGCGACAACGAGATAAGGCGATTGTGAGAGCGCGTCGGTCGCGTCGAGGTTTGCCCCCCGGCCGTTGGCGAGCAAGAACTGCCCGTCACGTCCGCGTGCTTTGGCGATGCGATCGGGGAAGGCGAGAGCAAGAAGTGCTGCGGGCGAAGGCTGGTCGCAGGTTTGCTTCGACGAAGTGCCGGCTTCGGCGAGTTTGCCCCACGTCTGCGCCAAGCCGCGCATCGATTGCGCCCTCTCGCTTCGGTCGCGCCGGAAGTTTGTCAACCGATGGCCGAGGTCCACGTCATTGCCGCCAAGCCCCCGCTCAACAATCAAGGCTGCGATTTCGGCAGCTTCTAGTGCTGCTCCCAAAGGTGCCGCAGCCGTCACCATCGCCGCGAGGCGCGGCGGCAAAGGCAACGCGCGCAACCTCTGACCATGCGCGGTCATGCGGCCTTCCGCGTCAACGCTACCCAGCGATTGTAACTCGGACCGAGCCGACAGCAACGCTGCCCGTGGCGGCGGATCGAGCCACGATAAACGGAGCGGATCAACCTCGCCCCAAGCGGCGCAATCGAGGGTCAGACTTGCCAGATCGGCGTTGAGAATCTCCGGCGTTGCGAACGCCAACAGCGCTTGTGTTTGCGGCTCGTCCCACAGGCGAAAGCACACGCCCGGCTCGGTTCTGCCCGCCCGTCCGCGACGTTGATCGGCACTCGCCCGGCTGATGCGCACGGTCTCCAATCGCGTGACGCCGGCATCGGGCTCGAAGCGGGGCACGCGAGCCAGCCCGCAATCGATGACGACGCGCACGCCATCAATGGTGAGCGAGCTCTCGGCAATCGAAGTTGCGAGCACGATTTTGCGGCGACCGCTCATCGCGGGTTTGACCGCGAGATCCTGGGCCCGCCGGTCCATCGCGCCGTACAAAGGTGCGATCTCGATAGCCGGGTCGTCGATGCGTTCGGCCAAGCGTTCGGCCACGCGGCGGATTTCGCCCTGGCCGGGCAGGAATGCCAACACCGAGCCCGGCTCGGCGCGTACCGCTTTCACAATGGCATCGACAACCTGATCGTCGATGCGACCGCGCGGATCACGTCCAAGATATTTCGTTTCAACCGGGTAGCTGCGGCCATGGCTCTCGATCACGCGGGCACCGCCGAGTAGCCCCGCAACCCGTGCGCCATCGAGCGTCGCCGACATGACGAGAATGCGCAGGTCTTCGCGCAATCCCGCTTGCGCATCGAGCGCGAGCGCCAGTCCCAAATCGGCATCGAGCGAGCGTTCGTGATATTCGTCGAACAGCACCGCGCCGATGCCATCGAGCGACGGATCGTCGATGATCATGCGCGCGAACACGCCCTCGGTGATCACCTCGATGCGCGTCTTCGGTCCAACCCGGCTGTCGAGGCGAGCACGAATGCCAACGGTCTCGCCGACCTTTTCGCCCAATGTCGAGGCCATGCGTTCGGCGGCTCCCCGGGCTGCCAGCCGGCGCGGCTCAAGAATGAGAATTTTCGTTGTCCTCAACCACGGCGCATCGAGCAGCGCCAACGGCACCCGCGTCGTCTTACCCGCTCCCGGCGGTGCAACTAGAACGGCGTTCGGTGATGCAGCCAGCGTCACCCGGATTTCGTCCAGCACATCGTCGATGGGGAGCGGAATGTCAGCTTTCATGGCCTTTAGGCTGTGTCACGAGACGGATCGCGCGTCGAGCATTTTGACAAGGTCGGATAGAGCTTTTCGCGAGATCCGACATCATCGAGCGCTGCTCGAAAGTGTCGGATCTCGTACCTCTATCCGAC
>JANLXZ010000136.1:0-1602 GCA_031365375.1 Hyphomicrobiaceae bacterium | reverse complement strand
TCGTTGGGGCGGCGATACGGTGATGGATCTTTCCACCGGCAAGCACATCCATGAAACGCGCGAATGGATCATCCGCAATTCGCCGGTGCCGATCGGCACGGTGCCGATCTATCAGGCCTTGGAGAAGTGCGGCGGCGATCCGCTCAAGCTGACCTGGGAGCTCTATCGCGACACGCTGATCGAGCAATGCGAGCAGGGCGTCGATTACTTCACGATCCATGCCGGCGTGCGCTTGGCTTACGTGCCGATGACCGCGCATCGGGTGACCGGCATCGTCTCACGCGGCGGCTCGATCATGGCCAAGTGGTGCCTGGCGCATCACAAGGAGAGCTTCCTCTACACCCACTTCGCCGACATCTGCGACATCATGCGCAAGTACGACGTGACGTTCTCGCTCGGCGATGGCCTGCGTCCGGGTTCGATCGCCGATGCCAACGACCGCGCGCAATTCGCCGAACTCGAAACGCTCGGCGAGCTCACCCAGATTGCCTGGGCCAAAGGCTGTCAGGTGATGATCGAGGGTCCCGGCCACGTGGCGATCCATAAGATCAAGATCAACATGGACAAGCAGTTGAAGGAGTGCGGCGAGGCGCCGTTCTACACACTCGGGCCGCTGACGACCGACATCGCGCCGGGCTACGACCACATCACGTCCGGCATCGGCGCTGCGATGATCGGCTGGTTCGGTTGCGCCATGCTCTGCTATGTGACGCCGAAGGAGCATCTGGGATTGCCCAACCGCGACGACGTCAAGGTCGGCGTTATAACGTACCGGATTGCGGCGCACGCGGCGGATCTCGCCAAAGGTCATCCGGCCGCTCAGCTGCGCGATGATGCGATCTCACGCGCCCGCTTCGACTTCCGTTGGGAGGACCAGTTCAACCTCGGCCTCGATCCCGATACGGCGCGCGCCTATCACGATGAAACGCTGCCGAAGGACGCCCACAAGGTCGCCCACTTCTGCTCGATGTGCGGCCCGAAGTTCTGCTCGATGAAGATCACGCAAGACGTGCGCGACTACGCCAAGACGCTGAATGATCAGGAGGCGGGCATGCAAGAGATGTCCGACAAGTTCAAGCAGATGGGCGACAAGCTTTACGTCGACGCGGATGCGGTCAAGGCCGATGCAGTGAAGGTCAGCAACAAGGGGCTGGGGTGATGAGCTGAAGGGACTATGCGGGAGCTGATCATCATTGCCGGACCAAACGGTGCCGGCAAAACCAGCTTTGCCAATGCGTATCTTCCCGCTGTGGAAAATCGCATGGTTTTTGTAAATGCGGACGAGATTGCACGTGAACTTCCGGACGCAGGTTTGTCCAGATCGCAGCGGGATTTTCGCGCTGGCCGATTAATGCTTGAACGCATTAGTGCGCTAACGCAGGCGGGAACCGAATTACTGTTTGAAACCACACTCGCGTCACTAACTTACGCCCAGCGAATTCCCAAGTGGCAGGCACTGGGTTACACCGTTGCTCTAATTTATTTGCGATTACCGACGCCGACGCATCAATCCGAAGGGTCAAGCGACGGGTGGAGATAGGTGGTCACGACATTCCCGAGCGGGTCATTAGAAGGCGCTTTAGCAAGAGCCTCGAGTATCTC
>JANLXZ010000110.1:0-3818 GCA_031365375.1 Hyphomicrobiaceae bacterium | reverse complement strand
AGGGTATCGGCGCCCTCGGTTCCAACCATCGTCGTGTTCGATGCGATAAGGTCGAGCAGCGCTGTCTGCGGCGTCATCCCGGTGCCATCACTGACGCCATACGTGAAGGTGACATTCGAGGTGTCGCCGGACTCTGGTGTAAAGGTCCAGGTCCCATCGCTGCGCGCTTGAAGGGAGCCCGAGGACGCACTCACGTCGCGCACCGCCAGCTGATCGCCATCGGGATCGGAGGCATTGCGCAGCAGTTCACTCAGCGCGATGACGACGCTCTGGTTGGTCAGCAAGCCGGACAGGATCACCGGACCGGCAACCACCGGCAGACGATTGACACGCGGCGAGGGGGCGGGGGTTGAGCCCCCGTCGCCCTCGTCATCGCTGTCGTGTTCTGATACCGTATCGCCAACGCCGGGTTCTCCAGGATTTCGGGTATGTTGCCCCCGGCTGCCGCCCGATGATTCGCCGCCCGAGCCCCCGCCCGTCGAGCCTGAAAGTCGCAAGCTGTCCTGACCGGCGTCGCCGGAGAAGATCCCGATCGGCCGCCCTGGAGCCGCACCATATAACGCTACATTGTCGTTGCCATGGGCGTGATCGAACGTTGGACCACTCGACGCGAACCGCAAGGCGGTCTGCTCGCCGAACACATGCGGGGCGCTGGCTGGGGTGTGCAACACCCTGATAGCGCCGCCATCCGGTTGATCGGCTGTATCGCCATCGCCATAGGTTTCCTCGTCCTCCGGCGGCGCGATCGCCTCGGGATCAGCCGCCCGCTCGCCGGGCTCTTTTGCTGCAACGCCCAACGCAAGTTGTTGCTGCTTTGACGGTTCGGTGCCGAACAGCATGTTCTTGGCCAGGATAAACGCATTCGCCAGCACGAACCCGATCGAAGCGCGCAATATGTATTTACCGCTCGCCGGCTCATCCAGCTCATACTTGCGCCGGGGCGTGCCATCGTCGTTGAGCAGCTGTTGATTGTTTGCGGGACGCATACAAATCTCCTGTTACCTTAGGCAGCCGGGCGTGGCACAGCGGGGCGGGGCATTTGCTGCGGCGCTATAATTTGAGGCTTCAACTGTTGCGCAAAAATTTCATCCTTCGGACCAAAGGCGGTCAAACGGCCATTTTGAACGACGCCGATCATATCGACGGCGGCCAGTGCGCTCGGCCGATGCGCCACCACCACGACGATACCGCCGCGCGCCCGCACGCCCAACATCGCCTGGGTCAAAGCTTGCTCACCGTCGGCGTCGAGATTGGAATTCGGCTCGTCGAGAATGATCAGAAATGGATCGTCATAAAGCGCGCGCGCGAGGCCGATGCGTTGGCGCTGGCCGGCCGACAGCGCGGTACCATTGGGGCCCAATTCGGTGTTGTAGCCTTGCGGCATCCGCACGATCATCTCGTGCACCCCGGCGGCGGTGGCGGCGGCCAAAATTTTCTTGCTGTCGGCGCTTGGGTCGAGCCGGCAAATGTTCTGGCCGATGGTTGCGTCCAGCAGCGAAACATCCTGTGGCAGATAGCCGATCGACTTGCCCAAGACGTCCGGTGGCCATTGTTCCAGATCGGCATCATCGAGCCTGACGTTGCCGCGTAGAAGCGGCCAGACGCCGGTCAACCCGCGGACGAGCGAGGATTTGCCACCGCCGCTCGGACCGATGATGCCGGTGGCCTGGCCCGCGCGCAGTTCGAAGCTGACGTCGCTGAGAACAATCGTGCCATTGCTGGGTGCCGCGACCGTGATCTTCTCGATCTTGAGATCGCGCCGCGGCGATGGCAGCATCACTTGCTCAGGGGCTTCATCGAGCGCCGTCAGCGTATCGCCGAGACGGGCATAACTGCGACGCGCCGAGACGACGTTTTTCCATTGGCTGATCGCCAAATCGACGGGCGCCAAAGCGCGCGCCGAAGCAACCGATGCAGCGATAATGGAACCAGCGGACAGATCGCCCTTGATCGTCAAATAGGCGCCGACCCCCAGCACCGCCGACTGCAGAATCATGCGAAGCACTTTCGAGATGCCGCTGAACGTCCCCGTGATATCGCTCGTTTTAGTTTGCAGCCCGAGATGTTCGGTATTGAGTTTGTCGAAGCGGGCGACGGCGCGACCCGAAAAGCCCATGGCGCGGATGACGTCGGCGTTGCGGGCGTGCGAGTCGACCATCGCCGAACGGGCGATTGCTGCCTGCTGGGTCGAGGCACTGTGTTTTTGCGTGAAGATTTCGGTCAGAACCGTCAGCCCGGTCAGCAGCAGGGCGCCGGCAAAGCACAGGATCCCGAGCCAGGGATGCAGACAATAGACGAACACCAGATAGAGCGGCATCCACGGCAGATCGAATAGCGCCATCGGCCCCTGCCCCGCCGTAAAGTGGCGGAGCGTGTCGACATCGCGCCCGCGCTCCATCGCCTCGGCGGTGGAGAACCCGAAGCGCGGCATGTCGATCGCGACCTTGTGCGCGAGCGGCGCCAGTTTGTCGTCGAACCGGGCGCCCAGCCGCACCAGGATCTGCGAGCGGCTGACGTCGAGCAGGCCCTGGATGAGGTAGAGGCCGATCGCCAAGGCCGATAGAGCGATCAGTGTCGGAATGCTTTGGCTCGAAAGCGCACGATCATAAATCTGCATCATATAAAATGAGCCGGTGAGCGCTAACACGTTCACCATGCCCGAAATTAGAAAAACGAATAAAAGGATCGATCTTAATCCGCCCAGTGCTGCAATTGGTGTTTTCCGAGTCGCAAAAAGCTTTTTACTGCTTTTCTTACGCATGGAAACGCTCCTACAAACTATTACTACGGACGTTCAATCAAAACATGGGAGAGACACCCGCTCTCCCAGCGGCACCCAAAATGGGTGCCGTTTTCTGCTTTAAGCAAAATCCGAGCCGGTTAAACCGACGCGGCCGATTATTTTTAGGCTGAAGTCAACATCGGCGTTATTGTCTGTATTGCCTTCGATTATGGTGTCGCCGTCTTGAACATGGAGCCGGAATTGGCCTGCCATATCGAAAACGCCCGCTTCGGCAGTTAGTACCGCGTGATCCCCCAGAATGGGCCGCAAGTCGACCTTATCACCAGGCTGGAAGCCCGAAATGCTATCACCATTGGCTGCATCCGCCGTCCGGAAGACGAAGTTGTCGTTGCCAGCGCCGCCTTCCAGCATGTTGATGCTGTTGCTTGCATAAATCGTGTCGTGACCGGCACCGCCCTTCACGTTCTCGATGCTATCGAGCGTGTCATGCCCGGAGCTCAAGCTATCGGCGAAGCCGATACCGATGGTGCCTAGGTCGACCACCGCGTCCGTGGTGATGGCCGACAAATCGAGCGTGTCGATACCGTCGCCGCCATTGATGACATCGTCACCATCGCCGGCCGTCAGGAAGATGACGTCGCGGCCGAAGCCGGCGTCGATGACGTCGTGGCCTTCATTGCCGGAGATGCTATCGTTGCCGCTGTCACCGTAGATGGTGTCATTACCGGTGCCACCGAACACTTGGTCGTCATCGGCACCGGCCAGGATGGTATCATCGCCGTCTTCGCCGAAGATGATGTCGCGACCGGCACCGCCGATTAGGTTGTCGGCACCCGCTCCACCGACAAGATTGTCGTCACCAGCAAGGCCGAGCAGGGTGTCATCGCCAGCCAGACCGGTCAGCGTGTCGTTGCCCGCCGAGCCGACGCCGGTATCGTTCGCGCCGGTGCCGAGGTAGACGACAAATGGGTTGGGCGTACCTTCGGTTGTCGCAACTTCGCCAGCTGAAGCGCTAACGGGAGCTGCGAAATTTACAAACGTCACCGAACCGCTGGCGTTAGAAGTGTCCGTCGTA
>JANLXZ010000096.1:0-4033 GCA_031365375.1 Hyphomicrobiaceae bacterium | reverse complement strand
AACCTCCCGCATCGCCTCCGTCACGTCCGCTTCGCTCAGCGCGCCGCGGCGCGTGAGTTTGTCGAGGACGCCGGATAAGCGTTCGGAAAGCGATTGGAACATGCGTAAAGCCTCGTCTATTAAGCGCCGGGAACCTTCATGGCCTCGAAGTCGACCATCACGTGCTCCTGATATGGTTTGCGGCTGCTGATCCGGCCATACCAATGCTCGACATTACCGAGCGCCGGGCGCTCGATCGGCAAATTGAAATAGCGATACATCATGGTGCCGACGGCGATGTCGGCCATCGAAAGTTGAGTGCCACAAATAAACGCGCGGCCATCGAGATGCCGGTCGAGAATGCCGAGCTTATCGCCAACCCGTTTGGCGGCAGCAGCGATGCCTGCCGTGTCGCGGTCTTTGGCGGCGGTACGGATCATGCCCAGGAAGCAGACGCCGATCACGTCGCGATAAAGCTCGGTGATCGACCATTCCATCCATTGGTCGGCGCGGGCATAGCCATGACGGCCATCCGGTGCGAGCGTTCCACGGCCATAGTTCTCCGACAGGTAGCGAACGATCGCACTCGACTCCCATAAGATGAAGCCGTTGTCGTCAATCACTGGTACCAATCGGTTCGGGTTCATCGCGCCAAATTCGGGAGTATCGAGTTTGCCGAAGGCGGCGCCCGCATCGATGCGCTCGTGAGCCAGGCCGAGTTCGCCGACCGCCCACATGACTTTTTGCACGTTCACCGAAGTCTTGCGTCCCCAAACCTTCAACATAAGCTAACCCCTTGACGCAAAGCAATTTATCACCCGAGAGCGCAACGCGCCGGCGGATGTTGACCTCCTCGTCTCCCGGATCTTGCAGCATGCAAATCCATGTACGAGGTGGCGGCTCGGTAGATCGGGCCGATCGTGGTTGAGGGGTGAATGCGCTCGCCGACCGGTAAAGTCAAATAATTTTGCTCGGGAGGTGCCGTCGGCGCCGCGATTAAACGGGCGATTTCGGGCAAATGATGGCATGATCCAAGGAAAGCAGGGTGTCACGCGTCTCTTAAGCAATAGGCGGGGTCGGTTTTCGAGGGCATTGCCATGACAAGACGAACCACGCGCGTTCTTTGGGGCCTTGTTGGTATCTGCTTGCTTGCCGGGGCCGCGATCAGCCTCGCGCTGTTCGTCGGTCCGCCAGAGTGGGCCCGATCGATGGATCTGCGGCGCCTCGAGGTTCTTTTCGACGTCATGGCGTTGCTGTTTTGGATGTTAGTGTTCGCGTTTTATTGGGCAAATAAGAAGGATTAACCGGCACAGCCGTTCAATTGAGCGATTGTCAGGCGCTTCGGGTTTCGCCATATACCGTGCATGCCGCCGATCTCTAGTGAGCCATTGTCCTTCCGTAAGATGAACGGTCTCGGAAACGAGATCGTCGTGGTGGATCTGCGCGGGTCGAAACGGATCGTGAACGGTGATGAGGCGCGCGCCGTCGCGGCCGATCCATTATCGCGGTTCGATCAGATGATGGTACTGCACGATCCAAAGACGCGTGGCACAGAAGCGTACGTTCGTATTTATAACACCGACGGCTCAGAAGCCGAAGCATGCGGCAATGGCATGCGCTGTGTCGGCTGGTTGACCCACCACGCGATCAAGCGTGAGCGTTTCAAGTTCGAAACGCGCCCGGGACTACTGGATGTCGCGGTGGTGGACCAAGATCACATTACCGTCGACATGGGTGAACCGCGATTCGCCTGGAACGAGATACCGCTCGCCGAACCGTTTCACGATACCAAGCGTATCGAATTGCAGATCGGGCCGATCGACAACCCGATTCTGCACTCACCTTCGGTCGTCAACGTCGGCAATCCACACGCGGTTTTCTGGGTTAACGATGTGACAATCTACGATCTCGGCCGATTTGGGCCAATGCTGGAGAACCACCCGATATTTCCCGAGCGCGCAAATATATCGCTGGCCCAAGTTACATCGCCAATCGCAATTACGTTGCGGACCTGGGAGCGTGGTGCTGGCTTGACGCGTGCGTGCGGTTCAGCTGCCTGTGCGGCTGCCGTGCTGGGCGCGCATACCAAGCGAACGGATCGCCGGGTAACTGTCACCGTGCCTGGTGGTCCCCTGCAGATCGAATGGACGAGCGCCAATCGAATTTTGATGACTGGGCCTGCGACCGACGAATACGCGGGCGTGTTCGATTTTTCGCTTGGTCAAGCGCAGCGGTTGAACTGAATCAATGGGCGGACCCACAATCATTACGCTTGGCTGCCGGCTCAACGCTTATGAGTCCGAGGTCATGCGTAAGCACGCGGCGGCGGCCGGTCTTAATGACGCGGTGATCGTCAATACGTGTGCGGTGACGGCCGAGTCGGTGCGCCAGGCAGGCCAGCAAATTCGTCGGTTACGACGTGAAAACCCATCGGCGCGCATCATCGTGACGGGCTGTGCCGCCCAAATCGAGCCGCAACGGTTCGCCGAAATGCCCGAAGTCGACCATGTGATCGGCAATGCCGAGAAGATGCAGGCAGCAACGTTCGCTGGATTCACTGCGGCCGACGGCGGGCAGCGAGTTGTCGTGAATGACATCATGAGTGTGCGCGAGACCGCGCATCACCTCATCGAGGGGTTCGGAGCGCTCCCACGCGGTTATGTGCAGGTTCAGAACGGTTGCGATCACCGTTGCACATTTTGCATCATTCCGTATGGGCGCGGACCGTCGCGATCGGTTCCGGCCGGTGAGGTGGTGGCGCAGGTGCGGCGATTGGTCGAAAATGGTTGCGCTGAAATCGTCCTCACGGGCGTTGACATCACGTCTTATGGGCCTGATTTGCCTGGAGGCTTGACGCTTGGTCGCCTCGTGCAAATGGTCTTGAAGCACGTGCCGGAACTGAGGCGGCTGCGGCTGTCGTCGATTGATCAAACTGAAATCGATCGGGATCTGATTCAAGCGATTGCGGAGGAGCCGAGGTTGATGCCGCACCTTCACCTTTCCATGCAATCCGGCGATGATATGATCTTGAAGCGTATGAAGCGGCGCCATCTGTCAGCCGATGCGATTGGCTTCTGTCGCGAGGTGCGACGGTTGCGTCCGGATATGGTTTTCGGAGCGGATTTGATCGCTGGCTTTCCGACGGAAACGGAAGTGATGTTCCAGAATACACTTCGAATCGTCGACGCGTGCGATCTTACGTTTCTGCACGTGTTTCCTTATTCCCCGCGCAAAGAAACGCCTGCCGCCCGCATGCCCCAATTGCCAAAAGCGGAAATCAAAGAGCGTGCGGCTCGGCTGCGCACCAAGGCAGAGGCGGTGTTGGACACCTACTTCCAGTCGCTCGCAGGACGTACGATCGAAGTCATGATGGAAAATCCCTATATCGGCCGCACGGCGCATTTTGCTGAGGTTGCAATTGCAGCCGAGGCTCAGCCGTCCATAGCTGGCACTTTCAAGCGCGCGAAAATCAACGGTCACACAGGCCGACGTCTCAACGGCACGGTGCCATCATGACGGATGCGCCCAAGAAACCCGGCATGATGGGGAGATTGTTTGGTCGCGCCGCGCCGCGCCCATCCTCTGCAATCGATGATGCGGGGGGCCAAGTCGCAGACGAGCAGGCGTTGGAAAGGTTAGAGCCTGAAGCAAAGCCAGAACCGAAAAAGGGCTGGTTCGCTCGGCTTACATCGGGCCTTTCAAAAACATCTTCTAAGCTCGCCGAAGGCATCACCGGCGTTTTCACCAAGCGAAAGCTCGATGCTGAAACGCTTGGTGAGCTTGAAGATGTTCTGATTCAGGCCGACCTCGGCGTCGAGACGGCGACGCGCATAACCGCCGCACTGTCGAAGAATCGCCTCGATAAGACGATTACACCAGAAGAGGTGCGGGCGGCACTCGCTGCCGAAGTCGAGCGCGTCTTGTCGCGCGTTGCCAAGCCTTTGATCATCGACGACGGCCATAAGCCGCATGTAATTCTTGTGGTCGGTGTCAACGGCGGTGGTAAGACCACGACCATTGGCAAACTCGCCAGTCAGTATCGCGCCGAGGGTCG
>JANLXZ010000077.1:0-3132 GCA_031365375.1 Hyphomicrobiaceae bacterium | reverse complement strand
GCGGCGAACGCGACGGGAATCGACGTGCCGAGCTTCTGCATCATCAGGCCAAAGCTGTAGGCGCCCAGGCCGAAGAACATGCCGTGCCCAAACGATACCAGCCCGGCATAGCCAACGAGCAAGTTGAGCGAGGTCGCAAACAGCCCGAAGGCCGAGACGCGGATGATGAAGTCCGACAGCGCCTTGCCGGGAAAGATATAAGGGAGGAGCGCCAACACCAACAGAGCGATGACGGCGGCGGCGAGGTCACGCAGGATCAAAGAGCGGCTCATGTCAGCTCCCCTTGCCGAACAGGCCGCTCGGCTTGACGATCAGAATGATCGCCATCAACAGGAACATCAGGCCTTCGGTGAACAGGGGGAATCCGATCGAGCCGAAGCTGCGCGTCAGGCCGATCATCAACGCACCCACAAGCGCGCCTGCGACCGAACCCATGCCGCCGATCACGGTGACGATGAAGCTCTCGATCAGGATCGAAAAGCCCATGCCCGACACGACGGTTCGCACCGGTACCGCCAACGCACCGGCCAAACCGGCGAGAGCGCCACCGAGCGCAAACACGCCGCCGTAGACGAGTTGGGTATTGATTCCGAGTGCCGATACCATGCCAGGATTGATCGCGGCCGCCCGCACGATCTTACCGAACCGCGTCTTCTCGATCAGCACGCCAAGCAGGATCGCGACCACCAGGGTGACCAGGATCAGGAACAGGTAGAAAACCGGAATGACGCCACCAGCGACGATGAAGGGCGTCTGTTGGAACGCCGCCGGCATGCCCATCGAGCGAAAATCAGCCCCCCAGATGATCTTCACCAGATCGTCGATGACGAGCACCGAGCCGTAGCAGACGAGCAGTTGCATCAGGACGTCGGCGCCATACACCCGGCTAATGAAGAACCGCTCGAACATCAGCCCGAACAGGGCGACGCCGAGTGACGCACCGATCACTGCTGCGAGATAGCTGCCGGTCGTTTGGTAGATGGTCAGTGAGAAGTACGCGCCCAGCATGTATAGCGAGCCGTGCATGAAGTTGACGACCCCCAGCACGCCGAAGATCAGCGACAGGCCGGCCGCCACCAGAAACAGCAGCATGCCGATGATGAGGCCGCCGGTCGTCTGCGTGATCAAGCACGAGGCGGTGGAGAAACAGGTTGCAAGGGCGTCGAGATCCACGATTTTCCTCGGCGGAGATGTACCAACAGTATGAAATCGCAGGAAACAGATTGCCGTTTCCTGCGATCGCGAACGCCGCGCCTCAGGCGTAGCCCATCTTCTTCATCCACTCGGCTTCGAGTTCGAGGATGGTTTTCCAATCGCCTCCGGTGATGTCCTTGACGTAAGGCTCCTTCGGAATCGTAGTCCCCCAGCCGAGCGCATAGTCGATCACCTGGCCATCGGTTTCACGGATCGTCACTTCGCCATTGGCGCCGAATGCCGATTTCAGCTTGAAGCCGCGTGCCGCCTGAGCAAGCTTGGCGCCATCGGATGAGTTGGTTTTCTTCATCAACTCGATGATGAGCTGGATGGCGATCGCGTTCTCCCACGACCAGTTGGTCGGCAGATCCTTGTATTTCGCCTGATACGCGTCGGCCCACGCTGCATTCTCAGGCGTCGCCGGATAGGACTTGATGTAGCGAGTGGCGGAGTGGATGCCGGCCGGCAGGTTCTTCACCGCCGTCAACGTCGTGTAATCGGCCATATTGATGCCGAACAGCGTCGTTTGGCCGAATAGGTTGTAGATCGACGCTTGATCGATGAACGATGTCAGATCACCGCCCCACAACGCCGAGTACACGGCCTGCGGTTTCGCCTGCAGGATCTTGGTGATGTTCTCGGTATAGTCGGGCTGGAACAGCTTCGGCCAGGATTCCGACAGCACCTGCGCATCGGGATAGAAGCGCTTTAGGTACTCGAGAAACAGGTTTGTATTGTCGCGGCCATAAGCGTAGTCAGGCGAGCAACTCATCCAGGTCTTGAGGTTTTTCGCCTTGGCGATGTTGGCGGCATAGGCGCCGCTGACGATGGCGTCATGAATGCCAATGCGGGCGGTGCGGATGACATTAGGCAGGCGAATCTTCGGATCGGCCGTGAGCGACGACGTTTCCGAGTTGGTGTGAACACAGAAGAACTTGAGGTCGCGTGCCACTTCCTGCACCGCGAACGAGGCGCCGGAGGCCTCGGCATCGATCAGGAAATCGCAGCCATCGGAGTTCATCATCTGGCGGGCGACGCTGGCTGCTTCTTCCGGCTTGCCCTTGGTATCGCGAAACACCATCTCGATTGGCCGGCCGCCCAGGCCGCCCGCGGCATTGAATTTGTCGACGTCGAGCATCACCGCGTTGCGCGACGAGATACCGAGCTGGGCGACGCGGCCCGACAGAATCGTCGGCATGCCGATCTTGATCGGCTTGTTCTGCGCGAACGAAATGTTGGGAAAGCCGGTGACTGCTAATATGGACGCGCCGCTGGCACTAGTTAGGAATTTGCGGCGACTGGTCAACTTCGTCTTCGACGGCATCTTTTCCTCCTTGGTTTTCGCAACGCGATCAGGATCGCATGTTTTTCTTGGGTCGGAGCACACATGCGCCCCATCCTACGACATCAGTAGACTTCGCATCGTCTTCGATTGCAATCGCACGAGTGGAACTCTGCTCTGCATTCCTGCGCGGGCGAATCGCGGTCAACCCTTCTGCTAAGCGGCCCCTTATATCCAGCCGCACCTCGCTGATCGCGTCCTCAATTAGGACGTGATTAAGCGCACCGCGTACATGGTTTTCGAAGTCGTTTGCCAAAAGCTGCCGCCGAATTTTCGAGGCTGCTGGCAGCAGCCGAAAGCGGTATTGATCGAGACGGGTCGCAGCCCGAACTCGTTCATTTGCACGGTGGCTTGCAAGGTGCGGCCCGCAAAACTCCCGCAGGCCAGTCGCCAGGCTTTTTGGGACAATCCTCAAACCGTTGAAATGATTGGTGAGCCCGGATGGGATCGAACCATCGACACCCTGATTAAAAGTTACAATTCCGGCGTATCCTCGTGTTTCCGCAATTTTCCGCTACTTTCATAATATCATGTTATTCAATAGTTTTTGTTCTTTTCGCTTGCCGCGCGGTTCCGCGACTTGTAATTTCGGTGGC
>JANLXZ010000024.1:0-25549 GCA_031365375.1 Hyphomicrobiaceae bacterium | reverse complement strand
CGCTCGCTGTGGGATCATCCGAAACGCAAACAGTGGATGGGCGGTGGCGCCGATCTGCCGGGGCTGCACTCGATCATCGTCGACAAGCGTAATTCGAAACGCGTTTGGATTGCGGTTTCGACTGGCGGCATCTGGCTGACCGAGGATGCAGGCGCCAGCTGGCAGCAGCGTGGCGAGGGCATGCGTGCCGATCACGTTCCGCCCGAATTGACCCATGATCCGATCGCCCAGGACGTGCATTGCCTCGTGCAATGCCCCGCCGCGCCGAACCGGATGTGGGTGCAGCATCACAACGGCATATTTGTCTCATCCGACGAGGGCCGCAACTTCACCGAGATCACGGATGTGCAACCGTCAGTGTTCGGGTTTCCCGTCGTGGTTCATCCGCACGACGCGGACACGGCCTGGTTCGTGCCCGAGATCAAGGACGAAAAGCGCATTCCGGTCGGCGGCAAACTCGTTGTGACGCGCACGCGCGATGGCGCGAAAACGTTCGAGACATTGAGTGAAGGCTTGCCGCAATTGCATGCTTACGATGTCGTCTATCGCCATGCGCTGGCGATTGATGCCACCGGCGATCGACTAGCGTTCGGCTCGACAACGGGTGGCGTCTGGGTCAGCGAGAACCAGGGCGATAGCTGGGCGTGCATTACTCACACCCTACCTCCGGTTTATGCGGTGCGTTTCGCCTGACGCTGAACGCTCTTAGCGTTTGTTGGCTGAGCGCCATGCCGCGAACTCCGGCTTCACGGCCTCGTCCGTGGCTGGGTAAAGACCGATGATCGTGCGGCCCTCGTTGACCTTCTCGGTCACGAAGTCCTCGAACGCGGTCATCTCGACTGCTTCGTCGGCGATTTCGGCCGCGATGTTGGCTGGGATCACGACCACGCCATCGCTGTCGCCGACGATCACGTCTCCCGGCCACACCGGGGCATCGCCGCAGCCGATCGGAACGTTGATATCGAGGGCTTGGTGGATGGTCAGATTCGTGGGCGCCGATGGCCGGCTGTGGAATGACGGAATGCCCAATTTTGCGATCTCGGCCGCATCGCGAAATCCACCGTCGGTGACGATGCCGGCAACACCGCGCTTCATCAATCGCGTGACCAGGATCGAGCCTGCGGACGCCGCGCGTGCATCCTTGCGGCTATCGATGACGAACACGGCGCCGGGCGGACAATCTTCGACCGCTTTGCGCTGCGGATGACTGCGATCCTGGAATACAGTGATCGGATTTAAATCCTCGCGCGCCGGGATGTAGCGCAGCGTGAATGCTTCACCAACCATCGTCGGTTTGCCAGCGTCGAGTGGACTAACGCCCTGGATCATCTGATTGCGAAAGCCACGCTTGTAGAGCGCTGTACAAATGGTGGCGGTGCTGACTGTCTTGAGTTTGTCGCGAATTTCGGGAGACAACATGATCGTCGACCTTATCTGTCCGTCAGTTAATTGCCGGCTCGGGCACGGGTGCGCCGAAATCGGTCTCCAGGAAGTCGAAGTCGCAGCCATCGTTGGCTTGCTTGATGTGGCGCGAGAACATCCAGCCGTAGCCACGCTCGTAGCGAGGTGCGGGTGGCTTCAAGGCTGCACGCCGCGCTGCCAGCTCGGCTTCAGGCACGTCGAGATTGATACTGCGTGCCAAAACATCGACCGTGATCATGTCGCCGGTTTTGACGAGCGCAAGCGGCCCGCCGACGTAGGACTCCGGCGACACGTGCAGAATGCATGCGCCATAACTCGTCCCCGA
This sequence comes from Hyphomicrobiaceae bacterium, assembly GCA_031365375.1. GTDB lineage: Bacteria > Pseudomonadota > Alphaproteobacteria > Rhizobiales > Hyphomicrobiaceae > JAKFWF01. The sequence goes on along the minus strand of JANLXZ010000024.1, from coordinate 23,802 downwards.
CATGCGCGCGTCCGAGATCCGGATCATATCGCGTACGCCCTGCTTCACGAGCTTGGTCGGGATCGGCAGCATGCCCCACTCCGGCATGCCGGGACCACCTAGCGGTCCGGCATTGCGCAGAACGAGCACGGTGTCGGCGGTGACATCCAGGTCCGGATCGTTGGTCGCGGCCTTTAGCGCCGGATAGTCGTCGAACACGAGCGCCGGGCCGGTATGTTTCAGTAAGCGCTGCTCGCAGGCCGATGGTTTGATGACGCAACCGTCGGGCGCGAGATTGCCCTTCAACACCGCCAGCGCGCCTTCGTTGTATATTGCGTTGTCGAGAGGACGGATCACGTCGTCGTTGTAGACTTCCGCACCTTCAAGGCTGGCCGCCCAAGTCAGCCCGGACGCATTGATCTGGCCAAGATCGAGTTGGCCCTTAAGCCGCGACATCAGTCCGAGCAGACCGCCGGCATAGTAGAAGTCTTCCATCAGATACGTGTCGCCACTCGGCCGGATGTTGGCGATTACCGGCACCTTGCGGCTGGCGGCATCAAAATCCTCAAGCCCGATATTGCGCCCGGCCCGGCGCGCCATGGCGAGGACATGGATCACGGCGTTGGTCGAACAGCCCATCGCCATCGCCACGGTGATCGCATTCTTGAAAGCCGCCTCGGTGAGGATTTTTTGCGGCGTCAAATCCTCCCACACCATGTCAACGATACGGCTACCAGCCGCGGCGCACATGCGAATATGATTGGCGTCAGCCGCCGGGATTGATGAGGTGCCGGGCAAACACATGCCCATCACGTCGGCCAGCGCGGTCATAGTCGAGGCGGTGCCCATCGTCATGCACACGCCGTAGGAGCGTGCGATGCCGACCTCCATCTCGTTCCAATCCTTCGTCGAGATGTTGCCGGCGCGGCGCTCGTCCCAATACTTGAACGCGTCGGAGCCGGAGCCCAGCACCTTGCCGTGCCAGTTGCCGCGCAACATCGGGCCGGCGGGGACGAAAATCGCAGGCACACCGGCACTGGTCGCGCCCAAGATGAGCCCCGGCGTGGTCTTGTCGCAGCCGCCCATTAGCACAACGCCGTCCACGGGCTGCGAGCGGATCAGCTCCTCCGTCTCCATCGCGAGAAAGTTGCGGTAGAGCATTGTCGTCGGCTTGACGGTGCTTTCGGAAAGCGAGATCGCCGGCAGCTCGACCGGAAACCCCCCGGCCTGCAGAATGCCGCGCTTCACGTCGTCAACACGGGTTTTGAAGTGCGCATGGCACTGCGCGAAGTCCGACCAGGTGTTGATAATCGCAATCACCGGGCGGCCGGAGTATTCAGCCGTGGCATAGCCCATCTGGTTCATGCGGCTGCGATGGCCGAACGAGCGGAAATCATCCGGCCCGAACCAGCGGGCGCTACGCAGGTCTTCAGGCTTTTTTTTGTGCGTCATGTCGTGCCTCGGGCGTAGTGCTGTGTCGTTGGGCTTGAGCCAATCTACTGCAGGCGGGCGTTAATGCCTTCGAGCACCTTTGAACCAGGACAGAGTTCGCTCACCGGAATCGCATTGAGCGGGCGATCCTCGGTTTCGAGCACGTCATGCAGATCCAGCTGATCCTTGTTGACGTAAAGCAGGCCGGTTGCGACCTCGCCCTTGGCCGCGCTTCGGCGGATCGTCATAAGTGCAGCGTCGGCATCCTGCGGATCATGTCCGCCATCGAGCTTGTGCAGCAGCAGCTTCGAGCCGTCATGCATATCTATCGTCGCCGATGTACCCTCGGCGTAGTCGACCGTGATCTCTTCCTTGCTCTCGACGAAATCGAGATGGTTTTCCGATGCCATGTTGTGCGCTCGTACGTAGTCGTAACTCTTGGTCGAGGTGGCGTGGTTATTAAAAGTCACGCACGGAGAGATCACGTCGAGGAAGGCGAAGCCCTTGTAGCTGATCGCAGCCTTAATCAATGGGATCAGCTGGTTCTTGTCGCCGGAAAACGAGCGGGCAACGAAACCTGCGCCGAGCTGGATCGCGAGTTGGCAGAGATCAATCGCCTCGAATGGATTTGCATCGCCCTTCTTGGATGGCGATGCTTTGTCGTTGGTGGCCGAGAATTGGCCTTTGGTGAGGCCATAGCAGCCATTGTTCATGACGAGGTAGGTCATGTTCAGCTTGCGCCGTACCGCGTGGCAAAACTGGCCAAGGCCGATCGAGGCCGTGTCGCCATCGCCCGACACGCCGATGTACACGAGATCGCGGTTGGCCATCGCAGCGCCAGTCGTCACCGACGGCATGCGCCCGTGCACAGAATTGAAGCCGTGGCTGCGACCGAGGAAATATGTCGGCGTTTTTGACGAGCAGCCGATGCCGGACACCTTGGCGATGCGATGAGCGGGTAGGTCGAGTTCGAATGCGGCCTCGATCAGAGCCGCCGTGATGCTGTCGTGCCCGCAACCGGCACACAAGGTCGACATCGTGCCTTCATAGTCGCGGTGGGTGAGACCCAACTCGTTCTTCTGAAGGTTGGGATGGAAAGCAGATGGCTTGGCAATGTAGGACATGTGCGTTCTCTCTGGCCCGAGCGGGGATGTTTATTCGGCAGCTTGCGCCTTGGCTGGCTGCAGATGTTTTAGGACGGCGCTGGTGACGAACGCGGCGGTCGTCGGCATGCCATCGTAACTCAGTGTCGCGATCAGTTTGTCACCGGGCACGTTGGCTTCGACCATCAGCAGCTGGCGCATCTGGGCGTCGCGGTTCTGTTCAACGACGAAGATTTTGTCGTGGGCGGCGCAGAACGCCAATACTTCCTCGGTAAAGGGGAATGCCCGCAGTCGAAGCGCGTTGACCTTGACGCCGATTGCTTGCAGTTCGTCGAGCGACTCGTACACCGCCGGCTTGGTTGCGCCGAAATAGATCATGCCGATTTTCGATTTAGGATCGAGTATTGTGATTTCCGGTTTCGGCACCATCTTCGCGGCGGTGTCGAACTTACGGCGAATGCGGTCGATCATGCGCGCGTGGATGTGGCCATCTTCAGTGTAGCGCGCGTTCTCGTCGTGGCTGGTGCCGCGGGTGAAAAATGCCCCCATGGTTGGGTGCGTGCCGGGCAAGGTCCGGTAGGGGATCGCATCGCCGTCGATGTCACGATATCGACCCCAAGGCTGGCCACGCGTTTCCTTGAACGCCTCCAGTTGCTCGGCTGAAAGCACTTTGCCGCGGTCGGCCTTGACGTTGTCGTCCCAGGTGAAGGGCTCGCAAACCCAGTCGTTCATGCCGATATCGAGATCGGACAGCACCATCACCGGCGCTTGCAATCGTTCGGCCAGATTGAACGCCTCGGCGCCAAGTGTGAAGCACTCGGTAGGGTCCGATGGGAACAGCAGCACATGCTTGGTATCGCCGTGCGAAGCGTAGGCGCATGAGACGATGTCGGGCTGGCCGGTGCGGGTTGGCATGCCGGTCGACGGACCGCCGCGCTGGATATTGAACAGCACGACCGGCACTTCAGCGAAGTAGGCGAGCCCCAGGAACTCGCTCATTAGCGAGATGCCAGGCCCGGAGGTGGCAGTGAACGCGCGAGCGCCATTCCAGCCGGCACCGATGGCAACGCCGATTGCCGCCAGTTCGTCTTCGGCTTGCACGATGCCGTACAAACGTTTGCCTTCCTTGGTGGTACGCAGGCGCTTAGCGTGCTTTTCAAAACCTTCCGGCAGGGATGTTGATGGCGTGATCGGGTACCACGCGCAGACCGTTGCACCAGCGTATACCGCACCGAGTCCACCAGCCTCATTGCCGGTCACCAGGATCTTGCCCTTGGCGCCGGTCGCGTGACGAACCGAAATCGGCAGCGGGCACGGGAAATTGTCGATTGCGTATTGGCGGCCGAGGGCGACTGCCTCCATGTTGGCCGATACGAGCTTTTCCTTGCCCTTCAGTTGGTCGACCACCACCTGCTTGATCACTTCTACGTCGATATCGAGCAACCCTGCGAGCGCCCCGACGTAGACCATGTTCTTGAATAATTGGCGTTGCCGCGGATCGGACCATTTCGTGGCGCACATGGCGGCAATCGGCACGGGCAGGATGGTGATGTCATCGCGCCCCCAGTTGCGCGGCATTGAGCTGTCGTAGAGCAGCCAACCACCTTTGACGACTTCGGCCGCGTCCTCTTTAAAGGTTTGGGGGTTCATCGCGACCATCAGGTCGATACCATCGCGCCGGGCGAGATAGCCCTTTTCGGAAACACGCACTTCGTACCAGGTCGGCAGTCCCTGGATGTTAGAAGGGAAGATGTTCTTCGGGCTGACGGGGATGCCCATGCGGAACAGCGTCTTGGCGAACATCGTGTTCGCGCTCGCGGAACCGGATCCGTTGACCGTTGCGAATTTGACGACGAAATCGTTGATGCCACTCATTTAGCGTCGACCCTATTGATTGCTCAGTCCCTGACGGGGATTCAGCGAATGTACGAGTTGTGAAGACTGAGGCAGGCTTTCGATGCTTGCGCTTCGACGAAGACGTATTTCTGCATGTCCCAAGCACCGGTCGGACAGCGTTCGGCGCATAATCCGCAGTGCAGGCACATGTCCTCATCCTTGGCCATGATCCGTCCGGTTTTCAAATCATCGGAGATGTAAAGATCCTGGCTGATGTTGAGCGCCGGCACGCGGAGCTGCATGCGCAGCGCCGGCTCGTCGTCGTTCTTTATGAAGTTGATACAGTCGACCGGACAGATGTCCATGCAGGCGTCACACTCAATGCACAGCTTCTCGGTGAAAACAGTCTGCACATCGCAGTTCAGGCAGCGCTCGACTTCGCGCGCGGCGAGCTTGTCGTCAAAGCCCAACTCGACTTCGATCTTCAAGTTCTTTAAGGCGGTTTTGAGCTCGGCATGCGGTACGCCGGTGCGATCCGCAGGATCGTAATTGTTGTGATACGACCACTCGTGGATGCCCATTTTCTGCGCGACGAGGGTGTGGCCGGGCGCGGGCCGCTCGGTAATGGTGCGGCCGTGACAGTGTGCGTCCATCGAGATCGCCGCATGATGGCCATGGGCGACAGCCCAAATGATGTTCTCGGGTCCCCATGCCGCATCGCCGCCGAAGAAGACACCTGGCCGGCTCGACATGAACGTGACGCGATCGACCTTCGGCATGCCCCATTCGCCAAACTCGATGCCGAGGTCGCGCTCGATCCAGTTGAAAGCGTTCTCCTGGCCGATCGCCAATAGCACGTCATCACAGGGGATCGTCACCAGGTCACCGGAAGCGACGAGCTTGGGACGGCCCTTGGCGTCGACGCCTTGCTCGATCATCTTTTCGAAAACGGCGCCAACGAGAACGCCGTTCTCGATCAGGAACTCTTTCGGTGCGTGATTGTCGAGGATCGGGATGCCCTCATGCAGCGTGTCTTTGATCTCCCATTCGGAGGCTTTCATAACTTTGCGCGGCGAACGCACCGTCACGGTGACCGCTTCGGCGCCCATGCGCAGTGCGGTGCGGCAGCAATCCATCGCGGTATTGCCGCCACCGATCACGATCACGCGGCGGCCAATCTTCTCGACATGGCCGAAGGCGACGGAGGTCAAAAAGTCGATGCCGAGCTGGATGTTTTTGGAGGCGTCCTTGCGGCCAGGGATTTCGAGGTCTTTGCCTTTAGGCGCGCCGGTGCCAACGAACACGGCGTCGAAGCCTTCGTCGATCACCGATTTGAGGCTTGTAACTTCTTGGCCGAAGCGGGCCTTAATGCCGAAGCCGAGGATGCGGCTGACTTCCTCGTCCAATACCGATTCCGGCAAGCGGAACGACGGAATATTGGTGCGCATCAGACCGCCACCCTTGGGGTCCTTTTCGAACAGCGTGATCTCATAGCCCAATGGGGCCAAATCGCGTGCGACGGTCAGAGATGCCGGTCCGCCGCCGAGCAGCGCGATTCGCTTGCCGTTGGCTGCCGGTATTTCCGGCATAAACCCGTCAATATCGCCTTTATTGTCCGCGGCGACGCGTTTCAAACGGCAGATCGCAACCGGTTCTGCATTTTTGAGCGACGGGTCTTTGGCATTTGCCTCGTCGCCGACCTGGACGCGGCCGCGGCGGCAGGCCGGTTCGCACGGGCGATCGCATACGCGACCGAGAATGCCGGGGAAGACGTTGCTTTCCCAGTTGAGCATATAGGCCGCTGCGTAGCGACCTTGTGCGATCAGCCGAATGTATTCCGGCACCGGGGTATGCGTCGGGCATGCCCACTGGCAATCGACAACCTTGTGAAAGTACTTCGGATTACTGATGTCGGTCGGTGCCATCCGGCCCCGGCTTCGCTTCGCGAGTTCGCGCGCTTGCATTCAACCTCACCCTTGGTCGATACGTTATCACGACCTTATTCGCTTTACGTTTCCCCTGGCGACAGCATCACTTAGCCATGATGGCGCGCCAAACCACCGCACATTTAAGGCTTCTCAGGCTGCAGGACAAGTGTGCGGCGCAGCGAAGGTGGTTAATCTCATGCAGAGTTGCCCTGCAATTGTGAGAAAGCCTGCCTCAACTGCGATAATCCGAGTTGATTGCGACGTAGTCGTGGGTGAGGTCGCAGGTCCACACCGTCGCGGCGCCACCGCCGATGCCGACGTCGACACGGATCGTCAGTTCCGCATTCTTCATGTACTCGGCGACCGTTTTCTCGGCGTAGTCCTCGGACCGCTCGCCGTTCTGCGCCACGCAATGCGGACCAAACCAGATCGACAGCTTGTCGCGATCGGCCATCTCGCCGGACTTGCCAACTGCCATGACGACCCGCCCCCAGTTCGGGTCTTCGCCTGCAATCGCGGTCTTGAGGATTGGCGAGTTGGCGCACGAAAACGCGATGCGGCGAGCGGCATGGTCGTTTTCAGCCCCCCACACTTGGAAGGTGACGAACTTGGTTAGGCCCTCGCCATCCTTGACGATCATCAGGGCGAGGTCATGCATCACGGCACGCAACGCGCCGGCGAACGCGCCACAGGCGGCATCGGCCATGTCGGAGATCACCGGTGCCCCGCGCTTTGCCGCAGCTCCGGTCGCGAACGCCAAAACCGTATCGCTGGTAGAGGTATCGCCATCGATCGTGATGCAGTTGAACGTCTGATCGGCAAGCGACGAAACCAACCGTTGCAACAAAGGCTGGGTGATCGCGGCGTCGGTGAATATGTAGGCGAGCATGGTCGCCATATCCGGCGCGATCATGCCGGCGCCCTTGCAAAACCCATTGATGTTAATGTCGACGCCGCCAATCTTGACGGTGCGGGTGACGAGCTTGGGATAGGTGTCCGTCGTCATAATGGCGCGGGAAGCGGCATCCCAATTGTCAACGGTGGCCGTCTTGGCCAAGCCATCCAGCAGGTGGGCGAACTTACTCGCATCCATCGGCTCGCCGATCACGCCAGTGCTCGAAACGTAGACGTCGAGCGGATCTGCACCAACGGCTTTTGCCGCAGCCTCGGCGGTAATCCGCACGGCATCGGCGCCACGTTTGCCGGTGAAGGTGTTGGCGTTGCCGGAATTCACCACAACGGCTCGCGCGCGGCCGGACTTCAACGCATCCCGGCACCATAGCACCGCCGCTGAGCATGTCTTGGACTTGGTGGTGACGCCGCCGGCCACTGTGCCTTCGTCGAGCACGGCCAGCAGCAGATCTGTTCGTCCCTTATAGCGGATGCCCGCCTCGGCGGTGGCAAAGCGCACGCCCTCGATCGCCGGCACAGTCGGGCTGGACTTCGGGGCAAAGGGCGAAACCTTCGGGGCTTTGGCCATGGTTGTCTCTCCAGATCTTAAACGATCGACAAACGAATACACGACAGACGCGCATCTGAGTATATGTTGAGCCCTACCAATTCGGAAGGAACACGCCCATGGCTGCCGAACGTGGAGCCACTGAACGCCGCGCCCGCCGGAAGGCCGAAGCAAATGCGGCTGTCCCGCAGACGCCTTGGGGGCTGGTTCGCAACCCGCTGCCGCCGCTCGAATTGCTCAATGAAGAAGGCATGACGCGTATCGAAAATACGGCGTTCCGGGTGCTCGAAGAGTTAGGCCTCGAATTCATGAGTGAAGAGGCCTGCCGCATTCTGGAAGCAAACGGTTGTAAGGTCGATCATGCGACCGGTCTTGTCAAAATGGATCGAGCCTTGGTGCTGTCGATGATCGCCAAGGCACCGCAACAGTTCACGATGTATGCGCGCAACCCCGAGCGCAACCTGATCGTCGGCGGCAACTATATCAACTTCGGTCCCGTCGGTGGCACACCCAACGCGTCCGACCTGGAGCGCGGCCGGCGCCCTGGTTCGTTTCGCGACCAGGTTGAGCTGATCAAACTGCATCAGTCGCTCAACACGCTGCACACATCAGGCGGCACGATTGTCGCCGCGCAAGATCTTCCCGTTCCGACGCGTCATCTCGACCAGCATCAGGCGCAGGTTTTGTTTTCAGACCGGGTATGGGGCGGCAGCGCCATCGGCCGAGGCCGCATCAAGGATGCTATCGAAATTGCCCGTATCGGCCGCGGCGTGTCGATCGAGCAGATGCGCGCCGAACCGGCGATCTCGACCGTCATCAATACCAATTCGCCGCGCCGGGTTGATAAGGAGTTGTTGTCCGGCCTGATGGAAATGGCTGAGAACGGGCAGGTCGTTTGCGTCACGCCATTCACGCTGGCGGGAGCAATGAGCCCGATCACCATCGCCGGAGCGCTCGCGCTGCAGTCGGCTGAAGCGCTCGCCGTGCTGGCTTTCGTGCAAATGGTGAAGCCAGGGTGTCCGATGATCTTCGGCGGCTTCACCTCTAACGTCGATATGAAGACCGGTGCGCCGGCATTCGGCACGCCCGAATATGTGCGCGCCACCATCATTGGCGGACAAATCGCGCGGCGCTACAAGCTGCCCTATCGCGCCAGCAACGTGAACGCATCCAACGCCGTCGATGCGCAGGCAACGTACGAAAGCGCGATGTCGCTGTGGGCTTGTGTCATGAGTCACACCAACTGGGTGCATCATGCCACCGGTTGGCTCGAAGGCGGCCTCGTCGCGTCTTACGAGAAAGTCGTGATCGATGCCGAGATGATCGAAACCATGAAAGGTTGGATGACGCCGCTCGATGTGAGCGATGAGTCGCTGGCGTTCGATGCTATTGCGGAGGTGGCGCCGGGCGGGCACTATTTCGGTGCAACGCACACCATGTCTCGCTTCGAGCACGCATTTCACCGGCCGATGATCTCCGATATCCGCCCCTTCGAGAGCTGGGTCGAGAGCGGCAGCCCGGATGCCACCCAACGCGCGCACCTCATGTGGAAACGGCTGTTGGATAACTATCAGCAGCCGCCCATCGATCCCGCCAAGGTCGAGGAGATGGACGCCTATATCGCGCGGCGGCGGGTCGAGATTGCCGCGCATGGATTGGCGTGACAGCTGAACGTTCGGCGCCGACGGCGCGCGGCTCGACTTATAGAGATCTTATGCTAGTTTAGTCTCTCGCAGGCTAAACTTACTTAAGGTCGATATATATGGATCCGGTCCGCAATCCGTTCGCGCCAGGCGCTGGCACGCCGCCGCCAGAGCTTGCTGGACGGTCGGAGCTGCTGGATCAGGCACGAACCTCGCTGGCTCGCGTGGCCCAGGGCAAGTCGTCGAAAAGTCTTATGCTGATCGGGTTGCGCGGCGTCGGGAAAACCGTTCTGCTTAATCGCATCCAGCAAATTGCCGAAGAGATGGGCTACAAGGCCCGCATGCTCGAAGCGCACGAAGAGAAGAAGCTACCGGAGCTTCTGCTGCCGGTTCTGCGCAGCATCCTACTCGGCCTCAATGCTTCGAAGAACGTCAACGAAAAGGTAAAGCGCGGGTTGCGCGTGCTCAAGAGCTTTGCCTCGTCGATCAAGGTGAAGCACGGCGATTTCGAGATCGGCTTAGGTCTCGACCCCGAAAAAGGTACGGCTGATTCCGGCGATTTGGAAACCGATCTGCCGGAGTTGTTGCTGGCGGTGGCCGAGGCGGCTGCTGCCCGTAAAACCTCGGTCGCTCTGCTCATCGACGAATTGCAATATTTGAGCGAGATTGAGTTGAGCGCCCTGATAATGGGCATCCATAAGGTCGGTCAGCGCCAGCTTCCGCTTGTCCTCATGGGGGCCGGTCTGCCCCAGCTCGTCGGCAATACCGGGCGCTCGAAATCCTATGCCGAGCGGCTGTTTGACTTTCCCGTGCTGGGGCCCTTATCCGTCGATGACGCACGATCTGCCATCAACGAGCCAATTACGCGGGAAGGCGAACGCATCGCGAAGGGGGCGGTCAACGGCATTATCGCGGCAACGAAAGGCTATCCGTATTTTCTTCAGGAGTGGGCTTATAGCTGCTGGAATGAGGCCGAGAAATCACCGATCAGCATGGCCGATCTCGACGCTGCGACGCCGAAGATCTTGCAAAAGCTCGATGACAGTTTCTTCCGTGTTCGTTTCGAACGTCTGACGCCGAATGAGAAACGCTATCTGCGAGCAATGGCAGAGCTAGGGGCCGGGCCACACCGTTCGGGGGCTATTGCAGATCTTCTGCACCTCAAAGTGCAAGGTGTCGCGCCGGTACGTAGCAGCCTCATCCGCAAGGGGATGATCTACAGTCAACAGCACGGCGAAACCGACTTTACCGTGCCGCTGTTCGACGCATTCCTGAAACGCCGGCTGCCAAAGTTCGACGCCGAGATTTCGTGAAGTACCACCTATACCGAAGTTATCGGGCGCGAGACTAAACTCGATATACTCGCCGGCTCACACGTTCTCGTGCACCTTGAATTTCAAGCCGCCACGCGGTGTCAGCGTGACCGTGGCGTTGAGCCCTGGAGGCTCGGTACCGACGTACTCGGGGCGGAACTTACGCAACAAAATCGACAATGCCAGCGTGTTCTCGACTTGGCTCATCGCGCCGCCAATGCAGCTGCGCTTGCCGCCGCCGAACGGAATGTATGTGTAGGGAACGCGCTTCTTGACGGCATCGCCCATGAAGCGTTCCGGTTTGAAGGTTTCCGGGTCTTCCCAGTACAGCGGATTGTGGTGCACGCCGTAAGCGAACATCATCACCCGGTCGCCGACCTTGATTTCCTTGCCGTCGATTTCATCTGGTTTTGACGCGGTGCGCATCAGTCCCCAGATCGGTGGGTAAAGACGCATCGTTTCCTGGATCACCGCGCGCGTGTAGGCCAGCGAGGAATAGTCCGCAGCAGTTGGCTCGCGATCGCCGTAGACCGCTTCTCCCTCTGCGCGAATCCGTGCAGCAGCTTCCGGATTTTTGGATGTCTCATACATCGCCCAGGCAAGCGTCAACGCCGTTGTCTCGGTACCAGCCCACAAGTATTGCTTGAGCTCGTCAATTGCCTGCGCTTGGTCGAACTCCGGGATGTCAGGATTGGCGACCGCATCCTCGATCATCTTCAGCAGCGTGCGCTCCCGCATCTCGCGTGGGTCGGCCGCCATCACCTGGGGCGGCACGCCAGCCCAGACGTCCATTGCCTTGGCTGCGTCCTCTTGCGTGATCTCAAACTCTTCGCCCGCCACCTTCTTCACGCGGATCGACTTGTGATTCATCACATCGGTGTAGGTTTTCACGCAGCCGAACACGAAGTGCGGATTAAATGGCATGTCACGATCGAACAACGCTTTGCAAATCATGTCGGCGGCAAGTGTCCACGTCTGCTCGACCATCTCGAATTCTTCGCCGGACGCGGCCAGTCCCTTCCACAACTCCATCTTCGATTTGATTGCAGCGAGGAAGTACGGGATGTATTCCGCAAACATGTCGGGGTGAAATGCTGGCTGCTGCGGCATGCGGATCTTTTGCCAGAGCACGCCATCGTGCGTGATCATGCTCTTGCCGAAGATCGGCTTCAGACCATCGAAATACTTGATGTAATCGTCCACTTTGGTAACGAGCACGCGCTTGAAGTGCTCTGGCTTCGTCAGCATCACGACGCGCTGGCCGCCCATATTAACGGGAATCACGCCACCATAACGCTCGCCCATTTTCATCAGGGCAGCCATTGGATTGACACCTCCCTTCATGAGCGGCATCAGCTGGTACCAAATCGAGTTGTCCTCACCCAGCTGTTGCGCGTGGGATACGACCGGTATGGGCGTAGCGATATTCATGCGTAATATTGCCTTCAGAAGGTAAGCTTGTCGACGTTGAGCAGTCTAAATCTTATTCAAAAACCGGGACGCTATTGTTGCGGCGCAGCATGAGCACTTCAATACCATTGTTTACAGCTAGTGGCGTGCCGAACGAAGTGGCAAGGATACGTACTGGTTAACATTCGATTAAATCGACAGAAAATAGGTTTTTTTCTTCCAAATTGTTGGGGGATTGACGATCAAGTGTGATCGAGCAGACACTAGTAGAATTGGCACAAGGTTCCAAACCGTCGGCCATGACACGATGAGGGAGCTAACAATGTCGACCGTAGCTGCACGCGCCATCCAAGACGATCGGCAAGCGTTCTATGATCGCATCGCACCGCATGCGCTGACGCCACTTTGGGAGGTGTTGAAAGGCCTAGTGCCAAGGCAGCCAACGTCGAAAGCAGTTCCCCACTTCTGGGATTACCGGACGCTACGCCCGTTGCTGCTTGAAGCTGGCGGACTTTTGACGGCTGAGGAAGCGGAACGACGCGTCTTGGTCCTCGAAAATCCGGGTATGGCTGGACTTTCACGGATCACCTCGTCGATCTATGCTGGTGTACAGATCATTCTCCCCGGTGAGACGGCACCGGCTCATCGCCACGTCGCCTCGGCGTTGCGGTTCGTACTGGAGGGGGACGGAGGGTTCACCGCGGTCGCTGGCGAGAGAACGGCGATGCGGCGTGGCGATTTCATCATCACCCCGAACTGGGGTTGGCACGATCACGGAAACGCCGGAACCAAACCTGCGATCTGGGTTGACGGGCTCGATTTGCCTATCGTCAATCTGTTCGAGTGCGGGTTCAGTGATCATTGGCCGGAGAAATCTCAGCCGATCGGCAAAGCCGAAGGCGACAGCCTCGCTCGCTATGGATCGGGCATGGTGCCGCTGAGCGGCGGTTCGCCTTTTGGTGCGACCTCGCCAATCTTCAATTATCCCTATGACAAAAGCCGGGCGGCGTTAATGGCGGTCGCATCCGCCGGTATACCGGATCCGCACGATGCCGTGTCGCTTCGTTACGCCAATCCGATCGATGGTGGTTGGACGATGCCGACGATTGCAACATGGCTGACCCACGTCCCAGCTGGTTTCGAGACCAAGGCGATCCGCTCTACGGACGGCCAGACACTCGTAATCGCCGAAGGTACGCTCGAACTAGAAGTCGGCGATAAGACATTCGACCTCGCGGAAAACGACATCGTCTGCGTCCCGGCATGGATGCCGCGCCGCATGCGTGCGAAAAAGGATGCAGTGTTGTTTGGGTTCTCGGATCGCAGCGCGCAGGAAAAACTGGCACTTTGGCGAGAGCATCGCAGTTGAACAGACACGGCACGATTCGCACGAATACCGCGCGAGCACTGGTTCGCTACCTCGGCGCCCAGCAGGTCGAAATCGAGGGTAATCTAGTTCCAATGTTCGCCGGCGTGTGGGCGATATTTGGGCACTGCAATGTCGCCGGATTAGGCGAAGCACTGTACGGTATACGTGATCATCTGCAGACCTATCGCGCGCATAACGAGCAGACCATGGCTCATGCGGCGATTGCGTTCGCAAAGGCGAGCCACCGGCGTCGAATTATGGCGTGCACGTCTTCAATCGGGCGAGGTGCGACGAACATGGTCACGGCTGCGGCTGTTGCGCACGTCAATCGGTTGCCAGTGCTGTTCCTGCCATCGTCGCGAGTGGCGGCGTGCACTATTCGGAGGCAACAGCCGGGCTGGCGACTTTCGCTTTGCGACATGCGATCCCGGTTGCCGAGACGCAGGCCGGCAAGTCGGCATTGGCGGCCGATCATCGCGCAATCTCACAGCCGCACGAGCGTTATAATAATCGATACCGATCCTGCCATCTCGACAAGCGAGGGCGGCCGTTGGTGGGACGTGGCGGTGCCCGAAATCAGTACGCGTGCTAGCGTGCGCGATGCACACGCGGCGTACGTTGCAGCGCAAAAGAAGCAAATTCTGGAATAGTCTCATGTCCATCAGGATCGGTGCCAATCCCATCGGCTGGTCGAACGACGATCTGCGATCGCTGGGTGGTGAAACGCCACTGGAAACCTGTCTTGCCGAGGCTAAGCTTGCGGGCTTCGCCGGTATGGAGCTAGGACACAAATTTCCGCGTGAGCCAATTGCGCTGAAGGCAGTTCTCGATCGTCACGGCCTCGATCTCGTCTCCGGTTGGTATTCGATGGCGCTGCTAGAGCGTGACGCGGAGGCCGAATGGACCGCGATTGAGGAGCATAAGAACTTGCTGAAGTCGCTCGGCGCGCAAGTATTGATTGTCGCCGAGACGTCCAATGCCATTCACGGCGACATCACCTTGCCATTGTCCCGCAGTCCGCGCTTGAGCGAAGCGCAGTGGCCGATATTCTGCGATCGTCTCAGCGCGCTCGCCGAGCGGCTGGCGGACGAGGGTATGCAACTCGTTTATCACCACCACATGGGTACGGTGATCGAGACGGAGAGCGATGTTGATCGCATGATGCGGTTGACCGATGCCGCTGTTCACCTTTTACTGGACACCGGACACCTGACGTTCGCAGGTGCCGATCCGAGTGCCGTCGCGCGCAATCATCGCCGACGTATCAGCCACGTCCACACCAAAGACGTGCGCCCAGATGTACTCGCCGAAGTGCGCGGCCGCGATCTTAGTTTCCTCGACGCAGTTGTGGCGGGCGTCTACACCGTGCCCGGCGATGGCATGGTCGACTATCCAGCCGTATTTGCAGAATTGGCCGGGTATGATGGCTGGGTCGTCGTCGAAGCCGAGCAGGATCCTGCCAAGGCAAATCCGCTCACCTATGCAAAGCTTGGCTACAACAATCTCGTCCGCTATTTGCACGATGCCAAACTTACCTGAACAACAGAAAGCCCTCGCCATGACCGATGCAGAAATCGAACTGCGCTACCTTGTGGCGCTGGGTCTGGCTCAAGAGGCTGGCAGCCTTGCCATGTCATACGCCAATAACCGCGATCGCATGGCAACCCGTATGAAGGGCGCGCAGGACTTCCTCACCGAAGCGGATGGGGCGGTCGAAACCATGCTGAAGTCGCGCTTGGCACGGGTCTTCCCGGATGATGGTTTCGTTGGTGAAGAGGGTGGCGGCGAAGGTTCCGAGAACCTCTGGATCGTTGATCCGATCGACGGCACCGCTAACTTCGCCCGCGGCGATCTTCAATGGTGCATCTCGATCGGCTTCCTTCACAAGATGAAACCGATGGCCGGAATCATTCACGCACCGGCACTCGGCGAAACATTCGCTGCCCGCAAGGGCGCAGGCTCGACCCGCAACGGCGCGCCGATTAGCGCCAGCCAGGGGACTGATTTCAAGGCCGCCACGATAGAGATCGGCTGGTCACCACGCAGACCTTTCGACGAATATGTGAAGCTTGTATCGAAGGTTGGCGACCTGGGAGCATCCACGAAACGGAGCGCTTCCGGTGCACTCGGACTGTGTTGGGTCGCAGCCGGTCGTACGGACGCGTATCTTGAGCTGCATATCAACAGTTGGGATGTCGCTGCCGGCATGATCATCGTCACCGAAGCCGGAGGGACCGTGAGTGACTTCTTTGCTGGCGAGGGCTTGCAGAAGGGCAATCCAATTCTGGCAGCAAGCCCGGCGTTTGCCGGTCCGTTAGGCAAGGTAATGGACCTCACCTGAGATCGCATTGACGGGCACGTACCAACGCTGTCACACTCGATCAAAATAGACACATAAAAACTTGGGCGGAGCGACGCATGTTGTCGAAGATGCAGACCGTATCGCGTGGTCTTCTAATTGCCGGTGCGCTGTTGGCGCTTTCCTATTTTCAGCCAGCGCAAGCCCAAGGCCAACTGACCCTCTATTGCGCGGTGCAGGAGGAATGGTGCCGCGCGATGACGACTGCTTTTGAGAAGGAAACCGGTATCAAGGTGTCGATGACGCGCAAGAGCTCGGGCGAGGTCTACGCCCAGGTGAAGGCTGAAGCCTCCAATCCCCGCGGTGATATATGGTGGGGCGGCACCGGTGATCCACACTTGCAGGCGGCAGAAGAGGGTCTCACGCAAGAGAACACGCCGGCGAAACCGGACGAGCTTCATCCGTGGGCATTGAGCGTTTGGAAGAGTAGCAACAAAAAAACCATAGGCATCTACTCGGGCGCGTTGGGTTTTGGCTACAATTCGAAAACCCTGGCGTCACGCAAGCTACCTGAGCCGAAGTGCTGGGCCGATCTGTTGAAACCCGAATTCAAGGACGAAGTGCAGGTCGCCGATCCGAATTCGTCCGGCACGTCCTACACGTTGCTCGCGACCGTCGTACAACTGATGGGCGAGGACAAAGGGTTCGCTTACATGAAGGCGCTGCACAAGAACATCAACCAGTATACGAAGTCGGGCGCTGCTCCCGCCAAGGCCGTCAGTCTTGGCGAATCAGCGGTCGGCATAACCTTCATGCACGACATGGTGGCAGCCGCCGCCGATAATCCAGATGTCAAAGTCGTCGCCCCCTGCGAGGGCACCGGCTACGAGATCGGATCGATGTCGATCATCAAGGGTGCGAAGAACCTCGACAATGCAAAAAAGTTTTATGACTGGGCGCAGACACCGCCGCCGCAAGCGCTAGGTGCACAAAACAAGCAGCTGCAGATCCCGTCGAATAAGGCATCGCCATTGCCGGCCAATTCTCCGAAATTTGCCGACATCAAACTCATCGAATACGATTTCACAAAGTATGGCTCTTCGGTCGAACGCAAGCGCTTGCTGTCGAAGTGGGACACCGAAGTGAAGAACCTTCCGAAGTAGCCGGTGGCAAACCGGGAGCCGCCCGCCATGCCGCGCGCCATTCTGTATTGGACGCTGGTCGGTGTGTTCGGGGCGGCTGCGTTGCCCTGGTACGTGCTTAGCGACGGCTTGTTTTCGATCGGCTGGCTGCAGGTATATCCCAATGCCGACACCGGCTCGGCGCTGTATCAGATTGCAATGACTGGGCGTGGTTGGCTGCTGTTTGCGCTCTTGCCGCTCCTTGCGATTATCGCTCTAATTGTGATGCGGCTGCCGGTCGTGAAGAGTGCTCGCATCCTCGCGCTTCTGGCGATCGCCGGCATTGTGCTGATGCTGCTGCAAGGTTTCGCAATCATCCACAATGGGCCCGCTCCCGGTTTTGTTGGTGCGTTGGCACCAACCGATGCGAAGCAACCCGGAATGGGCTACGGGGCACTCGCGCTCGGCACATCTTATCTGATGTTGCTATCGTGCGCATTGGCCGCACTGGGTTACTGCCGTGGGGATTTGTTCGTCGTCGGTTCGATTGCGCTTGTCGTCGCTCTTATCGCACTGTTCGTTTTCTTCCCCGTGCTGACGATTCTGTCCAGTGCATTGCAGGACAATCAGGGCCAGTGGGCACCCGCACTGTTCGCCGAAAAATTTTTTGACGGATCGATTTGGGGTTTGGGCTGTGTGACTGGACGGGTGAGCTGTGGCGTCGCCTGGAACACCGTGATCCTGGGGTTGGCCGTGGCGACAGGTACGACGATCCTCGGCATCGCGTTCGCGCTGGTTGCGGTGCGCACCAACTTCCGAGCCAAGGGGTTGCTGCGTGTGCTGACTGTGCTGCCGATCATCACGCCGCCGTTCGTAATCGGCTTGGCGCTGATCCTGCTGTTCGGGCGGGCGGGCGTGGTTACAGCGTGGCTATCCGACCTGTTTGGCGTCGCGCGCACACGCTGGATTTACGGCTTCACCGGCGTCTTCATCGCGCAGATGCTGGCATTTACACCGATTGCATTTCTGGTCTTGATCGGCGTCGTGCAAGGCATCGCGCCTTCACTGGAGGAAGCTTCACAGACATTGCGCGCCTCGCGTTGGGCAACGTTCCGCACCGTAACGCTACCGCTGATGCGCCCTGGCATTGCCAACGCGTTTCTATTGGGATTCGTCGAGAGTTTGGCAGACTTCGGCAATCCGCTTGTGCTCGGTGGCAATTACGAGGTGTTGTCGACCAAGATCTTCTTCGCGGTCGTGGGGGCTGCCAATGATCAGGGCAAGGCGGCGGTATTGGCGATCGTGCTGCTCGGCTTCACGTTGGCAGCATTTTGGGCTCAGCATCGTTGGCTTGGCGACAAATCTTACACGACGATGACGGGCAAGGGCGATGCTGGATTGTCCGTTCCTCTGCCGCGCCGTGTTGAAGGCATTTGTTATCTGATGACGATTCCCTGGGCGCTGATGACCGTCGGAATCTACGTCACGATCGTGTTTGCAAGCTTTGTCAAAGCCGTTGGCCGCGATCACGCGCCGACGCTGGAGCATTACCGCACGGGCTTCTCGTTCGAGTGGGGCGAGCGTGGCTTGCATTTCACCGGTTCGGCCTGGAACAGCTTTTGGACGACGCTCGAGATTGCGGCGATTGCGGCCCCTTTGACAGCGGCGATCGGTCTGCTCACCGGCTATCTGCTGACGCGGCAAAATTTCGTAGGCAAAAGGGCATTCGAATTCGGAACGATGCTGAGTTTCGCGATCCCCGGCACAGTGATCGGTGTCAGCTATATCCTGGCCTTCAACACACCGCCAATCGAACTCGCAGGCACCGGCATCATCCTCGTGATTTGCTTCATCTTCCGCAATATGGCGGTCGGCGTGCGTTCTGGCATCGCAACGTTGGCACAAATCGACAGGAGCTTGGATGAAGCGTCACTCACGCTCGGCGCGCGGTCGGGCACCACGGTGCGACGGGTGATCTTGCCGCTGCTCAAACCAGCGCTGATCGCCGCCATGGTCTACAGTTTCGTGCGGGCCATGACGGCGGTCAGCGCGATCATCTTCCTTGTTACCGCGCAATACAATATGGCGACGGCGTACATCGTCGGCCGCGTCGAAGCCGGCGAGTTCGGTTTGGCGATAGCCTACTCGACGGTGCTGATTTTGGTTATGCTGGTCGCAATCACGCTGATCCAATTTGTCGTCGGCGAGCGAAAGCTCGGCCGCCGGGGCGCTGCACCGGTCGTCGTAGCAGGAGCCGGATGATGGCGACAAAAACCGCTGCCTCCGTCGTGTTCCACAACGTCACCAAACGCTATGGCAAAGTGACCGCCGTCGACGCCGTGTCATTCAAAATCGAGCCCGGCACGCTGGTCACGCTGCTCGGGCCATCGGGTTGCGGCAAGACCACGACGCTGCGCATGATTGCCGGCCTCGAACTCGCCACCGAAGGCAAGATTTCGATCGGCAATAAAGACGTTACATTGTTATCCGCAGCCGATCGCGACGTCAGCATGGTCTTTCAGTCCTATGCGCTGTTCCCCCACCTGACGGTGATCGAAAACGCGGCTTACGGTCCTACAGTCAGTGGCATAAAAAAGGCGCGCGCCTACGAGATGGCGCGCGAGAAACTTCAGGCGGTCGGCCTCAAAGGCTACGACGATAGACTGCCCTCTGAACTGTCTGGCGGCCAGCAGCAGCGGGTTGCAGTTGCCCGCGCGCTCGTGCTGGAACCACAAGTGCTATTGTTCGACGAACCACTTTCCAATCTCGATGCCAAACTACGTCGCCAGGTCCGTGACGATATTCGCGAGCTGCAACAGAAGTTGAACCTCACTGTCGGCTACGTCACGCATGACCAAGGCGAAGCGCTCGCCGTCTCCGACCGCATCATCGTGATGTCGAACGCGCGGATTGCGCAAGAGGGTAGCCCGCGCGATCTTTATGAGGCACCCGCTAGCGCGTTCGTCGCCGACTTTATCGGTGATGCGAACTTGATCGAGGTTTCAGTCAAACCGCTCGACGATGCGCGCGCCGAGGTGCGGGTCGGCAATGTTATGTTGAACCTGGCACGTCGTGGAGTGCCGGCCGGGTCAGCTAAAATCGCCGTTCGACCGACGTCACTTCGATTGTCGCGGACATCAGACCACCCAGCAATCTCAGGCAAGATTTCCAAAGCCGCCTACCTCGGCGGGCACATGGAATATACAGTGACGACGGACGCGGGCGAGCGCTTCGTCATCGATGAGAACGTGCGTACGCCATTCTCGGCAGGCACGGATGTAGCTATCTCGTTTGCCGACCACGGCGTCACGCTGGTGCCGAACGGCTAACAATTTGAAGGGCGATCATGCTGGAGTTTGCGGTTTTCGGTGCTGGACGCATTGGCTCGATTCACAGTGGCAACATTGCGCGCCGGAGCGATGCACGATTGAAGTATATTGTCGATGTAAACGCTGCAGCGGCTGCAAAGTTAGCCGCCATGCACGGTGCCCGGGTGACGGATGTTGCGACCGCGCTCGCCGATGAAAGCATCGCCGCCGTTCTTATCGCTTCGTCGACGGACACGCATGCCGATCTTTGCATCGCATCGGCCAAAGCCGGTAAGGCCATCTTCTGCGAGAAGCCGATCGACCTCTCGCTTGCGCGCGTCGACGAATGTCTGAAGGCAGTGCGCGCGAGCGGCGTGCCGATGCTGGTCGGCTTCAATCGACGGTTCGATCCGAGCTTTGCCAGTTTGAAAGCGCGCATCGCCCAGGGCGAAATTGGTTCCGTCGAGCAGGTAATCATCACCAGTCGCGATCCCGGTTTGCCACCGCTCGACTATCTAAAGGTATCAGGCGGGCAATTTCGCGACATGACGATCCACGATTTCGACATGGCGCGCTGGCTGCTCGGCGAAGAACCGGAAACACTGTACGCCGCCGCAAGCTGCCTCGTCGATCCGGCGGTGGCAAGCGTCGGCGATGTCGATAGCTGTATGATCGTGATGCGCACCGCGTCGGGTCGTCTCTGTCATATCAATAATAGCCGCCGCGCGACCTATGGCTACGATCAGCGCGTTGAAGTTCACGGCGTGCTCGGGCGTTTGATCGCGGGCAACGTCCAGCCAACAACGGTCGAACTCGCCAATGCCGCGTCCGTTTCTGCCGACAAACCGTTGCATTTCTTCTTGCAGCGCTATGCCGAAGCTTATGAGCGGGAGATGGATGCGTTTGTCTCAGCAGTGACGAAGAACACACCCGTGCCGGTTGGTGCCGAAGATGGTCGCCGCGCCCTTGTTCTCGCAGAAACAGCACTTGTCTCCCTCGCCTCGGGCCGTGCTGAAAAGGTGCCGTCATGAAACAAGTGTCGCTCGAGGGACGCAACGTCGTCGTCACTGGCGGTACACAAGGTATCGGTGCCGAAATCGCCCGCGATGCGGCTGATCCTATCGAATTTGCACGCGCGCTGATCCGTTGCCGATCGGTCACCCCCGACGAGGGCGGCGCGCTTTCCTACATCGAGAGCGTCCTGAAGCCAGCAGGTTACGCAACTCACCGCATGACGTTTTCGGAAGCGGGCACGGCCGATGTGGAAAATCTTTATGCGCGCGTCGGCACGTCCGGCCCCAATCTTTGTTTTGCGGGCCACACCGACGTGGTTCCACCCGGTGACGTGAAGGCATGGACCCACGATCCGTTTGCAGCCGATGAGAGCGACGGCATGTTGTTCGGTCGCGGCGCGGTCGACATGAAGGGCGCGATCGCCTGTTTCATGGCAGCTGCACTGCGCGTGAGTGCCGCCGGTGAATTGCCGGGCTCGATCTCGTTCCTGATCACCGGTGACGAGGAAGGTCCGTCCATCAACGGTACCGCCAAAGTACTCGATTGGTTGACGCAGCGAGGAGAAAAACTCGACGCTTGTCTCGTGGGCGAGCCTTCGAACCCGAAAACGCTCGGTGAGGAGATCAAGATTGGCCGGCGCGGTTCGCTTAACGCCGAGCTGGTCGTTGCCGGCAAACAGGGCCATGCCGCCTACCCGCAGCTCGCCGAGAACCCGGTGCCCAAGCTTGCCCGCATTATCGATCGCCTATCGTCGCAGGTGCTCGATAGGGGAACGCCTGATTTCGAGCCGTCGAGCCTGCAGGTGACGGTGATTGCGGTCCCCAATACTGCGACCAACGTCATCCCGGCGCAGGCAAGCGCGAAATTCAACATCCGGTACAACGATCTTTGGCGCAGACCGCAACTCGAAGAGTGGGTGCAATTGCAGTGCGAGGCGGCAGCAGAAAGTGTCGGCGCGCGTTGGTGCGTTGCGTTCTCTGGCACCGGCGACGTGTTTCTCACCAAGCCCGGCCCGCTCGTCGAGACCCTGCGCGATGCAGTGTACACCGTAACCGGGCGAGTTCCCGCGCTTACCACTGGCGGTGGTACGTCGGATGCGCGATTCATCCAAGCTCATTGCCCTGTGATCGAGTTCGGTCTCGTAAACGCGACGATCCATCAAGTGAACGAACACGCGGCTTTGGCCGACCTTCATCAGCTCACCGCCGTATATGAAAGCTTCATCCGAAATTTCTTCAGCCGCGCGACTTGAGGATCAAGCCTCTATCCAAGCTTTTTGAGAATGCGGACCGCCTCGTCATGTACGCGCTTGTCGCCAGCGGCGACGATGCGACCGCCATTCGCGGCCGATCCACCGTCCCAGGACGTACATTTTCCGCCGGCCTTCTCGATGATGGGTATGAGAGCCGTGATATCGTATGGCTTCAAACCCGCCTCCACAACGATGTCGACGTGGCCCGCCGCCAGCATGCAGTAGGCGTAGCAGTCACCGCCGAAACGCGTGTATCTGGTTGCGGACTGAACCGCCTCAAAACCCTGCGCCTCGGCGCCCGTTTTGAACATGTCGGGGTGGGTCGTGACGAAAAGAGCGTCGGCCAATGTCGCGCAAGCGCGGGTTTTCATCCGTCGTTCCCGGCCATCGCGGCCCCGCATTGTCGATGACGCGTGCCCAGACCAAAAGCGTTCACCGGTAAACGGCTGGTTCATCAGCCCGAGGATGGGCTCGTCCGCTTCCATCAAGCCGATAAGCGTACCCCAAAGTGGAAATCCGAGAATGAAGGCCTTGGTGCCATCGATTGGATCGATGACCCAGCGATAGGCTGATCGGCCAAGTTTGGTCCCGTATTCCTCGCCGACAATTCCGTGATCTGGCCATTCGGCCTTTAGGGTCCTGGCAATTGCGCGCTCTGCTGCGCGATCGGCCACGGTTACGGGATCGAACTTGCCGGCGGCGGCTTTATTATCGACCTTCAAAGAACGCCTGAAATGCGGGAGAATTGCTGCCGCAGATTGATCGGCAAGGGTGTGGGCTGTGGCAAGGAACGTTGCGAGTTGAGCTTTGGAAGTGGGCATTCAGATCTCTTTAGCGTTGACCGGCGGATGAGATCGCCATTTACTCGGCTCATCTCGCAACTGCAGCATCGTTAGGTTTTTCTACAACGAAGTGCGATAGACCTGCAGGCGCACTTAAGCTAGTCGGAGCGCTGTATTTCCGCAACACACTAACAAGTTTGCAACCGCGACGAATGGCACATAAACTTAGCGTCGAAGCGTTGTGGTCGCGCATGTTTATCGGAATGGGAACCGCGCCAACGTGTGTTCAATAATCGCATAAATATCAAGTCGTTCTACCAATATAAGCCGCGATCTTTTGGGGGTTGATGACTGATGATGTTTCAGTCGCTTAATCCCCAAACGGTTGTATTCCAATCAGCGGGCCCCGCAGCGGTAGTTTTGCTGCTCTGCGAAAAATGCAGTTGTTTTTTGTGCAGTGCACTATTAACTTAGTGTTGCGGCCCGGGGGAGATTTCTCGCCTACCGCAGCCCTCCTTGGGCGTTTCCTCCCTAGACTTGGGCCGTTCTTAGCTG
>JANLXZ010000494.1:0-13966 GCA_031365375.1 Hyphomicrobiaceae bacterium | reverse complement strand
GCGTTGTTGACGAGGATATCAACATCGATCCCCTTGGCATCGAGTTCGCTGAACACTCGTACGACATCGGCCTCTGAGGTCACATCGAAGGCTGCTCCCTCTGCGTGATGCCCGGCTGCGCGAAATTCCGCGACCGCGGTCTCGACCTTTGCCGTATCGGTGCCATTGAGGATAAGCCGCGCGCCGGCGGTGGCTAGTCCCTCCGCCATGGCCCGGCCGAGCCCGCGTGATGAGCCCGTCACGAGTGCAGTGCGGCCGGTGAGATCGAACAGTGGATTGTTCATCGTAATGCCTATGCGTTGGTTCGGCGGACGATCAAGTCCGACCGTTTGAAAACGGCCGGCAGCAAATCGACGCCGAGGCCCGGGCCTTCCATGGGATAGACGTATCCGTCTTTGATTACAGGCATCGCCGTAACCAGTTCGTTGTACCAGCCAGTGTAGAATGCGCGCACCGACTCCTGGATCAGCGTGTTCGGTTGACTGAATGATGTGTGGACGGCCGCAATGAATCCGATCGGGCCAATGCAATCGTGCGGCGCGAAAGGTCGATGGAACGTCTCCGCGAGCGAGGCAATCTTTCGGCCCTCGGTCAGCCCGCCGGTCCAGCACAGATCGACCATCACGACGTGGACGGCGTCGCGCTCCAGAAAATCTTTGTAAGGCCAGCGCGAGCCCAGCGTCTCGCTCGCGCACACCCAGACGTTGGTCGAACGCGCATACTCGGCCAGCGCCTGCGGCGAGTTCATCTTGATCGGATCTTCGTACCAGGTCGGCTTGTACTGCTCGAGCTCCTTGGCGATCTGCTTTGCGGCCGGCAAATTCCACAGCGAGTGGAACTCGACCATGATCTCCATTTTGTCGCCTACTGCCTTGCGGATTTTCTCGAATGGCTCGACCGCTTTTTTCATCTGGGCAGCCGAGATAAATAAGCCTTCGTTCTCCTGAGCGGGCGGATCAAACGGCCAGATCTTCATCGCCGAAATTCCGCTTTCGAGCAGGCTTTCGGCCACGGCATCGGCGCGCGTCATGAACCCGTCGAGATCCTCGTATGGGCCTTCCGAGCAGCCGACATTCCAGTTCGACACCGGCTTTATGTTGTTGGAGCGCACATAATTATAGCCAGCGCAGGTATTGTAGATCCGTTGTTTCTCGCGACACAGACCACCGAGCATCTGGTGGACCGGCTGGTTGCACGCCTTGCCAAACAAATCCCACAGCGCAATGTCGACGGCGGACGCCGCGCGATACTCGACGCCGGTCGATGATTGCGCCATCGGAAGATTGACCATTTCGCGATGGATCGCCTCGATGTGCAGCGGGTTGCGGCCAATCAGGCGCATGGCGAGCGTATCGTGCAGGTGAGCTTCCACCGCCCCCGCACCGTAGAACGTTTCGCCAAGGCCAATGATGCCGGCATCAGTGTGAATGCGGACCCAGAGGACGTTCGCAAACTCTTTTGTTCGCAGCGTTTCGACGCCGGTGATTTTCAAGGCCCGCCTCCCGGTGGACTAGTTTTTATCGCCTGCGCTTGCCGTGCCGGTCGCGGATTGGATTTGGTTCGCCCCTCGAAGGTGGGTGCGCTTGTAAAATATCACAACATGTTTAGGTTCGCTTGGCAATGTGAAACGAGCGAAGGATCTCGCTATCTGAGGACGCGCCTTGGCCAGACAATCGAGCCACCTCAAACTTGTGCAACCTGATGCGGGCGATGTCGGCCGTCGTAATCGGGTCAATCTGTTCGAGCTTGCGTATCAGAAGATCGAAGAGTTGCTGGTCACGTGCCAACTGCGGCCCGGACGGTTCTTGACGACCCAAGATTTACAGGACCTCACCGGCTTTGGGCGGACCCCCGTGCACCATGCGGTCAATCGACTGGCAGTAGACACGCTCATTATAATTCGCCCGCGACATGGCCTGCAAATCGCGCCTATCGATCTCGCCCGTGAGCGGGTGCTGCTACAATTGCGTCGTGACATCGAGCGGTTCGTTATCCAATTGGCCGCCGAGCGTGCCAGCGCATCTCATCGCAATCAGATGCTGCATATGGAGCGTGTGTTGCGCGAGAAACGCGCGTCGCTAACGCTGTCGAAGTTCAATACGCTGGATCGTGGGATCGACCGGTTGATCCTGACGGCAGCCAGCGAGCCGTTTCTCGAACATACGCTGAGGCCGTTGCATACGATTTTTCGGCGCATCGGATTTATCCACCATACCTTCGTGCCCGGACACACGAATCTCAACGGAACGATCGATCGTCACATCGCGCTTCTCAATGCCGTTGCCAATCGTCGTGCCGATCGCGCCGTTGCCGCGTCCGATGCATTGATGGATTTTGTCGATGGCATGTTCGACACAATGGAAATCGAGATCGACCCGATGCTGCTGGACTGCAGCATCGAGCGGCTAATTAGTGTTTAAATTCATCGACGTTGGGAATTCAGATGCGCATCGTTTTTCATGGTGAGAATGCGGCCTCATTCCGCGAAGGTTTCGAAGGCGTGGTCGGCAAGGGCGCACACGTAAGCGTGCTGCCGGACGTCTTGGCAACAGATGCCGACCGCCAATGCTATGCCGACGCGGAATTCATCGTTGGCGTCAAATTCGATGCAAGCTTACCGGTGCCCGCCGGTTTAAAACTGTTCCACGTACCGGGCGCCGGCTACGACGCCGTCGATCTCAACTTGCTTCCCGCCTCGGCAACTGTTTGCAACTGCTTCGGACACGAACAGGCAATCGCCGAGTACGTGATGTCGGCAATCTTGGCGCGGCATGTTCCGCTCGCCGACGCCGACGCACGACTACGCAAAGGCGACTGGAAATATTGGGCCGGATCGCTCGACCGGGTGCACGACGAGATGGCTGGCAAAACCATCGGCTTGCTGGGCTTCGGGCATATTGGAAAAGCAATTGCGGCGCGCGCCAAGGCGTTTGAAATGCGCGTGCACGTCGCCAATCGGAGTGCGGTCGCGGCGTCCTATGTGGTCGATGAGGCGTTCACGCTCGATCGTCTCAATGAGTTTTGGGGAACGGCCGACTATATCGTCGTGTCCGTTCCGTTGGCACTCGAAACCAAGGGCATTGTCGCTCACGAAGCGTTCGCAGCGATGCGCTCCAACGCTGTCGTTATCAACGTTGGTCGCGGCCCGACCATCGATGAGCGGTCTCTTTATGCTGCCTTAAAAAGTGGCCGCATCGCCGGCGCCATCATCGATACGTGGTACGCTTATCCTGGTCCCGATAACCCCAATTCGCAGCCGTCATCGTTGCCGTTTCACGAGCTTTCCAATGTTTTGATGACGCCCCACATGTCAGGTTGGACGCACGGGACCATCCGCCGGCGACAGAAAACCATCGCCGACAATATTGCACGGCAGGCTCGCGGCAATCCCTGCGAGAACGTGGTTAGGCAGGCGCGGCAGCCCAAGGGTTGACTTATACCAACGAGCGCAGCAACTCCGACCGCTGCTTGGCGCCGGCAAGCAGATACAAGTGATCGGCGCCCGTGAGCACAAATCGCGCACCGCCCTTTACATATTGCGATGCCAACTCGCGATCATAAACGCCGCCCATGCCAAGCGCCTTGCCATTGGCACGACAAGCTTCACCTACGGTTTTGTAAGCCTCTTTGATTTGTTCGTGGCCCATCTGTCCAGAGATCCCCAGGTCAGCCGACAAATCCGAGGTGCCGATCAATAGGGCATCGATGCCTTCAACAGCCGCGATCTCTTTGGCGTTACGAACTCCTTCGCGGCTTTCGATCATTGCAACGACAAGGATTTCGTCGTTGAGGGCTACCTGAGCCTCAGCGTTGCCGGGTGCCTGGAAGGCGAACGCTGCGGCTGGTCCACCCCAGCTCCGCGTGCCGAGCGGCGGATAGCGGTATGCCTTCGCGACCCGCAGCGCCTGCTCACGCGTGTCGACATGCGGGACAACGACTCCGAGCGCGCCGTTATCGAGTGCACGGGTGCCCTCGTCGAGTGCGTCGGCACAAATTCGAACAATCGGTGTGACGCCGGTCGGTAGCGCTGCAAGGCAGATCTGTGTCGCCTCCTGTACGGAAAGCGCGCCGTGCTCCATGTCGATGAAGAGCCAATCATGATCAGCGGCGGCAGCAAGCATGCCAGTCGCGCCGGTGCGCAGGTGATGGACGCCGAACCCGAGCGCAAGCTCATTCGAGCGCAGCTTTTGTTTGGTCTTGTTTTTGAAGATGGCCATGTCGAACTCCGATGAGCAGTAAGCGATTGATAATGATGCGACGTAGAGATAGCCCAGTTGCGAGACGACAGCTATCGCAGCAATAGTTTGGCCGTCATGCG
The DNA here is from genome assembly GCA_031365375.1 of Hyphomicrobiaceae bacterium. Lineage (GTDB taxonomy): Bacteria > Pseudomonadota > Alphaproteobacteria > Rhizobiales > Hyphomicrobiaceae > JAKFWF01. The sequence continues at coordinate 9,648 of JANLXZ010000494.1, read as the reverse complement.
GCATCCGTACTATTCAGCGCTTGACGGTTGATAGACCGTCGTTGCCAGCCGCTCATATCGCGCCTTCAATTGTAGTCCGAGGGTGAGCGAATAGAGGCGCGACTGGAATAGGTTGCCGCCGTGAAACCAAAGGCCTTTCTGCGCTGTCGGCTTCCACATGTTTCGCAATTCGCCCTGCCACGGACCCGGATCCCCTGTCGTACCCGAGCCGACACCCCAGCATATGCCAACCTTGTCGGCGACTTCCTGATTGATGAGGTGTGCCGCCCATCCATTCATCGAGCCGTATCCCGTTGCGTACACGATGAGATCTGCCGGCAGTTCGGTTCCGTCGGTGAGCACCACGCCCGCCGGCGTTAGCCGCGCGACCTGCACGCGGCTTTTCAAGGCGATCTTGCGATCGGCGATCAACTCACTCGCACCGACTTCGATGTAGTAGCCCGAGCCCCGGCGGATATAAGAGGTGTGGATGCCCGATCCGTCATGACCGAAATGATATTGGAAGCCAACCTTGTCGAGTCGCTCATAGAGATCGCGGTCTCGCTCGCGGATTTTTTCGTAGATCGCAACACTTCGCTGAGGCGCGATCCGGTAGGGCACTGACGCTAAAATGAGATCGGCGATGTCGGTGGTGATTCCCTTGGCCAAGGCTGCTTCGGAGTAAAGTGGACCTGTCGCCAATTCCATCAAGCTTTCCGAGCGTGCGACAATGGTCGGCGACCGCTGGATCATCGTCACCTCGGCGCCGTGCTCCCACAAGTCAGCCGCGATATCGTGCGCGGAGTTGTTGGCGCCAACGACGACGCAGCGCTTGCCTCGATAAGGCTCGCCCGATTTAAACCCGCTCGAATGACACTGCTCGCCCTTGAAATGGTCGCGACCAGGCAACTCGGGCACGATCGGCACGCCCGACATGCCGGTGGCAAGGACAAGATGCTGGGGTCGCAGCTTCACCTTTTCGCCGTTGTGATCGACGACGACGGTCCACTCGCCGCGCTCGTCGTCGTATGTTGCCTTCTCGCAAGTCGTCGACGCCCAATAGTTGAGCTCCATCACCTTGACGTATGCTTCGAGCCAATCGCCGAGCTTGTCTTTTGGCGAAAATACTGGCCAGTGATCGGGGAATGGAAGGTAGGGCAGATGGTCGTACCAAACCGGATCGTGCAGGCAGAGCGATTTGTATCGCTTGCGCCAGCTATCGCCGGCCCTCCCATTGCGCTCGACGATCAGTGTCGGCACGCCCAAACGTTTGAGCCGGGCGCCGAGAGCGATGCCACCCTGGCCGCCGCCGATGATGAGGCAGTAGGGCTGGTGAACGTACCCTAGTTCCTTTTCCTCCTGCTGCCGTTGTTCGAGCCACGATTGGCGATCGCGATGCACGCCATGCAGAGCGCCGTTATCGCGCGATAAGCCGCTCTTTTCTTCGAAGCCTTTTAGAGACGTGGCCTTGGTCAGCAGCGTACAGCAGCGGCCATCCTTTAGGCGCAGGTGGCCTTCTCCCGTTGCGTGTGCCGTGTGGAATGTAAGTCGGGCTTCAAAAACCCCATCGGCGTTTTTTGCCTCCGATGAACGAGTAGCCGAGAATGGCAGCACGTCCGGCAGCCGGGCCGTCAGCATCTCGGCGATGGCGTCACGTCCTTCAAGTGTCACGATGTTCCAGGTGAACGGCAGCAGATCGCGCCAGAAACATTCGCCGGCATCGAACAGCGCCGCAACCGACGGGATATCCCGTCGCGCCATCGCATCGTTGAATGCGGTGAGCCAACTGTCGATTTGCGTATTTGCGTCGAACTGATCCGCTGCCAGCTTCACTGCGCGGTCACTCCACCGTCCACCACCATCGCCGATCCAGTCATAAACTTCGCGTCGTCTGAGGCCAAAAATACAATCGCTCTTGCGATGTCGTCGGCGTTGCCAAGGCGACCGATCGGATGCATTTGGCGGGAATTCTCACGCGCTGCTTCGATGTCGTTGGACCGTATGAGAGCCATGCGACGGACGAACGTTTGCTCGCCCATGTCGGTTTCGATCACGCCGGGATGAACTGAGTTGACTCGGATTCGGTCACCCTTCCGGCCAAAGGCAAGCGCTGTCGATTTGGTGAACAATGTCACGCCTCCCTTGGTCATTGAATAAAGTGGATCCGAGGGTGAACCAACAATCCCAGCGATCGAGGCGAGGTTGACGATAGCGCTGCCGTGCGGGCTGTTGCGGCCACTTTCTCTCAGTGCCGGCGCCGCCAACTTTGTTCCAAGAAATACGCCCGTGAGGTTTACGGCGACAAGCTTGTGCCACTCTGCCAGAGCCACCTCTTCGAAATCTCGACCGAGAAAGATGCCCGCGTTGTTGACCAGAATGTCCAACTTGCCGAATTTGCCCGTGGCTTCCGCAACAGCTGCTACCCACGAAGCTTCGCTGGTCACGTCGAGGTTGACGTAAACCGCCTCGCCGCCGGCTTTGTTGATGCTGGCCACGGTCTCGCGTCCGACGTCGTCGAGAATATCACCGACCACCACTTTGGCACCAACGGTACTCATCAGTCGGGCGGTCTCGCCGCCAATCCCGCGCGCACCGCCCGAGATCAGTGCCACCTTACCGTCCAACCTATTCATGATGCATTATTCTCCCGCGCCGTCCGTGTCGTTTTCGGCGAATGATCTGCGGTTCCCGCTGATGCGATTGAAGCATTGCGCCAAGAGGATTGAAAGACAGAGCCGACGCAAAGCAGGCATGCCCGCCCAATCGACGCATGCGATGCGCCAATTGACGTGACAGACTTGTGTAGTAGGCTTTCCCCCGCCTGGGTATCATCCGGGCACTGTTGACTGTAGTCGGCCAACCAGGAGGCGATATTGAGCGATCAAGACCCGATAGCTTTTCGCCCGCGTATCGTCGCACCGTCACCTGCAACGCAATCGCCGTCCAGTCCGATCCAGGCGCACTCGGCTCGATTTAGCCGCCAGGAACTCAACCACATTTTGGATCTTTATGGTCGCAAAGTCGCGAGTGGCGAATGGCGCGACTATGCAATCGATTTCGGTCGTGAGAAGGCGGTTTTCTCTGTCTACCGGCGCTCCAGCGAATGCCCACTTTATACGATCGAAAAAACGCCCAAGCTCAGCCGAAAGCAAGGCCCCTACAGTGTCGTTGCCGCCACCGGTTTAATTCTAAAGCGCGGACACGATTTGCTCCGGGTGCTCGATGTGCTGGAAAAGCACGTACGCCTGTTGCGATCCTGACGCTGCTTGGTTTGTGTCGTCTGCCATGCGGAGCGTCCTCTCGCTCGCGCCCAAGCAAAACCATCCTCCTGCAACAGATTTAATTAACCTCCGCAAGTATCAGAACGGTTTTATATATTTATTCCGGACATTAAAATGAAAACTTACTTGGCGCTAAAGTTGGTTTGAAACAGCTCAAAGAGTTAATCAATTCTAACTTCAGCCTTTCGCAAATCAAAAAGCTAGATGATCACATAATCCAAGAAGCGGCGAAATTCATAATATCTAAATTACAACCTGTGGTAGTGTCTGAAGAAATATCCGCGCAGAAGTTGTTGTTGCGTCGCGCAATGGCAAATTCGTCTTCAGCCCTAACAAGGAAATTGTGATGACCGTCCGTCGCCCGCTGCCAACTTTCATTTCGTCAAATGTAATGGAAAACAATGTCGAAGATTCAGTTAGCTTGGCGCGGATAAAAGAAACGCTCAAGTCGCATATTTCTTATCGAGCATTGGAGCCACGTATTGTTTTCGACGCGGCGGCGGTTACGACCGTTGCAGCGGTCACCGATACGCATTCGACCGATGTCGTCGCGACGGCTGCAACCGATGCGCAGATGGTGGTCGATGCACAGCACAACAGCCTGTTGGCGGCACTCGATGCTCAGGCTCAAGTGGCGGCTGCTACAGGCGCAGTTGCTCCGGTCGATGCTGCAACTTCCCATAGCGTCACGTTCGTTGATGCCGATGTGGGCAGCCTGTCGACGCTCCTTGCCTCCATTCCCGCTTCGAGCCAAATCGTCATGCTCGAGCGCGACCGCGATGGCCTCCAACAGATGGCCGAATACCTTGCCGGCAAGGCCGATCTCGACGCCATTCATGTCCTAAGTCATGGCGGTGCGGGTGAATTGATTTTGGGGGGCGTCACGATTTCTTCGTCCAACATCGAAGACCACGCCGCCGCACTCGCGGTCATCGGTCACGCGCTAACGGCCAATGGCGATATTCTGCTTTATGGATGCGATGTTGCTGCTGGTGCTAATGGCGAAGCGTTCATTGGCGACTTGGCGCGTTTAACCGGCGCCGATGTCGCTGCCTCCACAAACGATACTGGATCAGCTATTCACGGTGGCGATTGGAGTTTGGAAGTTCGCACGGGTTTGATCGAAGCTCGTTTGATCGACGCGCCGGAGTGGAATGGAATACTCGCCCCGCTGGTGATCTCGACAATTGCGCCACCGATCCTGACGGGCTCGACGGGCACAAATGCCTCGACGCTCTTTCTCGAAGGCGGCGTCGGATTCAAAGGATTGTGGCTCAACGCTGGTTCCATCGGAAGCACGTCGATCGATATCAGGGCTACTGTCACTTCGCTGTCGGCCAGCACTGTGTCGTTCTTTACGCAAGGCGACGATCCCTCCATCGTTATCAATGGCGGGGCGATTGCCACGATCAAATGGGAGATTTTTGCCGCCGGCACATCGCAAACGATAATCGCAGTGGGCAGCCCGAATTTCCAGATCGCAGATATCGACGGCGTCGGCGGTGCACCAAATACGCGCGAGACCGTGCGTCCGCAGCTCAACGGTCTTACGTCATACGCGATCGACAGTCCGACCAACCTTGTCGCCAGCGTAACGGCTAGTGGCGTGCAGATCAGCGGCACACAAAACCAGAATAGTGAAACAACGTCGCTGACCGCATTCAGATGGCAGGACGTTTCGACCTGGAGCGTTCAATACACTCTCAATGCTGCGTCCGGTTTCACCAATGCGGTGTTCCGCCATGACGGCGACGGAGATTTTGTGTTTGTTGCGCCCAATACCGTCACCTTGCTGAGCTTGGATCTCGACGCCAACAATTCCGCGGCGACCGGCACGAGTTACCAGAGCACTTTCAATGGCACAGCCGTCGCGGTTGTCGATGCCGATATCAGCATCACGCAGCATGCCGTGCTCGGCGCGAAGCTCGATTCCGCTCACGTTATACTGTCAAATGCGCAGGTGGGCGACGAGTTGCTGGTTTCGGGTTCGATGGCGTCGTCCGGAACCGTCAACGGCCTGGCCTATACGGTTACGACCGTTGGTGGGCAGATAACGGTCACATTATCTGGAAACGCAACACTCGCTGCCTATGACGTCGCGTTGAAAGACATCTCATTCAACAACTCGCTTGGTGTGCCAAGCGGGGTAGATCGCTTGATCACGGTTAGCGTGACAAACGCCACGTTCGGCACCACGAGTAACGAGGCCGTGTCGACGATCCATGTTATTTTGAACGACGCGCCGGTGAACGTTCTACCGGCAACGTACATCGTCAACGAAGACACATCGGTCAACCTCACCGGTATCTCAGTCGCCGATGTCGACGCCGGCACTGCACCGGTCTCGGTGACGTTCAATGTCGCGTCCGGCAATCTTTCAATGGTGACGACAATTGTCGGCGGCGTAACCGCCGGGGAAGTTTCGGGCAATGGCACTGACACGATCGTTATCACAGCACCGATCGCCCGAATCAACGCCACGCTGCTGGTCGCGGGGGGCCTAAAGTTCCAGGATTCGCTCAATTCAAATGGCGTCGTCACGTTGATGATGACGACCAATGACCTCGGCAACGCCGGCATCGGTGGCCCACTGTCAGATGTCGACGTACGCATCATCACCGTTACGCCTATCAATGACGCGCCGGTTGCGTTTGATGACACGTTCACGACCGACGCGGGTGTCGCCGTCGTCATTCCGGTCAGGAGCAACGATAGCGACGTCGACAGCGCGGTGTTGCTGGTCACCAAGATAAACACAACCATCATCACGCCAATTATCGGTGCCGTGGCGGTTGCCAATGGGTCGGTCAGACTACTGCTAGATGGCACATTGCTGTTCACTCCGGCGGCTGGATACACGGGCCCCGTTTCGTTCGCCTACACGCTGTCCGACGGCTTGCTGATCGACACGGCTACGGTTACCGGCACAATCTTCGGTCTTCCAAATGCCGTCAACGACGTGTTCTACACGACGCAAGACATCCCGATCACCTTCTCGGTGTTGTCCAACGATATCGATCAAGCGTACCCGTTGACCGTTTCACAGGTCGCGGGTCAACCGATTGCGGTCGGCGATCCCGTGGGCGTCGCCGTTACCGGCGGCACCGTCACGCTCGATGCGGCCGGCAGACTGACCTTCACGCCGGATCCCGGCTATCTGGGCCTGCCGGTGTTCACCTATACGGTCAATGACGGGCAAGGTCGCATCGACACCGCAACGATCAGCGGCTCGGTGACGCTGCTCAATCGCGATCCGGTAAACATCGTGCCGGGAGATCAACACTTGTCCGGCGCGTCGATGGTATTCTCCGTCGCGAATGGAAACGCCATCCAGGTGATGGACGATGCCTCGGCAATCCAGATCATTCAAACCTCGATCTCCGTAACTTCGGGGTCCTTCACGCTGCATCAAATCGCTGGTCTGACTTTCCTGGCCGGCGATGGCACGGCTGATGCCACGATGACGATGAAGGGCACAAAAACTGCGATCAACGCAGCGCTCGACGGCATGATCTATACCAAAGCGGCTGGCGTTAATGCGACCGCGACGGTGACTGTTTTGACCAATGATCTGGGTCACCCCAGCGGTGAGGACATTCCAAACGGCGGCTTCGAAATGACGCTGGTGCCAATCCTGGATGGCAATGTCGTTATCACCAACCAAAGCAACGTGCCCGGTTGGACGACGACTGCACCAGACGGCAATATTGAGATTTTTGGTACCGGCTCGCTTGGCGTATCAGCCTATGAAGGCCGCCATTTTGCCGAGTTGAACGCCACTTTCGCCGCTGCCGATGTGAATACGACCGTCGTGCCTAAAGGCCAGCCGCTCGAATTCTCGTTTGCCCATCGTGGGCGCCTTGGCGTCGATGTCATGAACGTCACCATACTCGATGCCGGCGGCGACGGCGTGTTCGGCACCTCCGACGATGCCACGCTGATGGATCAGAACTACGCTGACGGCAACGCCGCGTGGAGTTTTTATCAAAAGGAGCTTGGGGCCGCCTCGGGCAATCCGGTGAAGTTGATCTTCACGTCAGTCTCGGCCGCTGGTGGTAGCCTCGCTGTCGGCAATTTGCTCGACGCGGTGCACCTTGGCACCAAGCATCTGACCGACGCCGATACTGTGCTCATCAACCTCAATAGCCCACCCGTCGCGACTGGTGAGAGCGTGACTTCCGCGGAGGATACGACTCTGACCGTTGTCGCCTCGCCGACAACCGGGCTGCTAGCCAACGACACCGATGCCGATGGCAGCGCATTGTCGATCACGCAGTTCACTGTCGCGGGGACAGCCGGTATCTTCGGTGCCGGGCAATCGGCAACCATTGCCAATGCCGGCACGCTCACCATCAATGCCAACGGCAGTTATAGCTTCATTCCTGTCGCCGACTACAACGGCACCGTTCCGGTTGCCACCTACACTGTGTCAGACGGCGACGGCGGAACAGCCACGGCCACACTCGCCCTTATCATCACGCCCGTTGTCGACGCGGTCGCCGACAGCGTTAGCGCAAAGCAGAACACGCCGATCTCGTTCAACGTTTTAACGGGCACCAACGGTGCGTCCGCTGATACCTTCGAAGGTCTAACAGCCGTCACCGGCGTTTCGAGCCCGGCCCATGGCAGCGCCACATTTACAGCCGACGGAATGTTGACCTACACGCCAACCGTTGGCTATCACGGTGCGGACAGCTTCACCTACACCGTCACCAGCTTAACCGGCGTCCTTGAAACGGCAACTGTCACCGTCTACGTCAACGCCCCACCCGAGGTTGTCGTCTCGCTTGGTGAAAAAACGGGGCTCGATGGCAACACGGTTTTGATCGAGACCAAGGTCGCGTTTGCCGACCCTGACGGTGATACGCTTACATTTTCGGCAACAGGCTTGCCGCCAGGTTTCTTGATCGATCCGTTGACCGGCAGAGTTACTGGTACATTTACTGCCGATGCATCCGTCGCAGGGCCGGCGTTGATCGGTCAGTACGATGTGACGATCACGGCAACGGACAGCCGCGGCGCCTCAGTATCGGAAACCTTCACCTTCCAAGTGGATAACATCGCGCCGGTGGCGGTAAGCGATAGCGCCACGACACTCGAAGACGTGTTGGTCACGCTTGATGTCCTCGCCAACGACCGCGATGGCGGCCTCGATGCCGACACACTTCATGTAACGGCAGTCGATGGCAACGCTTTGTCAGTCGGCGGAGCGCCTGTTCAAATCGCGCATGGCGAAGTCTCGCTCGACCCCGCGGGCCGCATCATATTCCGGCCATCGCTCGACTTCACGGGAACGACGTCATTCAGCTACGTCATCTCCGACAATCAAGGCGGCACGGCATCAGCCAGCGTTCTAGTCGACGTGGTTCCGATCAACGACGCGCCTGCCATCGTGATCCAAGGGCCGGTGTCGGCGACCTATACGACGCCCGAAGACACGGCCAGATTATTGACCGGCATCTCGTTCGTCGATCCCGACGCAACGGCGGCTGACGTCTCGGTTACTTTAACGGTGGCTCACGGTACGCTCGATATCAATACTAATGTCGCCGGAGGTATCACCGCGGCCCAAGTGACCGGTAATCTGGCCGGTTCGATCACCATCACGGCGTCTTTGTCGGCGATCAACGCCACGCTCGCCAATTCCATTGGGCTCACGTACACGCCGGCGTTAAATTTCAACGGCGGCGATCTACTGGTCACCACCATTGACGATCTCGGAAATACCGGCGCCGGTGGCGCTCTCAACGCATCAGCAATTGCTGCCATCACGATTACACCCGTAAATGACGCGCCGGTACCTGCTGCAGATGTGGGCACGATAGCCGAGGACACGACGCTAACCGTTCTGGCTTCGCCAACAACCGGGCTTCTTGCCAATGCCACCGATATTGACGGCGGAGCGCTCGTCGTCGCGCAATTCACCGTTGCGGGCGTGACTGGCACTTTCGCTGCCGGCACCACGGCCACCATTCCGTCTGTTGGCGCTCTGACGATCGACGCCAACGGCAACTACACGTTCATCCCTGCCTTGAACTATAACGGCAACGTTCCAGTCGCAACGTACACGGTCAGCGATGGCGCCGGTGGCTTTGCCAACAGCACGCTGACGATTGCCGTAACGCCGGTCAATGACGCGCCAGTGGCCGTCGACGATACAAAAAGTGTGCCCGTGGACGGTCCTGCCACCGGCAACGTCATCACTGACCCAGGCACTGATACCGACGTTGATTGGAATCCGCTCAGTGTCGTATCGGCTCTGCAAGGCACGACGCCGATCACGATCGGCACCGCCTTTATCGTGGCCGGAGGTGGCACGCTCACTCTCGCCGCCGACGGCTCCTACACCTTCGCACCCGGCACCGCCTACGACGGCCTCGACGCTGGC
>JANLXZ010000406.1:0-4269 GCA_031365375.1 Hyphomicrobiaceae bacterium | reverse complement strand
AACTTTGCAGCTCGAATGCCTGGGCGCGTTGTTCTGCTGCCGCAAATCCCTATCGATCGAGTGCAGCGAACGCAGCTGATCACAGGCTTTGCCCGGTTCCCGGACCGGTTTTTCATCGTGCCCGCCGACATTGCCGATGCGGCCACGCAAACCGCCGACAACGTTCTCACAATTGGCGCCTCACAGCCCGGCGCTGCAGCGCCTAACGCCGACTTGCAGGTGAGCCAGGACGTCCCCGCTCCGTTAATGGCCGTGGCGGAATTCCTCCCCGCGCTTTTGAGCTGCGAAGCCACGGCAATCGCTAAGCTGCATACATCAACGCCGAAACTTAGAGTATTGTCGAACTTGTTATCTGGCCCAGCATCGCGATCAAACCCGGATGTTGCCGCTGCCTGCCGCATATCTGCGCCGTCGCACTAGGATTGCGACCTAACAATCGCCGGAAACATCGGCGAACGCTGTGGCATATTCGGCCGTGGATCAAACCCCGTCGCCGGTTTACGTTCTTGGATACGTGATTTAAGTGATGGTGATGAATCAAGCCTTTCGCCCCATTCCGCGGCGCGTCTTGGACGCTGGTGCCGGTCCCAAATCGAACTCTCGGTTGCACCCGATTTTCGCCGGATGGACCGTCGTCCGGTTGGACATCAACCCGGCCGTGGAGCCCGATATTGTTGGATCGATCACGGATCTGCGGGCAAAAATCCCGAATGCGTCGTTCGATGCGGTTTGGTCGTCGCACAACATCGAGCACCTTCACACCTGCGAAGTGCCGGCCGCCTTGGCTGAATTCAAACGCATCCTGAAGCCAGACGGCTTTGCCTTCATTACCTGCCCTGATCTCGAACAAATCGGCAAGCTTATTGCCGGCGGTGACGTGGAACGTACGATCTATCAATCACCGGCCGGGCCGATCAATGTGCTGGATATGCTGTTCGGCCATTCGGCCTCGATCGCAAGGGGCAACACCTACATGGCGCATAATACCGGCTTCACAGTCGACAGGCTCGGTGCGGCATTGCAAGCAGCGGGGTTCAACGAGTCGTGGGTCGCGCCCGGCAAAGCCATCGTTGATGCCAAAGACCGATAAGCGGCAGCTTCAGGCCCTATTGGCAAAAACGGATCAGCGCTTCCTGGCCAGTGCCTGACCCCGCATGGATATCCTGTTCGTCCACAATAATTTTCCAGCACAATTCAAAAACCTCGCGGCAACGTTGACGCTTTATCCGGGCATCCGGGTGGCAGCGATCGGGTCGCGCGGTTCGACCGACGTCGAGCGCGTCAGGCTCCAGCGCTATTCGCTAGAGCAGACCGATGTCGCCGAAACCCACCCCTTCGCCCGGCGGTTCGATCTCGAATGCCGGCGCGCCGAGCAGATATTATATGCAGCGACAGCGTTCACCAAACAGGGCTTTGAGCCAAATACCGTTATCGCTCATTGCGGATGGGGTGAGACGCTACCATTGCGCGAGGCTTTTCAGCACGCACGCATCATAACGTACTGCGAGTTCTATTACCGCAGCCAAGGCCAGGATGTGAATTTCGATCCCGAGTTCGGCAATCTCGGGCTCGATGCTTGCGTCGCTCTGCAGCTGAAAAATGCAGCGACATTGCTCTCGCTGATCGAAAGCGACGACGGCATCGCGCCTACGCTGTGGCAAAAATCATCGTACCCCCCGGAGTTACAGGCAAAGATCAACGTCCTTCACGAGGGCGTCGATACAGGGACCGCAATGCCTGACGCGCAAGCCGTGCTCACTTTGCCAAATGGGCAGCGCCTGACCGGCAGCACCGAAGTCGTCACGTTTGTCGCGAGAAACCTCGAACCGCTCCGCGGCTATCACACTTTCATGCGCGCGGTGCCGCACATCTTGCGTCAACGCCCGGACGCGCACGTCGTGATCATCGGCGACGACAAGGTTTCTTACGGCGCGGCGCCACCGCCGGGCCGCAGCTGGAAATCGATCTACCTCGACGAGGTTGCCGGACGCATCGATCCGCGCCGCGTGCATTTCCTCGGGCCGGTTCCCTACGCGACCTACATCAAGGCGCTGCAGATCTCATCGGCGCACGTCTATCTGACCTACCCGTTCGTCTTATCGTGGTCGCTGATCGAGGCGATGAGCACGGGCTGTGTGATCATTGCGTCCGATACCGGGCCGCTCCACGAAGTCATCGACGGAAAGAATGGCATGCTGACGCCATTCTTCGATGTCGAGGGCTTGGCCGCGAAAGTCTCGCACGTGCTGGCCAATCAACGGACCTACGAGCCGATGCGGGCCGCGGCGCGCAAGACTGCCGTCGATCGCTACAGCATCGAGCACTGCGTGCCGAAGCTCGTAGATTTCGTCACGCGCTAGCGCGCGTTCAAGGCTTCCAGTCCTTGGCCTGCTTCTGGATCGCGGCAACGTCGAACGCGTTGATCTCGTCGATCAAGTCGTTGGTGATAAGATCGGACGCGTTGGCCTTCTCCTTCAGCACACCCGCCTTCAGCAGCCAGTCGAGATACGCCTGATAGTTGGCGGACACGCTCTCGCCCCACTTGGTCGCACCACCCGCTTCGAGCTTCCAGTTGCGAATTCGGGCAGACAGCACATTGACGTCATCCTTGAGCGCTTGCGCCTCTTCTTTGCCGACCGATTTCGACTGCGGATAGATCTCCCAGAACATGCGCACCGCAGCTTCCGGATTGGCGATCGCGAACACCGAGCCCATGGCGTAGCCCTTGGCAACCGCAATGGCGTCTTTCCGGCGGGCAGCGAGTGTCTCTTCGAGCGCAATAAACCCGTTCGATGGAAACTTCGCAATTTCGGCAGTGTCCAACATTCGCAACTTGATGCCGGCGTTCTCGACCATCGCGTACTGTGTGTCGAACTGCGACAGCGCGTCGATCTGTTTCGAGCGCAGAAGCGCTGCCGTCTGCGCGCCCTCGCCTGCGACGACGATCGACACGTCCTTGTCCGGGTTCATGCCCTCGGACTGGACCAGCGCACGGGCAACGATGAGACCGGCCGAGCCCATCGAGATGAGGCCGATCTTCCTGCCGCGCAGATCCTTCGCCGTCTTGATGTCGCTGTCGACCGGCACTGCAAAGCCGTAGATGTTGCCCTGATAGGCCGTATAGAAATTCTTCGCCTTCAGGCCCTGCGCTCGGATGACAGCGAGCGGTTCGATCGAGGGGATCGAGAACAGCACGTCTTTCGTCGCCACCGCCTTCACGCAATCACCAGAACCCGCGATCGGCACGAGATCAATTTTGATCCCTTCCTTGGCGAACCAACCCATCTTGGTCGCAACCGCAAATGCGGATGCCGCCGCCGCCGACACGGTTTTGGCGCAGAAGCCGACACGAATTGTGCTCTCGGCAGCAGCACCCAGAGGGTTGCTGAGCGTCGCCAAACTCACGACACTTGCTGCCAGCACTTGCTTCGCAAATCTCATCTTCATGTCGCCGGATCCTTTTTGATCGAGGTGTCTGCTTCGCGTGGCCGGTCCCAGAACAGCACGCGCCGGCGCAAGCCGGTGATCATGCCATTCAGAAATAGACCGATGAGGGAAAGGATGAACAGTACCGAGAATTGTCCGGCCACATCCATGTTGAAATTCATGCTCTGGATCAGCATGCCGAGCCCACGTTCCGAGCCCACGAACTCGGCAACGATGGCACCGATCAGCGCAAAAATCATCGCGATCTCGAGGCCCGCAAAAATGTAGGGCAGCGCGTTTGGCAACTGCAGCATCCGGAAGATCTGAAACTTGGAGGCGGCGAGCGAGCGTAGCAAGTTCACGCGGTCCTCGTCGGCCGAGCGGAGACCGACGATGGTGTTGACCATCAACGGAAAGAAAGCGACGAGCGCTGCGTTGATCACCTTCGAGGTCAACCCCAGTCCGAACCACACGACGATGAGTGGGGCAAGCGCCACCTTTGGCATGGCCTGGAACATTACGATGAACGGATAAAGGAAGTATTCGACGCGGCGGCTCAACGCCACCCCGGTCCCCAGAATGAAAGCGAGCACCGTACCGAGCGCAAAGCCGAGGAATGTCTCCGTCAGCGTCACGCCAATGTGGGTGACGTAAATGCCGGACTGGATGCCGCGCCAAAGCGCTGCGAACACATGCGTTGGTGCCGGCAGGATGTAGGATGGTATCTCGAAGTATCTGACGACCGCCTCCCAAACGCCGAGGAAAGTCGCGATGATCCCGATCCGTAATCCGAGCCCAGTCACACCTTTGGTGATTGCATGGCTCATTGCGCACCGCCCGCCG
>JANLXZ010000467.1:0-4647 GCA_031365375.1 Hyphomicrobiaceae bacterium | reverse complement strand
TCCGGAGCGCGGGTCATCCTCACTGACGAAGATTTCGTGATGGGCGGCCGCGCGATTGCCGAACGCCGCGAGATCGATCGGATGCCCTCGGTCGAATGGGCGGCACAGACCGTCGCGGAGCTAGCCGCGATGCCGGAAGTCCGGCTGATGCCGCGCACCACGGTATTCGGCGTGTACGATGGCGGCACCTATGGTGCGCTTGAGCGCGTCAACGATCACGTTCTTCAACCGCCCAACCATCAGCCTCGGCAGCGCACCTGGCGCATCATCGCCAAGCGGAGTGTGCTATGCGCGGGGTCGATCGAGCGGCCGCTGGTGTTTGGCGATAACGATCGGCCGGGCGTGATGATGGCAGGCGCCGTGCGCAGCTACATCAATCGGTATGCGGTGTCGCCCGGCGAGCGCGTGGTAGTGTTTGCCAACAACGACGACGCCGCGCGATCCATCGGCGACATCACACGCGCCGGCGGGATTGTCGAGGCAGTCGTCGACCCGCGTGTTGATCCGGCGGCGGACGTGAAGCAAGCGGCCGACAATGTCGGCGCCCGGTTGATCCAAGGGGTGATTACGCGCGCCCACGGAACACGCGCCGTGCAGGGCGTCGATATCGAAAGTGCATCCGGCACCACGCGGCTCGAATGTGATCTGGTGGCGATGTCGGGCGGCTGGAGCCCAACCGTGCATCTGACTTCGCACTTGGGCGCGCGGCCAGTTTGGAGCGAGACGTTGTCCGCTTTCACACCGGGCGAGGTGCCGTCCGGCATGGCTGTCGCGGGCGCCGCCAAAGGCACGTTCGCGCTGACCGATTGCTTGGCGGCGGGGGCTGCCGCTGGTCTCGATGCGGCATCGGCGGCAGGGTTTCGGCGGGCGCAGATCGAAGTGCCGGACGCCGACCCGGAAAGCACGGCGTCGTCGCCGCTGTGGCGCGTGAAGAATGCCAAGGGCAAATCATTCATCGACTTACAAAATGATGTCACGACCGACGACGTCGCGCTTGCCCGCCAGGAAGGGTTCACCCGCGTCGAGCATCTCAAGCGCTATACGACGCTCGGCATGGGCACCGAGCAGGGCAAGACCGCGAACGTCAATGGCCTCGCGATGATGGCCGAACTCAACTCCAAGACCATAGGCGAGACCGGGACCACGGTATTTCGTCCGCCCTACACACCGGTGGCGATTGGCGCACTCGCCGGCCACCACCGCGCGCGCGAAACACGGCCAACGCGATATACACCGGCGCACGACTGGGCGAAGCGTCAGGGCGCGAGCTTCATCGAAGCCGGCGTGTGGATGCGCGCATCGTACTTTCCCAAGCCCGGCGAGCAGGACTGGTTCGCGGCGACCGTGCGTGAGGTGAACGCCGTCCGCAACAACGTCGGTATTTGCGATGTCTCGACGCTCGGCAAGATCGACATCCAGGGTGCAGATGCAGGACGATTTCTCGACCTCGTCTATACGAATACGTTTTCCACGCTTGCCGTTGGCCGGGCTCGCTATGGGCTGATGCTGCGCGAGGACGGCTTCGTCATGGACGATGGCACCACGTCGCGGCTCGGGCCAGATCACTATCTGATGACGACGACGACGGTGAACGCCGGCAAGGTCATGCAGCACCTTGAGTTCTGTCATCAGGTGCTTTGGCCGGATCTCGATGTGCAAATGATATCGGTGTCGGACCAGTGGGCGCAGTTCTCGGTTGCAGGTCCGAAATCGCGCGAGGTGCTGCGCAAGGTCATCGACAGCCAGCATGATATCTCAAACGCAGCCTTCCCTTACATGGCTGCCGCCAGCATGACCGCGATGGGCGGTATCGCTAGCCGGCTCTATCGGATCTCGTTCTCCGGCGAACTCGCCTACGAAATCGGCGTGCCGGCGCGCTATGGCAATGCTTTGGCCGACGCCATCATGGACGCAGGTTCGAGCTTCGGCCTCACCCCCTATGGCCTCGAAGCGCTTAACGTCATGCGGATCGAGAAGGGGCACGTGACCGGCGCCGAACTCAATGGGCAGACGACGGCGCGTGATCTGGGCCTTGGCAAGATGCAGTCGACCAAGAAGGACTACATCGGCCGCATCATGAAGGAGCGAGCCGGCTTGATCGATCCAGATCGGCCGTCGCTGGTCGGTGTGCGACCCGTGGACAAGTCGGCGCGGCTGCGGGCCGGTGCGCACTTCGTCCCGAAAGACCGCGAAGCAAACGGCGACAGCGACCAGGGCTACATGACATCGTGCGCCTATTCGCCCTCGCTCGACAGTTGGATTGGCCTCGGCATGCTTGCGCGCGGACCAGCGCGTCTCGGCGAGATTGTCCGCGCCGTCGATCCACTGCGCGGCAGCGATACGCTGGTCGAAGTCTGCTCACCGGTATTCTACGATCCGGAAGGAGCGCGCTTGCGTGATTGAAACTCCAACCACACTAACATCGTCGGCGCTCGATGGGATTATGCGACCTGGCCGATATGGCCATGCACCAGGTACCGCAGGCGTCATTGCGCGAGAACGGCGAAATGTTGCAATCGCCAGTATTATCGCGAGACGCGGGCAAACTGCAGCACTCAGCGCCAAGATCAAGGCACGCACTGGGCTTAATTTGCCCATGACCCCACGCTTCGTCGACGTGAACCATCTCGGCTTCGTGTGGACGGCACCCGGCCAATGGATGGCCTCGGCCGAGGGCGAAGTCGGCGCGGCTTTCGCCAGTGAGCTTGCGCAGGATTTGGCCGGGCTCGCCGCAGTAACCGATCAATCCGATGGGCGTGTCCTGATCCGCGTTGCGGGCCAACGGGTTCGAGACATGCTCGCCAAAGGTTGCATGATCGATCTGCACCCGAGCGCGTTCAGAACCGGCGACACAGCCATCACGCCCATTGCGTTGTTGACTGTACAAGTCACGCGGCTGCCGGATGATGCGGGGTTGGCCGTGTTCGAGCTTGCGCTCATGCGAAGTTTCGCCGCGAACTTATGGCATTGGCTGGAAAGTTCTGCGGCGGAATTCGGGCTCGACGTTGCTTGATCAGCAAACGCCGTTAAAATTATTCAGCATCAATTCAACTTTCATCCGCTTTATTGCCAAAGTCACGGCGGATAATTGACTGCATTCGATCGGCGGCGATAACCGATTTTCCCTATCCTGGGCAGGAAATTTTTCAGTGGGCGCGTCATGGCAAAAGCAGCAGACCGTTCAATAACAGCGGCGCTCGTGGTGGCTATTGCCGCCGTCTTGTTGGCATCGTGTGATGTCGAAACGGCCAACCCCGCCCAGGCCAAATCGCCTGGAGAACAAATGGCTGAACGATTTGCGGAAACGAATTCCGCCGCGTCGCCTTTACCTGCTCCCGATGGCTCAATGGTAGCAGCTACCCAAAAATCAAACGCTGCCAGCAAGGTCGCGGACGAGGCGCAGCAGTTGGCGACAAAGAAGCGGGCCGCGGAAGTTGCGGCGAAGCGCGCAGATGACAAGGCAAGAAAAGCTGCGGCAGCGGCCGCCGCTGCCATATCGGCCGAGCAACTGAAAGCCGACGAAGCAGAAATGCTGACCGCAGCCCGGGCCGAAGCCGAAGCACGTCGTAGCGAAATGGACGTCGCACGTGCCGAGCGCGAGAATGCCGAGATTGCGGCGATCGCCGCTGAAAAGGCAAAGGCGGATGCTCAAGCCAATAGTCAGCGGCTTGCCGAGGAGCACAGGGCGACGCAGATCGTGGCTATGGCTTCGGCCGCCAAAGCTATGGAGGCGCAAAAAAAGGCAGATGACATTCGGATGGCGGAACACCGGCGTCTTGCCGAAGAAAAGTTGATCGCCGACGCAAAGGCTGCCGAACTCACCAGACGGCTGGCCGCTGACGAGGCCGTCCTAAAAGCCGTGGAGCTGGAACGGCTCACTGAACAAGCGCGCCAGTCAGAAATCAGGACACTCGAAGCAAAGCGCGAAGCCGAAGCGAAGGCACTCACGGAAAGTCTTCGACGTGCTGATGCTATTCGCGAAGCTAAGACGCCCCTGGCCATGCCGGATCCTTCGATTCTCGCCGCATTACCATCGTCCCCGCAACAGCAAGCGGCACCGCTGACGAACTCCGGACCTGAGACGTTGGCGATAATTGCCCAGCCACTTAGATCGGCTTCGCGCGCGACGATTATGATCGTCATGGAGCCGGGCAACAAAGGCATCCGGCGTTTCGAAAAGACCGCCGATCCGGTGCTGTGCGTCAAAGACGGTTGTTACGTAAGCGAAGGGTCCGGCAAGCCGGCACTTCTCAAAGCCCGCAACTTGGTTCTTGGGTTCACCAACACGCTCGGCGCGCGAGCCGGTGCCTGCCAGCGATCGCTCGGGTGTACATTCCGTGGCGTCGATCTTGCAGGATCGGGTGGCTTCGTGCAGCCGGTTGACATGAAGGTTTTGGCCCACGATCGTCGCGAAAGCCAGATCATCGATGTAGACTCCGATTGCCGCATCGAAGGCATGAGGCTCGTCTGCCGCCGACCCGTCACGGCGGGTAGTTACCGCTTATGGGTGGTGCCGGAAGCGCTTGCCGATCGCGCCGGCAATGCAGCACTCGAAAGAGCACTGCGAGAGGGACTACCCTCCAGTCAAAGCGCCGGGCTCGCACGCTGAACAAACACTCAGTCAAGCAGCGCTTCGCGAGGTGGCAA
>JANLXZ010000448.1:0-1732 GCA_031365375.1 Hyphomicrobiaceae bacterium | reverse complement strand
AAGCTATCGCTTGATTCCCAAACTCGTTTTGCTGCAACTATATCGGGATGACTTCCATTTAGGTGTTCACGAAAATGCTTGATGTAACGATCCGATAGCTCTGGCAGTGGTAGAGCTGAATCTATATTGACAATCTTTTTTTCTTTGAACTCGATCGCACCATTTATTCTCGCGAGTTCGATTATTCGGATGCGGTCTTTTTGAAACGAAAACCCGCAAGCCTTCATGTTATTAGTCACCATGCATCTTCCGCTGATGTTGCCGTAAGGTTGTATGATTAGTTCTGAAAAAGGGCGGCACAGCCGCCCTTTTATGATGCGATATGCTAGCTACACCCCGTCGTACTTCCGCACGTGTCGCACTTCATGCAGGTGCCGTTGCGGACCATCGTCCATTGACCGCATTCGCCGCACGAGTCGCCCTCGTAGCCTTTGGCCTTGGCTTCGGCGCGGCGCTCCGCCTTCGACGGCTGGTTGGCGGCGGCCGATCCCGATTTGCTCCAGGCCTGCTGCTGCAGCTTTTCGGTCGGCGAGAGCTGATGCGCGGGCTCGGCGGCTTTCAGCGCCGTGGCAGCGTGTGCGCCGGACATCGCCGTCACGTTGGCTCCCCCACCCGACGCGCTGCGCGCGCCACCCTCCCCAAGCGGGGAGGGAGAAGAGACCGCGTCGTTGCGCATCACCACGAGATTGTCGGTGCGCGAGCGGGTCAGGCCCTTGGACACGAACTTGCTCGAATGCGCGGGGTCGCGGCCTTCGTCCACGCCCTTGCCGAGCGCGTCGAAATTGCTCTCGGTCGGATCGACATGGGCGAGGTCGAAGCGCGACATGTAGCTGACCGCGAGTTCGCGGAAGACATAGTCGAGGATCGACGTCGCGTATTTGATCGAGTCGTTGCCCTGCACGGGACCGGCCGGCTCGAAGCGCGTGAACGTGAACGCATCGACATATTCTTCGAGCGGCACGCCGTATTGCAGGCCGAGCGAAATGGCGATGGCGAAGTTGTTCATGAGAGAGCGGAACGCCGCGCCCTCCTTGTGCATGTCGATGAAAATCTCGCCCAGTTCGCCGTTGTCGTATTCGCCGGTGCGCAGATAGACTTTGTGCCCGCCGACGGTCGCCTTCTGAGTGTACCCCTTGCGGCGGCCCGGCATCTTCTCGCGTTCCTGCTGCTTCACATAGACGATGCGCTCGACGATCCGTTCGGTGAGAGCGGCGACGCGCATGGTCATCGGCTTGTCGGATGTCATCTCGGCGGCGGCGCTGTCGGCATCTTCGTCGTCATCGCCAAGCACTTGGCTGTTCAAGGGCTGCGACAGCTTGGAGCCGTCGCGATAAAGCGCGTTGGCTTTGAGCGCGAGCTGCCACGACAGCATGTACGATTGCTTGCAATCCTCGACGGTCGCGTCGTTGGGCATGTTGATGGTCTTCGAGATGGCGCCTGAAATAAAGGGCTGGCTCGCGGCCATCATGCGGATGTGGCTCACGACGGAAAGGTAGCGCTTACCCTTGCGGCCGCACGGATTGGCGCAATCGAAAATGGACAGGTGTTCAGGCTTGAGGTGCGGTGCGCCTTCGAGCGTCATCGCTCCGCAAACGTGCTCGTTGGCGGCTTCGACATCTTTCTTCGAGAAACCGAGGTGCGCAAACAGATCGAACGCGGGATCGTTGAGCTTGGCTGCCGGCACGTTGAGCGTGTTGGTCAGGAAGTCTTCGGAGAGCGTCCACTTGTTGAA
>JANLXZ010000440.1:0-21213 GCA_031365375.1 Hyphomicrobiaceae bacterium | reverse complement strand
AGCTCGTCCACCTCCGCTTTGGCGAAACTTGGCGGCAACACCATTAATCCGCTAAGCAGCAGCGCCCGAAAATGTCTCATCCGCCCTCCAAAAAAATTGATTGCTAGTCGCTTAACTCAGGCAGCAGTTGTTGGAACACAGCAGCCGATCAGTGTCGAAACATCGGCCATTTCCTCGATGCCCCAGCAGGCTGCTATGGCGCGATCCAATTGCGTCGAGGAGAGGACTGTTGCCTGGTCGCGAAACTTGGCCTCGAGCTGCGCTGTGCTCAACGGGCGAGCCAAATTGCCCAGCGATTGTTCCAGATTGATCGCCACCTTACGCCCGTCCTTGAGGTGCACGGTAACGCTCACCGCATCCTCTCTTACGTTCGAATCGGCAATCGCGGTGGTCGCCTCGCGCAAGGATTTCAAGGCTGGATCATTGACGGCGTCGTCGGTGAATTCGGCGAGGCCGCCCTTGCCCCGGCCGAGGCCAATGGCGGCTGCATGATAGATCGAGAACTTGCCTTGAAGACCAGCGCTTATGTCCCTTTGATTGCACAGGTCTTTGACCAATGGCGCGACACGCAATTCCACCTTCGCAATTTTATCAGCCGTCAGATGATGTTTTGCGCGAAGCTGAATGCACGCATCGATGGTCGGGTGGACGACGATGCCGCACGGGAAAGGTTTGTAGGCGTTGACGCGCAGATCGAAGTCCGTGCCCAAGCCGGCAGTCAACTTCGCAAGATCGAAAGCCTTGGAGGTGACCGCTGCGAACCCGCGCGGCCCTTCCAGTGGAAAATGGCCGGTCGTAAATCCCTTTTGCGCGAGAAGTGCCGCCATATAGCCGCTCTGCGCCGAACGGCCGGGATGAAATGCCTTGCCCATCGAGCCGAACATTTCGCGGATGCCCGCCGCCTGGGTCGCCGCCAACCCGATGGCATAGGTCATTCCGTCGGCATCGAGCGCGAGCAACTTTCCCACGCTCGTGGCCGCACCGAACACGCCGATCGAACCGGTGCTGTGCCACCCTGCATCGTAGTGGGCTGGGTAGGTGGCGTTGCCAATCCGTGACACCAGCTCGAACCCAAGAATGAAGGCGTGGAGGAAATCCGCGCCGGTTACCTTGTTGACACTGGCGTATGCGAACAGCGCAGACGCTACCGGCGAACTCGCATGAATGTAGTTCTTTGGCAGCGTATCGTCATAGTCGTGAACGTGCGAGCTGATGCCATTCAACAACGCGGCAAACAAGGGATCGAAGCGTTCGCGGCGGCCAAGTACGCTTGAGGTTGGTGTGCCGGCATAGGGGCCGAACGCGGCAATGGCGATGTCCATGGCCGGATGCTCGGCTCCGCCCAACGCGCAACCGACGAAATTCAAGAGTGCCCGCTTGGCTTCGTGGCGCACGTCGTGAGGGATCTGGTCGAGCGTGCTATCGCGCAAGTAATTCACGACTTCGGCGGTGTATGTCATCAGCCCGGCCCCTGTTCGATATATTCGTGCGTTGCACGCCTGGAGATGATCGACACCACCCGTCGCGACTGATCCCGCGGCAAAGGAGTGCCACTCAATAAGATTGTCTGTCAATCTGTTCCAGAGGGTCCGTAGTCAAACGTGCCCGGTCGCCTATTTCAAAGTGAAAAGCGAAATTGTCGGCACGAAGCCGATCAAAGCTGCAACGATGATCATCGCCGCGACAAACGGCAGAGCCTCACGCGCGATAGCGGTCACCGGCGTTCGTGTGAGCCCGCTCATGACGAACAGATTTAAGCCGAACGGTGGCGTGATGAAGCCAAGCCCAAGTGTCGTGATCATGAACACGCAGAAATGGATCGGGTCCATGCCAATTTGTTTCGCGAGCGGCAGCATAAGCGGGCCCAGCACGACGATGTTTGGTCCGGTTTCCATGAAGCAACCGGCGATCACCCAAATGACGAGCATCATCAGGATGACGGCGGTTTTGCTATCAACGAAAGGGATCGAAGTCGCCAGACCCATCACACCACCGACGAATTTCTGCGGAACGTCGACGACAGTCAGTGCTTGAGCAAACAGAAGTGCCACGGCAATGATCGGAAGCACGACACCGCAAACGCGCGCCGAAGCTCCGAGCATCGCTGGAAAGTCTGCCAGCGCGATGCGCTTTTGGAGCATGCCGATGACAAGGGCGACGAACGCTGCGACCGCCGCCGACTCGGTCGGCGTGAACACACCCGAATAGATTCCACCGAGAATGATAAACGGGATGAGCAGCGCCCACTTGGCGGCGTTGAGGGCGCTCAGCCAACGGATGAATGAAAACGTGTCGCCGCTGCGCTCGAAGCCTCGAATGCGGTTGATGATCGCGTTGGTGATCATAACGGCCGCCAGGATCATTACGCCCGGCACAAACGCTGCTTGAAACAATGTCGACGATGAAATGCCCAGAACCAGACCGATGATGATGTAGGCAATCGATGGCGGGATCAAAATTCCGGTGCAGGCGCCAGATGCGACAAGAGCACAGGCGTATGGCTTGGGATACCCTTTCTCCTGCAGACGGTCCATCGTAATGCGCCCAATGGCTGCAGCATCAGCGGCATCGGAGCCCGAGATGCACGCGAATAATCCGCATCCCATCACGGTCGCCGAGCCGAAGCCGGAACGCAGCGAACCGAAGCTCGCCTCTGCGAAATCGAGCAGCCGGTATGCGAGACCCGACCGCACCATGACATCGCCCGTCAGCACAAACAGTGGAATTGCGATGAGGGCAAAACTGTCGATGCCATCGAACAGCGCCTCGCCGATAAGTTGCAATGGCATGGCGCCTGTCGACCACAATAGCGCCGCCGTGCCCAATCCCAGACTGACCCAGAAAGGTATGCCGATCACGACCAATATCACGGCCAGCAGGATCGAAAGTGATATGGCCATGTAGTCGTGCCTATTCCTCGAACAGGGCTTTGCCCTTGTTGACCTGCCGGCCGGCACTTATGTCGATCACGTCGCGCCACACAGCTTGCAGCGAGCGCAAGGTGATCAAAGTGAACCCGATCGGCACGGCAGCCTCAGCCCAAATCTTGGAAACGCGAAGAACCGGTGTGGCCCCCCCGTACTGCCAGAGGGTGCCGATGGTGTGCATCGAATAGCGCAGTGCGATGACCGCAAAAAGGATCGTCGCGATTTCGCCAGCAATGAAGATGTAGCCGTGCAGCCGCACTGGCAATCGGTTCTGCAGAATATCAAAACGAATGTGCGCGCGCTCTTTTACGGCGTAGGCGGCGCCGATCCAGCCAAGATAGATAAATGCATACTGCGCGGTTTCTTGGCTCCAAGCAGCGGAGTAGTTCAAAAGAAACCGCCGTGCGACGTCCTGGATGATCACCGCGCAACAGAACACGTAGGCGGTCAACATGAGGTAGCGTTCGGCATTACGGTCGAGCGCGTCGAGTAGCTGCCTCATGCGTCGTGATCCCCGCGAGCGTCGCCCGTTTCGCCGCGCCGGGCGTCCTCGACGAAGACCTGGAGTGCAAAGGTGACGACTGCCGATAGAAACAGGAGAAACTCCGCCGTTTCACTCAACCGTACCGGTATCGTGCCGATCACGGCGGCAAACTTGGCCCATACGACGTAGGCCGTATACGTGGCGAACAATGACGTTGAGATCACCAGCCAAGATTTACCTCGCAGCATCAGTGTTCCCGTTCCTCAAGCATCGGCGACCGTAATTGGGCCCTTCGTGTTGGCGGCTTTTTTGAACTTTTCGAAATTGTCGAGCGAGCCGGCGAGCTTGATCTTGAACTCGTCCCACTCCTTCTTTTGCTCGCCACACGCATCGACCCAGGCTTTATACTGATCGTCGGTCAACTGGTGGAATTGGCAACCTTCGGCACTCATGATGCGCATAGACTCTTTTCGCGCGTTGCCAATCTGCGCGAACGTCTCGACCTGAGTTTTGGCGGAAGCCTCGTCGAAAGCCTTGCGCTGGCCATCCGACAACGACTTGTACCAGCCAGCGTTGCACGCGAACATCTGCGCATCGGGCACGCTTTTCACGAACGTGACGTTACCTAGAATGTCGTGGAACCCGAATGTGGCAAGAGCGGTGATCGCGGGATCGAGTCCGTCCGCCACGCCCTGTTTGATCGCGGCCGCCGTCTCGCCCCAGGCGACGACGGTTGGGTTTGCACCGGCAAGCTTATAGATCTGCTGCAACATTGCCGATGGCGGTGTGCGCATTTTCATGCCGGCCATGTCGGCTGGGACTTTGACGGCCTTGTAGCCCTTGCGCGTGGCGATCGTGCGCGGATCAACGGTGTAATAAAACATGGGCTTGTAGCCCTTCTCAATCACCTTCGGTGTGATCTCGTCGTTCCAGGCGGCACTGGTCACGAGGTTCGCGAAACGCTGATTTTCGCCACACCAATAGGGAATGTTGATGATGTCGACGACCGGTGTGAACGGCGAGAAATTAGAAAGCGAGACCGCCCCTCCCGAAATCGTGCCGGACTGAATTTTCTGCGCCAATGCCGCGCCGATGCCGAGCGATCCTGCCGGAAACAGCTTGACGAAGATTTCGCCTTTCGAAGCCGTCTCCAAATTCTCTTTGAACTTGCCTTGCATCACCGGGTATTTGACGAAATCCTCGATCTTGTACTCGGTGGCGAACTGCATTTTTACTTTTGCGGCCGCCTCTTTCGAAGCCTCATCCTGCGCGACTTGGGCAACGGCCTGAATGTCCCAGAGCAGGCCCGCAGACGCTGCCACGACGGCCACGCCAAATCCAAATTTCGCGGATACTTCGAGAAACCGGCGCCGGTTCATGATGACCTGCTCAAGCGCCTCCGCCCGTGTCTTCCTCATGACGTTCTCTCCCCATATGAGCCGTAAGCCGACCACTTATGAAAGCCGCCACAATTACCGTCGCTCGCGCAGGCGTTGTCAACACGTGTTTTGTCGTGGCCCGGTGTTATTCCGCCTCACGCAACAGGTCGGCGGCTTTTTCCCCGACCATGACCGCGGGGGCATTGGTATTGCCGGACGGCATCGTCGGAAAGATCGAGGCATCGGCAATGCGCAGTCGTTCGAGACCGTGCACTCGCAGCTTCTCATCGACGACGGTGTTCGGCCCGTGCCCCATCCTGCAGGTGCCGATCGGGTGGTATGCCGTCTGCGAATTGGCACGTATCCATTGCAGAATCTCCGCGTCGGTTTCGACAACCTTGCCTGGCGAGTGTTCGTCACCACGCAGGTCGTCCATGGCATGCGCCCCGGCAATGCGGCGCATCATTCGAAAACCATCGACCATGGTGCGCTGATCGATGTTATCCGCCAAAAAATTGAACCGGATCGCGGGCTGGTCGCCGGGTCGGTTCGAGCGAATGTGCACCGAACCCAGGCTCTCTGGCCGCAACTGATAACAAGCAATCGTCATGGACGGGAAATCCTGCAGTTTGCGCCGTTTCGGATCCTTTATCGAGTAGGGGATCAGATGCATCTGGACGTCGGGTGTCGCAACCTCGGGCCTCGTTTTCAGAAATGCGACCAACGGTGCCGACGGCAAACTGAAGAAGCCGCCACCTGTTGTCATGTACCGCACTGCTTCCGAGACTGCACCGAGCCCGCGCGCCTTATAGTTGTAGGAGACACGCCTGTTTTTCACGCGCCAAATGATGCGCGCATTGATGTGATCACGGAAGTTTTCACCCACCGCCGGCAGCGCATGCTCAACGGTAATGCCATGCGCCCGAAGGACCGAAGGTCGCCCAATTCCGGACAATTCGAGAAGCTGCGGCGTGGCAATCGCGCCGGTCGATAAAATCACTTCGCGTCCCACCCGCGCCTCTACCAACTGTCCGCGATGCAGATAGATGACCCCGACGCATTTGCGCCCCTCGAGCAAGACGCGTTGAACGGTGGCCTCGGTGACGATCCGCAGATTAGGCCGCTTCCTAGCCGGTTCGAGATAGCAATGCGCGACGCTCATGCGGCGCCCGCGTCGAATGCTGGCCTGGGTCTTGCCGATACCTTCTTGATCTTCGCTGTTGTAATCGGGATTGACGCGGTAGCCGGCCTCGACCGCCGCATTGCACAGCGCACCGTAAAGCGGATTTTCATCTGGCACGATCGAGACGTGCAGCGGCCCACCCTCGCCACGCCCCTCGGCGCCACCGCGCTCGAAGTCCTCGATCCGCGCGAACAGCGGGGCCACATCCGACCAGCTCCAGCCGCGCGCACCCTTCTGCGCCCAGGTGTCGTAGTCGAGCGGCTGTCCGCGCACCCACACCAATCCGTTGATCGAACTCGATCCGCCGAGCATTTTGCCGCGCGGTACAGGAATCGCCCGATTTGCGGTGCCAGACTCGGGCTCGGATTCGTACAGCCAGTTGGCGGCTGGGTTCTGCATCAACAGGCCGAAGCTGATGGGAAACCGCGAATAGAAATGGTTGGCAGGACCAGCTTCGATCAACAGCACGCGGGTGCTCGGGTTCTCGCTTAGTCGCGCCGCGAGCACGCCGCCCGCAGACCCGGCGCCGGCGATGACGTAGTCAAATTGTTGCATGAGCCCACCACCCGTTCACGCGGGAGACTTTGCACGCACAATCGCCACCGCGCTATAGCTTCGGATTATTCAGCGCGCTCAAAAATGTGGGACTGCCATGCGCCATGCAACTGCTATTCTCCTGGCTTTCGTGATTGCCGCTTCAGCACCAGCCGCGGCACTAAATTGTCCGAACGGAATGCAGGCGCGGGCCGTGGTCGACCTCTATTTCGGTCGCAATATCGGGGAGGTGTTGGGCGTTTCTGATAACGCGTGGTCGAAATTTCTCGACGAGGAAATCACCCCTCGATTTCCCGAGGGGCTAAGCGTCACGACAATCGAGGGCCAGTGGAAGGATAAGGGCAGCGGCCGCATCGTCCGCGAACCTGGCAAAGTCTTGAGCCTGATCGTCGAGCCGGACGCAGCAACGCTGGCAAAAATCGGCGAAATCATCGCGCTTTACAAGACGCGCTATCAACAGCAGTCGGTGTTGATGACCCAACAGCAGATCTGTGCCTCGTTCTAGACGATTGCGCTTAGCCCTTGTGACCCTTCGTTTTGGTTTCGCCATGGCGCGCGTGACGCTCGAGAAATTTAATGACCTCGGTGGCGATGTCGATATCGGTGGCGCGTTCGATCCCTTCGAGGCCCGGCGAGGAGTTCACTTCCATCACCACGGGTCCACGCTTGGAGCGCAGCATATCGACGCCACATACATTGAGGCCCAACACACGAGCCGACCTCAAAGCCACGTCGACTTCTTCAGGTTTTAGCCGGAGGTTCTCACCTTTGCCGCCTCGATGCAGGTTCGAGCGAAACTCTCCCTCGCTGCCGGTCCGCTTCATAGCCGCGATCACTTTGCTGCCGACGACAAAGGCGCGGATGTCGCTGCCGTCGGCTTCGCGGATGAACTCTTGCACCATTATGTTGACGTTGGCGGCACTGAACGCCTCGATGATCGATTTCGCGCTCGCGTCCGTCTCCGCGAGGATCACGCCCATGCCCTGCGTACCTTCCAGCAGCTTGATGACAACCGGTGTCCCGCCAACCTCCTTGATCACGTCCTCGGCTTTACGCGGCCCGTGCGCGAATGCAGTCACCGGCAAACCGACCCCATCGCGTGCCAACAGTTGCAATGCGCGAAGCTTGTCGCGTGAACGACCGATCGCCACGCTCTCGTTCAGCGGATACACGCCTTGCATCTCAAACTGACGCAGGACAGCCAAGCCATAGTGCGTGATGGAGGCGCCGATGCGTGGAATTACCGCATCGTAAATCGGCAAAGTTTCGCCGCCATAACGCAGCGTCGGCCGGTTCGACGTGATATTCATGTGGACGTGCAACGTATTGATTACATCGATGTCATGACCACGCGCGCGCGCAGCGGCCACGAGACGCTGATGAGAGTACAGGCCTGGATTGCGGGCGAGCATGGCCAAACGCATGCGGATCTCCGTTCTATATCGTCGCGAATTATCGGCTGCTCAAGCTGTGGGTGCCGTAGTAGATCATCGCGCTAGGCGGGCCAAGGTGGTGAACACGATGTTTAGTCGAAGGATAAGGCTATTGTCGTCTTGTTCTGGTCGTCGCGGCATGTTCCGATATGACGGCGAATACGGCATAAGATGAGCCCATGAAAGAATTTCCCCGCCTGCTACGGCTGATCCTTCTGTTCATGGTGAGCCTCACTGGGCCGCATGCCGTGAATTCGGCTGTGGCCCTCGACATCGAATATGCCGGTCGCAGTGTGCGCCGCGAAATCCTTGCCCTCTACGACAGCCGTCACGAGAAGACGCCACAGACGACGCGCATACATCAAATTGCCGAGATGCCGCTCAACTGGCTCGGCTATAAGCTCAATTACGTCGATGTAAACGGCGCTCTGCCGGTGGTCGCCGACATGGGGCGTTATCGTGGCGTACTCACGTGGTTCATTGAACCCATGCGCTCCGTCGAGTCCTACCTCACTTGGCTCGACCAGGTCACCGCTACGGGCATACGTTATGCTTTTCTGGCCGAGATGGCACCGCCAGAACCGCCGAACTCGACCGCGCTCGCGACGCGTATCCTGGCCCGGATTGGCCTTACACCCGTCAATCAGTTCGTATCAGTCACCCATAACGCCGGCATCACGACCAACGACAAAGCAATGGCCGGCTTCGAGCGTCCGATCGATAAGGTATTGCCGGACTTCCGCGTTTTTAGTGCCATCCCGGGGAAGGCGACCGTTCATCTTGCGGCCAAGGCGCCACGCATTGGCACCGCCGACGCGGCGCTAATCACGACCAATCCGGCAGGAGGCTTCGTGTCGGATGAATATACGATCCAATACGAGCACAACACCGAGAAGATGCAATGGACTGTCAATCCGTTCCTCTTCTTCAAGAAAGCTTTCGGCGACGACCGTTTCCCAGTACCGGACGTCACCACGCTAGCGGGGCGGCGCATGTATTTCAGCCACATCGACGGCGACGGCTGGAACAATGTCTCAGAGGTCGAGGGCTATCGCGAAGCGCAGGTGTTTTCCGCCGATGTCATTCGCCGCGAGGTGATCGAGCCTTATCCAGATCTCTCGGTTTCAGTCGGCGTTATTGCGGGCGATGTCATCCCCGAGCTGGGCGGCACGGCGATCGGCCGGGACATCGCACGCAAAATTTACGCGTTGCCGCAGGTCGAAGTCGCGAGCCATACCTACTCACACCCTTTCACGTGGAGTTTTTTCGAGACCTACGATCGGGCAGCCGAAGAAGATCTGATCGAGAAAGCCGCGCGACCGGCATCGACCGTAGCAGATCAGATGCGCAGCCTCGTCTTCAAGGCCGCCGGCAAGACGATGACGGCCGACAAATCGAACAAGTATATCGCCGGATCTAGCACGCTGCCGCGCACGTATCTTAAAGAGCCCTTCGACGTTGCGAAAGAGGTGCAGGGGGCGCTGAGCGTGGCGGAAAGCCTTGCCCCGCCAGGCAAAAAAGCGAAAATCTATTTCTGGAGCGGTGACACGACGCCGTTCGAAGCAGCGATCGCTGCGACCAGAGCGGCCGGCGTCCGCAATATGAATGGTGGCGACAGTCGGCTTGACAAGGAATATCCCTCGGTGGTCTTCGTGCCGCCAATTTCGCGCCCGGTCGGCAAAGAGCGGCAAATCTTCGCCGTCAATAGCAATGAGAACACGTATACGAACGACTGGCTCGGGCCTTTTTACGGCTTCTTCATGCTCGAAAACACATTGAACAATACGGAAGTGCCGCGCCGCCTCAAGCCGTTCAATCTCTACTACCACATGTACTCGGGCGAGAAGCCATCCGCTCTCGCCTCGATCAAGCACTTTGTCGCGTTGGCCCGACGCTCAAACGTGATCCCGGTGACAGCGGCACGTTATGCCGCTATCGCCGACGACTTTTTCGGAGTGGAAATCGAGCAAGTCGATGCGTCCGCTTGGACAGTGGCCAATCGAGGGTCGTTGTCGACGGTCCGTTTCGACGACGCCGACCTATTGGAAATCGACAGTGGCCGAAGCAATGGCGTTCTCGGTTCGAACCGGCACCAAGGTTCACTTTATGTGGCACTCGATTCCGCTATCGATCGCGCTGTTATTGCCGTGCGGTCTCGCAGTGTTGAGGCGAACCGCCAGCCGCCGGCAGTTCAAACGGCGAGCCTTGTCGAGAGCCGTTGGTCGATTTCGAATCGTACCGACAACGCGTGCGGTTTTCAGGTGCTGGCGCAAGGTTATGGACCAGGCTCGATGACCTGGTCGACGACTGCCGGCCGGGCATTTCGGATTTCGGTCGAGCGGCAAGATCACCTGTTTTCGCAGGAAGTTCGATGGGCGGATGCGCAAGGCCTGATCTCGCTTGCCATCGACCAAAATGCGCTGGAGCCCCTGACGATCCGGTTCGATTGCCATGAGTAACCCCGATACGATCGCTCCAGCTGCGGCAAGCTTCAACGATGAGCTTTTTCCAGGCTGGCAACGGTTCTTTGCGCTGCCGTCCATTGCTCCGCACTGGATCGTCATGGGCATCCTTTTCGTTGGCGCGCTCGGTTTGGGTTACGAACTGCTGCCGGGTCAGATCCAACGGGTCGCGATGCTCCAGCGGGACGGACAATCGCAGCAGGCACGCGCGCTGCTCGAGCAAAGCTACCTCGCCGGCGATCAGAGCTTTCGCACGCTTTTCGAGCTGCAAGGGCTTTACGAACAATTCGGCCAAATTGACAAGGCCGGCGTGCTGCTGCGATTGCTGATCGAGCGAAACCCGCGCGACGCGAACGTTCAAAGGCGTGCGATCAGCTTTTACAAGATGACGCAGGACGAGCCGGCATATATCCGCGCGCTTCAGGCTCAAATCGCCCAGCGCTATTCGGAGGATGCGTGCAAGGAACTAATCGGCATCCTCCGTCGCGACGGACAATATTCCGAAGAGCAGGCAGCCATCCAGAATTGCCGATTGCGAGGCTACCGTCGCCCTGAAGACATGACCCGTTTGGCGTCGTTGGTCGCCGTCGATGGCGACTTGGCACAAGCCTCAACCCTATTGCGCATGGTCGACGATGTCAGGCGCTTGAAAACCGAAAAAGATCGGATCGAACTTTTCGTCATCCTGCTCGAACTGGACCAGCCGCGCGAAGCTTATCGAAGGGCTGTGCGTTGGTTGCGCGGCGCCCGCGAACCGAGCCTTGGCCTGGCGTTGACGGAAACCCTGGTCAACCAAAACAAGCACGATCTGGCAATCGAACTGACCCGAGAGATTTCGATTCAAGGTGATTCCGTTTCTCTCGCCGTTGCCGACGTCATGTTGGATCGCGGCGAGACTTTTGCAGCCAAGACTTATCTGCGAGGCTGGATCGAAAAGGCCAAGCTGGCCTCTCTCGATACCGTGTCGCGCTTCATCATTGCATGTCTCGACGCGGAAGATCCGGAAAACGCGATGGTTGGAGCACAGCGATTCGGGCTCGCGAAAGTGCCGCAGGATAATCTCGTGGCACTCGCAGAGGCGCTTGCCGCTGTCGGAAGGCAAGCCGAGTTTGATGCGGTCAGGGCCGTCATTCGGCCCGAAGTGTTGGCCGGCAACTCGCTGTTGAGCGCGGCTGTGGCCCTGCAACGTGGAACACCCGAAGCTGGCCAGTCGCTGCTTTCGTCGGTCGCCGTCGATGAACTCGACGAGTGGCGATTATCGCTGTGGGCCAAGCTGATGAGCAATAGCGGACGGGACGAGGCCGCGACAGTTGCCCTTCGCCGCCTCGGCGTCGAGACACAAGTGCAACCGGTCCCGCAAGCGCAGACCGGTCGCGTTACAGTTGAGCCGAGGATGATCCGCCGCCCAAAGCGAACGGTCAAACGATACCGGTTCCGTCCCGGTGGTGCGCTGTCGAAATATCGCGGCAAGCAGAATATCGCTCCGCAAACAGCACCGGCGCCTTTCGGATCACCCGGACAACCTGCCGGCAGAGGTTGACACCGGATCCATCTGATTGGGGAGGCGTTGCTAACCCGCTAGCACGTCTGGTAACTAGCGACGAAACCTCGACGGGCGTCCCCACTTCGGTGTCCGATGCCCACGGAGTAGAGCATTGACCCTCGCAAGCCAATCGCAACTGCCTTTGCCAGCCCCGCTGCGATCAGGGCATTTTCCGGTCTTGCCCCCATTCTCGGCTCTGATCGAAATTATCGTTCTATTCGGTCTGATCGCCGGCGCGGATTGGCTGCATCCGGGCATCGACATTGCCGACATCCGGCCACATCCATTTTGGGCGCCTGTTTTGCTGCTGAGCCTGCAATACGGCACGGCAAGCGGGTTGCTGGCGGCGGGGGTTGCAATTGCGATTACGGCATTCAACGGGTTTCCCGAGCAGTCCACATCGGAAACGTATTTTGCTTATTTCTTGAAGATCTGGATCGAACCGATCTTATGGGTCGGAGCGGCTGTGCTGCTTGGACAGTTTCGCATGCGCCAGATCGCACGCAAAGAAGCGCTGGTAACGCAAATTACCGAGCTTGCACACCAGCATGCGACGATTTCCGACTACGCCACCAAGCTACGTATACACTGCACGTCGCTCGAGCGTCAGATCGCCGGCCGCAGCGAGCCAAATATTCTTTTGGTTTTGGAGGCGCTCAACGCGGCGACGCTCGCCAACACCACCGATAAAGTGGGCGGCATAGCGGAAGCTTTTTCGCGCGTGATCGCGCTGGTGCTACCCGGTGCGCGCGCGACACTCTATACCGCCGACACGACCGGCTTTCGATTGACTGCGGTAGCCGGCACCCCTCCTGAGGGCGGAACGCGTGCGTGGATCTCCACCACCGATCCGCTTTATCGGGCAGTTGTTGGCGAAGCCCACGGCATCTCGGTGTTGACGAAGGCCGGCGAGCTAATGCTGGCGGGTGCGGGGCTCGCCGCAGTGCCGGTGCGCACCACAGCCGCTGCACGATCAGCGCTGGACAACAAAATCGTCGGCATGTTGTTGATCGAAGAAATCGATCCCGCGGCTTTCGGCCGTGCCGTGCTGCCAGCGCTCGAGGCGATCGCACATGCACTGGCGCCGGGAATGGAATCGCTGCTCTTGCAAAACGGGCAAACGGCCGTGACACCTTCTGCCCAGCCTGCAAGTCAGCCTGAATCATCGGGTCGACGACTTTTGCGTCATCTCCGCTGGTTTGGCCGGGACCGGTCTCGAGATAACAACGCAGACGACGATGCAGTTGACCCGACCAAGTCCCGGGTGACCATCTGAGATGGCAGCACCAGTGCTCCCGGCGACCCACCCAGCCCCTCCCTCGCGCGCAAAAGGCGGATGGGCGGTCGAGCGGCCTAACGCATCGGTCGTGCTAAACATTATGTTGGCCGCTACTGCCGAAGGCTTGCTGGCATTTGGCTACATCAAGGCCACGTATGACTGGCCCGTTTTCCTGATTGGTCACGTCGCACTTGTGGGGATATTGGCGCTTTGGGTCGCAGCCGTTGGTCGCGCCGGTGGCAATGCCGCTTTGCCACTGTTGACCGCAATAGCAGTCAGCGCGACCGGACCAATTGGCGCCGTTGCAGCCCTGATCACTCTCGCTTTTTCGCGCCCTGCGCTCGAGGATCGCCTGCTTCTGGAAGCTTGGTACGAACGGATCGCACTCGCCGTTGATACCGATGAGTTGACGCAGCTTTACGATCTGGTCGCGACCGGCCGGACCGCTGATCTCTCAAGCGAGTCGCCACGCTCGTTCTCGGCAATAGTGCAAACCGGATCGCTTGCCGATCGCCAAGCCACTCTCGGCGTGATCGCGCGCGGGTTTCATCCAGACTATCTGCCGGCGCTTATGTTGGCATTAAAGAGCGATGAGCCGGTCATCCGGGTTCAGGCTGCGGCGGTCGCGACGCGCGTGCGCATCGATTTGCGCCGCCTCGTCGACCGTTGTGCCACTAGCGGCGGTCAGCTGGCGCCCGGCAGCTCCGCTGCGATAAGCGCCGCAAACCAGCTACGTGCCTGCATCGCGAGTGGATTGTTGGACGAAAGCGATCGCATTCGAGCGGGAATCGTAGCCGATCGGCTGGGTACGGCTCCCTCGCGCGTGGACGCCGTCCGACTGCGTGCCGAGCCGGTCGCTGATCGTTTGTCGATCGAGGCAATGTTGCTGCGCGAAGGTCGGTTCGGCGCGTTCCGCATCGCACGCCGCATCGCACGGATTTCATCCACCGGATTGTACCGTGTGCGCCGGCTCGCCCGAGCGGCTGCCCCTGCGAAGGTCGATGTCACGGGTGGAGCCCGCTAATGCAGCAATTGGCAACCGTCCCATCAAGAGGCGCACCGAAAGTGGACGCCCGCGCCAACGACGCGATCAGCGATGTCTGCATTATCGTCGAGGGATGTTATCCCTACGTTCCCGGCGGCGTTTCCGCCTGGATCGATTGGCTAATCAAGACCCAGCCTGACACAAGTTTTTCGATTGTTACGCTGTGGCCAAGACCGACGACGCAGGCGCCGCGCTACCAGCTTCCCGCCAACGTGATGTCATTCCAGCATCTCTATCTGCAGGATTTTGGCGAGCGCCCGGTTATCCGTCAGCGCCGACCGGCAGATACCGACGCGTTCGCCGATGCCCTTGCGGGTTTGATCAATCACGGCGGAGCAGCACAGCTGGCCAGCGTCATGGCCACCTTCAAGGCGATCAGTGGCACGGTCGAGCCGCAAGTCATGTTCAATTCGCCCGTCGCTTGGGAGATCGTCCGACGCATGTACGATGCGACGATGCCATACGCGTCGTTCCTAGATTATTTTTGGGCGTGGCGGGCACTGCTCGGAGGTCTTTTCGCGACACTCGAGTTCGAACTCCCGAAAGCGCGCGTCTATCATACGATTTCGACAGGGTATGCAGGCGTGCTCGCGGCTCGTGCTGCAATCGAGACCGGCCGTCCGGCGGTGTTGACCGAGCACGGCATCTATACCAACGAGCGGCGGATTGAATTGCTGATGGCCGATTGGCTCGCCGACACCGTCGAGAAGGGTCACGCCTTGCACGATCCGCGGCTGGATCTGCGAGACATGTGGATCCACGCATTCGAAGCCTACGCCCGCACCTGTTATGAGGCCTGCGGCGACGTCGTCACCCTTTACGAAGACAACCAGCGTGCCCAGCGCGTATTAGGCGCCACCGAGCCGAAACTTTTGGTGATTGCCAACGGCATCGACCTTGAACGTTTCTCCAACATCAAGGCGGCCGGTGATGATGTGCCACCGACGATGGCGCTGATCGGTCGGGTGGTGCCGATCAAGGACGTGAAGTCGTTCATTACGGCGGCTCACGCACTCAAACAACGCATTCCGAACGCGCGGGCGCTGATTCTTGGCCCGACGGATGAGGACCCCGAATACTTCGCCGAATGCGAGCAACTGGTCGCCGATCTCGAACTCCGGGCAACGGTCGAGTTCACTGGAACCGTCAACATACTCGATTACATGTCGCGCATTCACGTGTGCGTGCTGACAAGCTTGAGCGAGAGCCAGCCTCTCGTGGTGCTTGAAGCAGGAGCGGCGGGTATTCCCTTCGTTGCGACCAACGTTGGCTCTTGCCGGGAGATCATCGAGGGCCGCGCCGACGAGCAGCCGGCACTTGGCCCCGGGGGCATCGTCACCGATCTGGTTGCGCCGATACAAATCGCCGACGCGGTCGCAAAGCTGCTCGCCGACCCAGCCCTGCGCCACAAATATGGCGAAGCATTACGCGCTCGTGTCAGCCAAACATACACGTCCATGCAAGCGGTCGCAGCCTATACTCATTTGTACGGACGGCTGATTGCTCAGCCGACTTCGATCGCAAACCTGCAACCCGCAACTCTCTGAAGGAACGCGCGCGATGGCCGGCATCGGCTTCCAGTTGCGAAAACTAAGCCGCCAGGAGACCATCTCGTCAGTGGTCGCGGCCGCTGGCCACGCCGCCGTAATCGCGGCTGGTCCGTGGCTGTTCACTATTTTCAGTCTCGCCGCGATCACGCTTCTGACGGAAGAGATTGTCGGACGGCAGACGGTTTCGACGTTTCGCGTGATCGTGATCTATGCCTTCGCAGTCTCGCTCGTGTTGACCGCACCGGTAACGATCGTGGCGACGCGCCGGGTTGCAGATGCGTTGTGGATGAAGCAACCGCAGAATGTCCCGCCCTTGCTATTCGGCACTTTCATCTGGGCGCTCGTGACATCTGGTTTCGGCGTACTCGTCTTATGTTTCATGTTCTCGCTCCCCGCCCCGATCGCGATCGCTCTTGGTGCGATGTCGATGCTGGTGGCGCTAATTTGGGTGGCATTGTGTTTCTGTGGAGCGATCCGCGACTACAAGGGCGTGACGCTGTCGTTTCTCGTCGGTCTTATCGCGGCGTTGATTGGCAGTGTCGGCGCCGCGGCCCAGGACCTGGGCGCAACGGGAATGGTTGCAGGCTTCATGCTTGGCCTCACCTTGACATTCCTCGGCCTGACGATCCGCGTTCTGCGAACCTTTCCTCAGCCCCTTGTCGCGCCTTGGCACGGGGTAACGGAACTCTGGCAAGGCGCAGGCACCTATTGGCATTTGGCGCTCGGCGCACTGTTTGGAACGGCCGGCGTATGGGTTGACAAATGGGTGTTCTGGAATTCGACGGTCGGGGAACGTTTGGAATCTGGGCTCATCCATGCGCCGCTTTACGACAGCGCAATGTTTATTTCATCCCTGGCACTGATCCCGGCACTCGCTTCCTTCGTCATGAAGCTCGAAACCGATTTCTTCGATCACTATCAAAGTTATTACGCGATCATACAATCGCACGGCACGATCGGTCAGATCGAAAACCGTCGCGCCAGATTGAGCAGAAATACGCTCGACAATCTGTCGTTGATCACCATTGCGCAGGTCGGCGTTTGCGTGGTGCTGATCCTCAGCGCGCCCGCGATCGTCGAGGCGCTGAACCTGCAATTCCGTCAAATCGCGATCCTGCGCTTTGGTGCCCTCGGCGCTGTATTTCAGTTCATTTTTATCGCCTCGACTTCACTGCTTCTGTTCTTCGACCGCCGTCGTTTGTATCTTGCCCTGCAATTGTTGTTCTTCACGCTGAACCTCTCGCTCACCGCGGCAACGATCGAACTCAGCGAGGACTACTACGGCGTCGGTTTTTTCCTCAGTTGCTTGATCTCGGCGTTCGCAGCGTTCGTACTCGCAGAACGCACGCTCGTTAATCTGAACTACCTGACATTCATCGGCAACAACCCGTCGATCCGGCAGTCCACGAGTGGTAAGTTAAAGCCGGGCTGGTCGCTGCTCAGGCTTCTAGAACGTCGTAATTAAGACGTTTCAAGTCACGATCCTTGGGCGCAACATAGAGCACATAGCCCCAGCCCTCGATCAACGCCGCAGCCTTTGCAATCTTGTCGCGTGCGTTGAGATATTCGACCACGAACACCGCCTTGCCGGCAAGCTTTGCCCGATCGAGGCACGATTTAGCGTATTCGATCTCGTCCGCCGCATTCTTCTTCTCGACGACATCGATCCCATAAACGAGCTCTTCTTTGGCGACGCCGTCAATCACGGCCATCAGATCCGCATGCTCGAGCAGGCTCTCCGCGTTCTGCATGACGATCAGGAATTGCGGATCGCGCGCCTTCATGTGGCTGGCGATCAATGTCACAAAATCCACCATGTCGCGCTGAATATTCGGCCGGGTGGCGGCGACCTTTTTCTCGTGCGCTTCGAGGTCTTCGAACACATCGCATTTGTCGAGATAGAAGCCGTCAAACCCCTGCGCTTGAATGCGATCAAGATAAGCGTCGGGAGACCCGCACATGATGTTTTGCCAGCCCGCATCCCAGAAGCAAACCGAATAGTTCTCCTGCCAATCCGGGTTCTCACGCAACAGCCACTGTGGCTTATTCTTCTTCCAGCTGGCATCCCAGTACGGCCGATAGCTCTCCGCCTCGCCAATCGAAACGTAGGCGAGAACAATCCGCCTGCTGCCATCAGGCTTGCGCTTCATCCGCTCGATTTCGGCCGTCGTCAGGCGCGTCTCCTCCGAGCCATCTTTGGTATAGTCGACGACCAGCAGATCGAACGGCGAAGCAGCCGCCCGAGCGATATCGAGGTTTTGCAGCTGATACCCCCAGTTCTTCACCGCGCCCAATGCCGGCCGACTCGCGACTGAGGGCCGGACCGGTGTCGGGCGTTGAAATTGTGGTGTCGACTGCAGGCCGGGCCTGAGTGCAGAACCGGCCGGCTGCATAGGTTGCATCGGCTCCATCTGAGTGGGATTTTTCGAACCCAGTTGCAAGCTGGATTTGCGCCCGGCCACATAGGCGAATATAGCGACGAAGGCGACAATGCCCCATAACAGCGGTGAATTTAGAATAGCGGGCACGGCGCACTCCTGTTGCGTTTATCTCGAAGCCGATAGCATACACCCGCGCTGGCGACCGTGGATAACTTCAGTCCCCGACATTCAGCCGTGAATAATCCGCCCGGCGACGTTGGCGCGGCCAGAAACAAACGCCGCGGCCGGCATTATCGATCGGCCAGCAGCAACTTGACGTTTTCGGTTTTTGCCGGGCTGGACCCGTCACGAAGGCTTTTGAGGATCGGCAATACGGGTAATAAATCCGAGTTCCGCCAGCTTGCGGTATGTATTCGATCGAGCAGCAGCTGCATCCGCTCCCAGGCTCTCGGCAATAAATACCGGACGTCCACTCCGCTTCACACGATTGAGATCGTGCAACGCCACTGCAATCTCGTTACCACTGTTGGCGACACCGACACCGTCGAGTCCATACAACAGGTTGTCCTGGGCAACCCCGTCGATGACACGCGCGACACGCGGGTCGGCCGTCAGTTCGGCGGCGTTGTGAAGCACCAGCACGAAATCGGGATTGTACAAACGCGCCTGATTTATCAACAGCACGATCTGTCCGGCAAGATCGTTCATTGCACCGTTACCGGCTGCTTTGGCCGCCTGCATCGCTGATCGCGCATCCAGAAAAATACCGTCGACCCCTCGTGCGAGTAATCCATCGAGCTCAGCCGATCGAGACATTGGAAGCCCTGCAACGAGGAGCGGCCGTGGCGTGTCATCCGTGCGGTCGCGTTCTTCAGCCATCTTTTGCGCGGTGGAAACATCGAGCTTCGAGATCACATCGGCTTCGATGACCAGCAAAGTGTCTGGCGCGGTGGCTGGTGCTCGCACGGAAACGACGCGCGTTTCGACCGACCAAGACGTTATTCTCGACAGTATCCCTAGCCGGCGCGCGGCGTCGGCATCGGACGCAAATGCTTGCCCCGGCTCGAACGTCGAATACATCAGCGCTCCGCTCGCCACCGTCATGATCGAGAGAATGCCCAAGCCCAAGAGGGCCCTGCGCCCGAGATGCCTGGTTGCGGCAGTGGCGGTTGAAACGGGTGGCGTCAGTGGTTCGATCGGCATGAGGCTCGGTTCTCGTAAAACATAAGTGCTCAAATGCTTCGCGCGCAAGCATGACACCATCTTGACTATCGTATGGCGATGCCGCGGCAGCTCGCAAATCGGCGTCGTGACAACACGAGCGTTCAGACCACCACAGCCTGGCGGAGAGCGAGTTGAATTGCCGCGGCAAAATCGACCTTACCAGTGCCGAGCAGCGGAATAGCGGCAACGACCAGTATTTGCTTCGGCACCCACAATTCCGGCAGGCCGACCGTTTTCGCCGCGGCAATGATCGCCTCGCGCGAGGGTTCAGGTTTTTCCGTGATGAGAACAAGCTGCTCACCTTTGCGCGCGTCCGGAATGGCGACCACCACGTGATTGTGCCCGGCCCAAAGCTCCGTGATCATAGTCTCGACGGCTGCAAGCGAGATCATCTCGCCGCCGAGCTTGGCGAACCGTTTGGCACGTCCTTTGATCGCGACGCGCCCCGAGGGATCGAAATCGACGATATCGCCCGTGTCGTGCCAGCCACTTTGCGGAGGCACGACGACCCCCGGTCGATCGCTGAGCATGTAACCCATCATCACGTTGGGTCCGCGCACGTGAAGGCGGCCACCCGTGGCAATTCCCTCGACAGGTTCGAGACGGCATTCGATGCCGGGTAGCATCGGTCCGACCGTGCCTGGCTCGTTGATATCGGGCAAATTACAGCTGAGGACTGGTGAGCATTCGGTAGCACCGTACCCCTCGAGGATCATCGCCCCATTTTTGCTCCACATCGATCGCGTCTGAAGCTTCACGCATTCGGCGCCCGCAATGACGTAGCGGATGGTTGCTAGATCGCCGGCACTTGCCGCGCGTGCATAGCCTTGCAGGAACGTATCGGTCGCGAATAAAATGGTTGCCTTGGTCTTGCGGATGAGATCCGGCACTTGTTTGTAATGCAGCGGGCTCGGGTACAGAACCGTGCGCATGCCCGATAGCAGCGGCATCAAGGTTGCTGCAGTCAACCCGAAGGAGTGAAACATCGGCAGGGGGTTGAATATGATATCGTCGGGCGTCAGCATGCCGCTCGCATGGGCTTGGATTTGACGTGCGTTCGAAACCAAATTCCGGTTCGACAGCACGACGCCTTTCGGGTGGCCTTCGGTGCCCGACGTGAACAGGATCACAGCGGCTTGATCTGGTCGCAACCCGTGAGCCTTATGAAGCCTCGAGGCATAGAAGGCCCGCGCGACACCCCTGATCTTGTCGAATTTGCCAATCGAGGCTCTGACGTCTTCGAGATAGATCACGCGCAGCCGTTTTCCCGGCGATCTTTCGATGGTGGAGAGCCCGGCGATGATATCGTCAAGCTTGGCCAATTCGATGAACCGGCGCGACGTGACGATGGTCCCGATCAGCCCCGTCTTTACTGCAACAGTAAGGTTCTTGAGACCGGCAGTGAAATTCAAAAGCGCGGCCACCCGACCGAATGCATTTAGACCAAACAGGGTGACCGCCAGTCCATTGGCGGTCGGCAGCAGCACGCCGACTGCTTCATTGCGCTGCGTCGATTGAGCGAGTTTGCCGCCGAGCACCAAACTGCCCACGATTAAGCGTTGGTAGGTGAGCGGCTGTCGATCTTGGTCTTCGATGATTATCTTTTTCGCACCGTGCTCGCGTGACGCTTGGAGCAGAGCTTCAAACAGCGTCGTGGCTGCCTTGGCCCTATCGAAAACCAGTGACGGCTCTTTTCGAACCATGGGCAACATCGTGTCCGGAACAAACGGCGGATCTGCACCATGCACTCGCATGATCGTCACGGCAA
>JANLXZ010000429.1:0-13859 GCA_031365375.1 Hyphomicrobiaceae bacterium | reverse complement strand
TTGACGAGGCCGGTACGCAAGACGATGCAGGTATCCATCTGTCCGTCGGCGGAGAAATAACCGACGCAACCGGCATACGGCCCGCGCTTGTCTTTCTCGAGTTCATCAATGATCTGCATAGCCCGCACTTTCGGCGCGCCGGAAACGGTGCCGGCCGGAAAGCCCGCCATCAGTGCATCGATCGCGTCATGATTCTTGGCATCTAGCCTGCCGATCACATTCGACACGATGTGCATGACGTGGCTGTAGCGCTCGACGATGAAACGCTCGGTGACCTCGACCGAGCCGATCTCAGCCACCCGGCCGACATCATTGCGACCCAGATCGAGCAGCATCAGATGCTCAGCACGCTCTTTCGGATCAGCAAGCAGCGCTTCCGCCAAATGCTGATCCTCGGCAGCGGTGGCGCCGCGTCGCGCCGTGCCGGCAATGGGACGGATCGTAACCTCGCCATTGCGCACCCGTACCAGGATCTCGGGGCTGGATCCGACCAGCGAGAACCCTCCGAAATCGAGATGAAACAAGAATGGCGACGGATTGGTGCGCCGCAAGGCGCGGTAAAGCTGGAATGGCGGCAACGTGAACGGCGTCGAGAACCGCTGCGACAGCACGACTTGGAATACGTCACCGGCCGCCACGTACTCCTTCGCGCGAGCAACCATCTGCCGGTATTCATCGGGCGTGGTGTTTGAGACCGGCTCAGCGGACGGTGCAATATCAGCGGCCAGCCGAACGGCTTCCGGCACGGACTTGTCGAGGGCGTTGACTATTGTGCCGAGACGCGACACAGCACCGTCGAAAGCTGCCCGGGCAGACGTTTCCGCGATTGGGCGCACCGGTGTCACCACCGTCATCTCGTCCTTGACGGCATCGAAGATCACGATCAGCGTCGGCCGCATGAGGATCGCATCGGGTATGCCCAACACGTCGGGCCGCTGGTTTGGCAGCTTTTCGACCAGCCGGATCGTATCGTAGCCCATATAGCCGAATACGCCGGCGGCCATCGGCGGCAAACCCTCTGGCACTTCGAGGCGGCTTTCGGCCAACAGTGCTCGCAATGCTTCGAGCGTCGGCAGAACCTCGTTGACGAACGAATCGGGACACTGAAGAGGATTTCGATTGATCTCGGCCGTGTTGCCGTTAGCCTTCCAGATGAGATCCGGACGCATTCCGATTATCGAATAGCGCCCCCGCACTGCGCCGCCCTCGACCGATTCCAGTAGAAACGTCATGCCGCGCTTCCGGTCGGCCGGCGCACTCGCTGCCCCCTCGGTCAATTTCAGGTAGGCGGATACTGGCGTCTCGAGATCGGCGACAAGTTTTGTCCACACGAGCTGGACTTGCCCGAGCGTATATCCTCGCTCAAAATCGCCACGAGCCGGAAACACGTCGAACCCATCAATGTTCGTGTCAGTGCTCATGCGTGGGCCGACCCTTCCGATGCTGACCATCAGGCGCGCAATACTACCGCTCGCAATCAATGCTTACTGGGTCTGCCGATCCGCACCTGCGGCGCGTTGCAACGCGGCATTGTTGATCGACACGCCGTACCGCTCCTGCAACGCAACCAGGTATTCCGCCATCGTCTCCGATTGCATTTGGCGAACGACCTCTGCCTTGATCTTCTCCGTTTGCTCCGGTGTGATTGGCGGTGCAGGAATGATTTCTGCGACTTTGAAGACTGTTCGAGATTTCGAATCTGCGGTTTCAGTCGAGGATATGGCGCCCGCCCCGAGGGCGAACGCCTGAGTGATCGCCTGTTCGGTGAGGCCGGTCGGCTTACCGCCCCGCAAGGTCGGCTCCGTCGTCGAAACGGTACCACCGGCATCGGCTGCGACGGTTTCCAACGGCTCGCCGGCCATCAAACGTTCAACGAATTTTTGCGTCGCCGTGCCGAGCGCCTTGCGGGTTTCGGTTTCGATCCACAGTTTTTTGACATCGTCTTTCACATCGGCAAGGTCGCGCTGCTTTTCGGGTGCAATCGTCTGCACTTCGACCCATGCGTAACCATTGCCGGCGAGCTCGACAGGTTCGGATTCAACGCCCGGCTTGTTGGCGAAGATCGCAGCCACAATCGCCTCGGCAGCCGGAATACTCAGCGCCGGTTTCCCATCGACGGTTTGGCCGGTGCGCGTGACGCCGGGAAGCTCGATCAATGGCAACTTGAGGACAGCGGCGGCTTCTTTCAGCGTCTTGCCACTGGCGCGATTATCATCAACCTGATCGTGCAGCTTCTGAATTTCATTAGCCGCGCGCTCAAGAGCAAGCCGATCCTTGATCTCGTCCTTGACCTCGGCGAGCGCCTTCTGCTTACCGGCCTCGATCTCACTGACACGCAACAGGACAATTGCAAACCGTCCCTCGACGACGGGAGAAACTGCGTCTTTCGCAAGCTTGAAGGCCGCGTCGGCGATTTTCGGATCGATCAGACTTCGCTTGGTCACTAACCCTAAATCGATGTCGCTATCCTTGACGCCCGCTTCCGCCGCCACATCGGCGAACGTCTTACCACCGGCGATTGCCTTGGCTGCGGCCTCCGCCTTCGCCTTGTCGGCAAACGCGATTTGCTGGACGCGCCGCTTCTCCGGCGT
Source organism: Hyphomicrobiaceae bacterium (assembly GCA_031365375.1). Classification (GTDB taxonomy): domain Bacteria; phylum Pseudomonadota; class Alphaproteobacteria; order Rhizobiales; family Hyphomicrobiaceae; genus JAKFWF01. The sequence continues at coordinate 11,268 of JANLXZ010000429.1, read as the reverse complement.
GTTGAACCGTTCAGGGTCTTGTTCGTAGGCCGCCTTGATATCGTCATCGCTGATCGAAACGTTCTTTTTCACATCGTCGACCGTTAATGTCATCACCGTCGCAGTGCGCAATTCCTGTGTCATGAACGAGCGCTTGTTTTGCTCGTACGTCGCCAGCAGTTTTGCCTCGTCCGGCTCGCCGGCAGGTGGCGCTTTCGCTGGATCGACGGTGAAGTGGGAAATCTTGCGCGTTTCCTCGCGGAACTTATGAAGCATCTCGATCGTGGTGGCCGGAACTTGCACCGACTCGACCAATGCGATGGTCAATTGATCACGGATTTCATCTTTGCGGGAGATTGCGAGAAATCCGCGTTCACTCAAGTTATTCTGACGCAAAAAGCCGTCGAACGCCGGCCGGCTGAACTTTCCATCGACGCCAAGGAAACGCTGATCCTTTTTGAATCGCTCGGCCAGGGCGTCTTCGGGCAGTCCGAGTTGCAGCTCCTTCGTGTGATTATCGATGGCTGCTCCACCAATCAATTGCGACAGCACCTGTTGGTCGAAACCAAATGCGCGTGCCTGTTCGGCCGTGATGCGCCCACCGAACCTGCGACGAAGGTTGTCGAATTGCGCTTGATAGGACTGTTGAAACTCGGCCGTGCTGATTTCGGTTTTGCCGACGCGCGCAAGTGAACCTTCACCGTAGCCGCTGAATGAGCCGGAGATCCCCCAAAATCCGAAGCTCACGACCAACAGGCCGAATAGGATCTTGGCCATCCAGCCTTGAGCGCCTCGGCGCAGTGTTTCGAGCATCGCAGACGGTTCCTGGTGTTATTGGCGGTCGACGCCGTGTCGATTGCCCTAAGCCATATATCGTTACTGCGCACAACGGCTGCACAAGTGACGACAAAAACAGCTCCACCGGGATGTAACTCCCTGTGGTGGGCACGCTTTTGATACGCTATGAACCTCAAGCCTTGACTGAAAGCAAGAGCCGCCCGCATAGCTCGGTCGATCAGCCGATCTCCATAACAGGTATTTAAGCAATGGCCGACACCAACAACGTTAGTCCGATGCCACTCGTGGCCGGCAACTGGAAGATGAACGGGCTGCGTTCGAGCCTCGATCAAGTGCACGCGATCTGCGCGAAGATCGGTACGCAGCAAGCCCACGTTATGATCTGCCCGCCGGCGACGCTTATCGCCACCATTGCGGATGCTGCGCGCGGCTCAGCGCTGCTGGTCGGCGGCCAAGACTGCCACCGCAACGACGCTGGCGCTCACACCGGCGACATTTCAGCCGCTATGTTGCGGGATTGCGGCGCAACAGCCGTCATTGTCGGACATTCAGAGCGCCGTACCGATCACGCAGAGACCGATGCGATGGTGAAGGCGAAGGCTGAAGCGGCCCATAAGGCAACGCTCACCGCCATTATCTGCGTCGGTGAAACTGCCGCCCAACGCCGCGACGGCACGACGCTCGACGTGATCGGACAGCAGCTGATCGGCTCGATCCCGACGGGTGCGACAAGCGCAAACACGGTGGTCGCTTATGAGCCGGTATGGGCGATCGGCACCGGTTTGACGCCAACGTCTGCCGACGTGACCGAAGTGCATGCCTTCATCCGCGGCCAGCTCGACGAACGATTTGGAACCGACGGTTCTCAGTTCCGATTGCTTTACGGCGGTTCGGTAAAACCGTCGAATGCGAGGGAACTGATGGGCGTCGCAAACGTCAACGGTGCGCTCGTCGGCGGGGCCAGCCTCAAAGCCGACGATTTCCTGGGTATCCTGGCAGCGTATTCCCGCTGAAAATGAGATATGTCATGCGTTCAACACTTCGATTGGCCGTCATTCCGGCTTTGTCCTTGTTCAGCAATGTCGCTGCTGCCGCGCCGCTCGAGCTCGCCGCGTGCGACCAGTTGCGTCAGGAATTGACCATTTTGGAAAAGGCTGGCGCGCGCAGCAATCTTGCCAAGGGCACCGGCTGGGCAATGGCCAATCTCAAGCCCGAACAATTGAGCCAGATCGAGCAACTGATCGACAACGACGCGCAGTTCCTGTTTCGTTGCCCACAGCCCAAAAAACAGTTCGACCCGACAACCGAGGCGTTGATGGAGCATGGCACCGGGTCGGATCCCGATCCCGACGCGCCGAAGGCAGATGCGGTTGCGCCGAAGGCAGATGCGGTCGCGCCAAAGCTTGCGCCAAAACGGAAACCTGCCGCAGTGCAATCTCCGGCATCCCCGGTCGCTGCGGATGCCTCATCTGCGCCCGTGTCGAAGCCCGCACCAAAGCTGAAATCAAAGGCCGTCGATGCATTCGTGCCACCTGAGCCCTCAACCAAGGCCGCGGGCGCTGCAACATCAAAACAGACCGCGCCACAGTAGCGCTGCTTCAGGGCTGGCGGGGACGCTACGTCTGGTGTAGGAGCAGGTTTCCAGTTCATATGACCAGCTTCAATCGATGCGGACGCTAAGCCGATGACCACCGTTATACTCGTGATCCACCTCATGATCGCTGCCTCACTCGTAGCGGTGGTGCTCCTGCAAAAATCCGAAGGCGGAGCGCTCGGCATCGGCGGCGGCGGAGGGGGCGGTCTACTGACCGGTCGCGGGACGGCGAACCTCTTGACCAGGGCGACCGCGATTTTGGCCGCCGCGTTTTTCACCACCAGCATCGTGTTGACAATTCTGGCCCAGCGCGCGACGGCACCAAGTTCGATCTTTGATCGACCAGCGGCAACCGGTACGCCGGCGGCCGGAACCGATGGAAAACCGGGCGAGACGCCAGCCGCACCTGCTGGCCGCGGTGGCGTTCTCGACAAGCTGCAGGGTGGCGCACCTGCTGCTCCAGTCGCGCCTCCAGCCGCACCTGCCGCGCCAACTGGGCCCGTCGTTCCACAAACGCGATAAGCGTCGCGGCGGCGTCGACAAAACTGCCGCTTCAGCCGCGATTGGGTGTTCCAGCCTTCGCCTTGGCGATGGCCATCGCTGTCACCGAGAATATTTCGAACAGCATCTGCGCGCCAGCGTGCGCGGTGTTGGTTGTCGCATCATACATCGGCGCCACTTCGACCACGTCGCCCCCGACGATATCGAGACCGGCGCAACCGCGCACCAACTCCATTGCTTCGCGTGAGCTTAAGCCGCCGATTTCGGGCGTCCCGGTACCCGGAGCAAACGATGGATCGAGGCTATCGATGTCGAACGACAGGTAGGTCGGGCCGGCGCCGGCCACCTTGCGGATGCGGGCGATCGTGGCTTCGATCCCGAGCCGCATGAATTCCTCGGCGTGGATGACCGTCATACCGCTCTCATAGGAGAACTCCCAAAGGTATTCGGCATTGCCGCGAATGCCGACCTGGATCGTTCGCTCCGGATCCAGCACACCGGCTAACACGGCTTCGCGAAATGGCCCGCCATGGTGGAACTTCGAGCCTTCGAAAGGGCCACCGGTATCGCAGTGCGCATCGATGTGGATCATGCCGACGGGGCGATCCCGACCCAGCGCTTTCAGGATCGGCAATGAAATCGAGTGGTCACCGCCGACGCTGACCGGGGCGACGCCAGCCTTCACCAGCTTAGTGTAGTAGGCCTCAATGTCCTCGTGGCTCTGCTCCAGGCTGTAGCGCGAGCGAAACGGTACATCACCGATATCGGCCACCTTCACGCGCGCCGACGGCACCTGTTTGTGGACATGATGATACGGCCCGACACGCTCGACCGCGCGCACACTGCGCGGCCCGAACCGTGAGCCCGGCCGATGGGTGACACCGAGGTCCATCGGCACACCGACGATCGCCACGTCAAGCCCAGCGATGTCGTCCGACTTGTGGGCGTCGGCCAACAGCGGAAAATCGAGGAACGTCGAGACACCCTCGTACGGCTTTGCGCGGCGATCGGCGCCCGAGAACAGAATATCGACGACCTTCTTGAACTCCGGATCGTGCACATCGCCGGCTGAAGTTTGTCCAAACTTCGCGCGCAACGCGTCGAGTTTCTTCTGTGTCATGGAGCCCTCCGGGGGGACTGCTTAATTTAGGGGCAGTATGAACGCCGCACTTCTCCCGTCAATCACCGAGCCCCAGCTCTTCACCAACGATACGCGGGCTCATCAACCGCGTCACTTCCGCATCGCTCACCTCGGCCAATGTCGCCGGGTTCCACTTCGGGGCCTTGTCCTTGTCGATGAGGAGCGCCCGCACACCTTCGGTGAACTCGCCGTCTTCAAACAGCCGCGTCACCAGTCGATATTCGACATCAAGGGCTGCTTCAAGCGACGGCAAACTGCGCGCATGTCTGATGACGGCATGCGTCGCCTTGAGCGCTTTCGGCGATTTTGTTTTGAGTCCGGCAAGGCTCTTCACAGCCCATGGAGAAACGCTGTGCGACAACGCCTCGAAGATTTCTTCTATGCTGCTGCCCGCGAAGGCAGCCGAAATTTCATCGGCCCGGCCGTGCAATTCGCTTGCCGGTGAGGCGCTGGCATACAAAGCGATGGTATGGTCGAGGCTCGACCGGCGCGCTTCCCGTAGTGCCGCGACCAACTCCGGCAACCGTTTAGCCGGCACGAATGTATCGGCAAAGCCGGCGTAAATGGCATCGGCACCCGTCATCCGGGCTCCAGTCAAGCCTAAGTACGTACCCACCTCTCCCGGCGCATGTGAGAGCAGCCACGTGCCACCGACATCGGGGATTAGCCCGATACTTGTTTCCGGCATCGCCAGCATCGAGCGCTCTGTCACGATACGGTGCGACGCATGCCCCGATAGCCCGATGCCACCACCCATGACGATGCCGTCCATCAGTGCAACGAACGGCTTCTGAAAACGCGCGATCTGGGCGTTCAGTCTATATTCGTCAGCCCAGAACGTCCGCGCGAAGCCTGACCCATCAACCCGGCTTTCATATAGCGACAGCACATCGCCGCCAGCGCACAGCGCCCGATCACCGGCACCATCGAGGACGACGAGTTCGACCGCCGGATCGGTTGCCCAATCCTGCAACGCCCGCGCAATATCCCCGACCATCGGGTAGGTCAGCGCATTAAGTGCCTTCGGGCGGTTCATCGTAATGCGACCCGCGAAGCCCTCCCGGCGGATGATGATGTCGTCGTCCGTCATCTTATACTCGCGTTGAGGATTGGAAACAGGAATGTGATCGTCAGATTGCAAAGGACAAACGGAAACGGTCCATCCTCGACAATAAGGACCGCCGATACCATTTTCCGTTTCTATCGTGAACATACATTCGCACGGGAGGACAACGGCATGCAGCTCCTGCCTCAATGGCTTCATGGCTCCACGGATACGATCGACGAAGCGCGAAAGGTTGGTGCAGACAAGGTAGTCGCCTCGAGCGGTGATGGCGGTCTGCTCGATGCCTATTCAGCGGCGGTCGTCGGCGTGGTCGAAGCCGTTTCACCCTCCGTGGTTCACGTGCAGGTGCGCGGTGAGCGTCAAGGCCGCATGGCGCAAGCATCGGGAAGCGGTGTTATAATTTCTCCCGACGGGCTTGTGCTCACCAACAATCATGTAATCGAAGGCGCGAACGCGATCGAACTTGGTCTCGCTGATGGGCGCTCATTCAAAGCGCGGGTGCTTGGCCGCGACGCCGACAGCGATCTCGCGGTGTTACGCGGAGAGACGACGGAAACTTTACCCTCAGCAATCCTGGCGAACTCCAAATTGGTGCGGCCGGGCCAGATATCGATCGCGATCGGCAATCCGCTGGGCTTCCAATCGACGGTGACGGCGGGAATAGTAAGCGCCGTCGGGCGGTCTTTGCGCGCACAGAACGGCCGCCTCATCGGCGACGTGATCCAGACCGACGCCGCCCTCAATCCGGGCAATTCTGGCGGGCCACTCGTCAGCTCATCCGGTCAGGTGATCGGCATCAATACCGCCATGATCACGGGTGCGCAGGGCATTTGCTTTTCGGTTGCCTCCAATACCGCGCTTCACGTTCTCACCCAAATTTTGCAGCACGGGAGAGTTCGCCGCGCCCGCATCGGGATAATTGCCGAGCAAGTACCGCTGGCGCGCCGCCTTGCCGCCATCGCCGGCGTTTCGCAATCGAGCGCTGTTCGAATACGGGAGGTTCAACCCGGCAGTCCGGCGGACGTCAGCGGTGTCAGAACGAACGACATTCTGCTGGCTTTGGACCGTTCGCTTATAACGGGCGTTGACGACATCTTTAGGCTGCTCGACCACGCGGCAATTGGCCGGCAAATCACTGCAGCGGTGCTGCGGGGCAATACGCGTTTTGACGTCACGCTATTACCAGAGGAGCGGGGTGCCATTAACTAATATTCATGTTGCCGTTTATCTAAAGACTGGAATTAGTTGTTTTCCGGAACAAAACCGCGCTTTTATCATTTTACTACTGAACTGTGCGTTTACTCACTGTGAAAGCTTTGGCTGGAACTTAATTATCTCTTGTTCAAATATGCTTGTAATCGTGAGTAATACAGTGTACGGTTCTAACGAGTAGCGCTGTCCCCGAGATCCCCCCTCGTAGCGCTATCTCCCGCCCGCAGCCCTCCCCCGGCTGCGGGCATTTCTTTTTTGGTGGTCACAGGCGACTCCGCTGCCGCGGAGCCGGCCGCCTGCAACGGCGTTCCGCGCTTGGCGGCCCGCGCTCGGAACGCGTGTCGCCAAGCGCACTATGATGCCGACGTCTTCATCACGAACGGATTGCCGCCGCCGCCGGTCGATGTGTTCACCCACACGCTCTTGGTGTGCAGATACTCGTTGATCGCATCCTGGCCGTTTTCGCGGCCAAGCCCCGACGACTTGTATCCGCCAAACGGCATCGTGAAGCTCACCGCCCGATAGGTGTTGACCCAAACCGTACCTGCCCGGATCTTCTTTGCCATCGTCAATCCGCGATTGATCGACTGCGTCCAGACGCCAGAACCCAATCCATAAATTACGTCGTTGGCGATCTCGATTGCGTGAGCCTCGTCCTTGAATTTGATCACCGATAGTACAGGTCCGAAAACCTCTTCCTGGGCAATGCGCATCTTGTTGTCGACGCCAGTGAATATAGTCGGCTTGACGAAATACTTGCCCCCGCCTTCGGCAGCACTAGCCGGGCCTCCACCCATCACGCAATTCGCGCCTTCCCCCTTGGCGATGTCGATGTAGCCAAGGATCTTCTGATATTGCGGCGGCGTCGTCACCGGGCCGACCTGCGTGTCGAAACTCTGTGGATCGCCTAGCTTTGCGGTTTTGGCAACCGCTAGAAGTTTCTCCACAAACTTGTCGTGAATGCTCTCCTGAACGAGCAGGCGTGAGCCCGCAACGCAAGTTTGCCCAGTCGCGGCAAAGATGCCGGAGATTGCGCCATTCACCGCGTCATCAATGATGCAATCGTCAAATACGATGTTAGGAGATTTGCCGCCGAGCTCAAGCGACACCTTCTTGAAGGATTGTCCGGCGAGAGCGGCGACGCGGGCACCCGTTACCGATCCGCCGGTGAATGCCACCTTGGCGACCTTGGGGTGGGTGACGAGTGGCTCACCGGCCGCTGCCCCGTACCCTGTCACCACATTGACGACACCAGCTGGAAGGCCTGCGGGCTCGATCACCAGCCGCATGAACTCAAGCAACGATGCCGATGTGTATTCCGAGGGCTTGATTACTGCCGTGCAACCGGCCGCCAGTGCGGGCGCAAGTTTCCAGGCGACCAGCAGCAGCGGCGAATTCCACGGGATGATCATCGCGCAAACGCCGACCGGCTCTTTCAAGATGTAAGCGAAGTGATCCGGCTTATCGACGGGCACGACCGCGCCCTGCACTTTGTCGGCAAGGCCCGCATAATAATAATACCATTCGGGCATGTAGCGCAGCTGCGCCTGCATCTCCGAGATCAGTTTGCCGTTATCGCGCACTTCGACTTGGGCCAAATAATCACCGTGCTGCTCGATTAGCCCCGCAATTTTGCGCAGCAACCGGCCACGCGCGGTTGCAGTCATCGCTGGCCAAGCTCCTGTCTCGAACGCTTTGGCGGCGGCATTGCAGGCGCGATCGACATCGGCGGCATCGCATTCTGGGACTTCGGCCCAGGCCTCGCCCGAGTAAGGATCATAGGTCTGGAATGTTTTGCCGGACGCAGCGCTACACCACTTCCCGTCGATGAAGGTTTGGAAGGCTTTCAGTTTAGTCGGCTGATCTTGCATCGAGGCGTCTCCTCCAAATTGGCTGTAGCAATTTTTGAGGAGACGAGACGACATGGCGCTCGGCCCGTCAAGCTGCCGCCTTGCATCGCAGCACTGCTTGATTAACGAGCAGCAGCCTTCCAGCCCGCAGCCTGTGCCTCTGCTTCCGAACAGAACCAGCGCTCGCCCTTACTCGCGCGCACTTTGGTGCTGCCGTAGTCGGGCTGCCAAGGCAGCACATAGGACTTGGCATCCCCCGACACCGCCCCCTTGATCGGGCAATTCTCCGGCGCCGATTTAGCAGCCACGTCCCAGGCACTCGCGCGATATGCCGATGGCCGTTCAGCCTCACCTTTCCAGAGCCCGAGCTTCTTCGCCTTCGCCTCGCCTTCGATGCTCGTCAGACTCGAGAATAGACCGCCACCGGCAAACACGGCGCCGGCTCGCACCAGCTCTTCGGCAATATTTTGCGACGTGCCGGTGTTGACAGTCAGGCAGGTGCCAAGCGAATGCCCACCCTCATCGGTGCCCGACAAATCGCAGCGCACGGACTTCGCCTTCACGATGCGCTCAACCGCACTGCGCGCCGCCTCGCCACAGCCCCAAGTCTTCTTATTCGCACCCATGCATTTCTGACCCAACTCCGGCGCCTCGACGCCAGCCAATCGAACGGTGGTGCCAGAGACGCGGATAAGGTCGCCGGAAAGCACAGTTGCACGGCCCTCCACTGGTTTCGACATGAACGGGTTGAAGCTCGCGAAGTTGGGCAACCCGACGGCCGGTTTGCCGACGGCGAAGTACGCAGCGCCGGCCACTGCCACCGCAAGACCCGCCAGAATAACAACGCGAACTTGGCTCGCCTTGAGCCGCACGGCAGCCGGGGCCGCCCAGCGTATGTGCCCGGTCAATAGTGGCGCCAAGGCTGTGATCAGAGCGAGTGTGCCAACGACGGCGATCAAAATGACTTCGCCACGCGCGCCACCGGATCGCGAGCGGACAAACGCTGCGTGGAAGGCAATGAGAGCGGCTACCCCCATCAGCGGCATCAGTGGACTGCGCGCTACGCGATTCAACCAGGGATCGGCTTTGCCGAGAAGGCTGCGACTAGCCGGCGCGATCGCGTGCTCCATCGTTCGTGCCATGGCATTGCTCCCTGCGAATGCAATTTTGATGATTATTTGAATGGTGCTGATCAGCCCATTCCAAATCACGATTACTCCACTGTTACTGGCACTCACTCCAGCCCGGCCGGCGTACTTCAGCCCGTCCGATGCAACTTCCTTAACGTCATTAAAGCGGGCGCGGCGGTCCTCGCGACGCAGCTTGATCGTCGTGCGCACGTGCTTGTGCCACTCGAATCCATCGCTTTTTCGGCCCCGTCCGAACATCGTCCCGCCCACACCTGATCGGCGCATTCGCAACGCCGGTGATTCGCATTCGTGACGACCGTGTGCGCGAAATGCGGCGACGCTGCGGCGAGACGATGGCGGATCTGCTGTTGCAGCCCCTGGCGTGCCTGGGGCATACCAGTCGCTGAGAGGTGACCTCGCCGCCGAAGGATATGCCACCCCATGAGCGCATACGACGCTAAATTCGTTGCACCGCCGCGGACGCCGGAACTGTTCCGCCAGCTCGACCCATCGCCGCGCCTGCTGATGGGGCCAGGGCCGGTCGATCTTTATCCACGCGTTTTGCGGGCAATGTCGGTGCGGATCCAAGGGCAATTCGATCCCGAGTTCACGCGCATCATGAACCAGACGATGGCGCTTTATCGTGGGGTGTTTCGCACCCGCAACGAGCAGACCTTTATGATCGACGGCACCGCGCGAGCCGGCATCGAGGCTTGTCTTGCCTCGATCGTGGCACCAGGCGAGAAGGTGCTGGTGCCGATCTTCGGCCGCTTCGGGCATTTGAAAGTCGAGATCGCGCGTCGCGTCGGCGCCGAGGTCGTATCCGAGGAGATCGAGTGGGGTACGGTCTTCCCGCCCGACCGCATCGAAGCCCTCATCAAGAAGCATCGCCCCAAGGTTGTCGCGATCTGCCAGGGCGACACTTCGGCGACGATGCTCCAACCTCTGGAGGAGATCGGCGCTATTTGCCGCCGCTACGACGCGCTTCTCTATGTCGACTGCACGGCCTCGCTCGCCGGCAATCCGTTCGAGACCGATGACTGGCAAATCGATGCGGCATCGGCTGGACTACAAAAATGCCTATCCGGGCCGCCGGGCATTTCACCAATTACGTTCAACGAGCGCGTCGTCGATATCCTCAAGCACCGAAAGCATGTCGAACAGGGGATCAGGGCACCAGGCGTCGTCGAGGGCAACGGCCCGATCATCCAGTCCAACTACTTCGATCTCGCGATGCTGATGGACTATTGGTCACCCAAGCGCCTCAACCACCACACCGAGGCTGCGAGCATGGTTTACGCGGCTCGGGAGTGCGCCGCGGTGGTTCTGGAGGAAGGCCTCGAAGCCGGCATCGTTCGACATCGGCTGGCATCGCGCGCGCTGCGAGCGGGGTTGGAAGCAATGGACCTGACGTTATTCGGCGATGCTGCCAACCGGATGTCCAACGTTACCGGGATCAAGATCCCGAGCCAAGTCGTCAACAGCGAGAAGGTCCGGGCCGAGATGCTGAACGATTTTGGCATCGAGATCGGCACTTCATTCGGGCCTCTGCACGGCAAAATCTGGCGCATCGGCACCATGGGCTATGTTTGCTCAAAGCAAAATATCCTCCGCTGCCTGACGTCGCTCGAGGCAGTGTTGCGCCGCAACGGGTTCCCGGCTTCCGCCGGTCGCGGGGTCGATGCCGCGTACGCCGTCTATAACGAGGGGAACTCATGAGCGACAGCAAAACCAATCCAAAATCATTGCTCGCCGGTTCGCCTGTCGTGATCAACGTCGGGCTCGAACGGTTCGCGACGGACCTCGCCCAAAGCGGCGCCGCCGTGATCCAGGTCGAATGGCAACCACCCGCGCGCGGCAACGCGAAACTCGCGCGGTTACTCTCCAAGCTCGGTGGGTAGGCCTTCACACTACGACGCGTCCTCTCACACTCACATCCGTCATCCCGGCGAAGGCCGGGACCCACGACAAATCTCAGCAGAACAGCTGTTCACGAA
>JANLXZ010000410.1:0-12733 GCA_031365375.1 Hyphomicrobiaceae bacterium | reverse complement strand
GGTCGTCATCGTTGGCGATGATCCCGCGAGCCACGTTTATGTGCGCAACAAGGGCAAACAAGCGATCGCTGCCGGGATGAAGTCATTTGATTACAAGCTGCCAGCGACGATTTCGGAATTGCACCTGTTGGAATTGGTCGGCGACCTCAATCGCGCCGACGACGTACACGGTATCCTGGTGCAGTTGCCGTTGCCCCAACATATCGATGCTTTGAAAGTGATCGAGGCGATTGATCCGGCCAAGGACGTCGACGGCTTTCATCCGGTGAACGTCGGGCGATTGTCGATCGGGCAGAAATCGCTCGTGCCGTGCACTCCGGCCGGCTGCATCATCCTGGCGAAGTCGGTGCAACCCAAGCTCGAGGGTCTCGATGCAATCGTGATTGGGCGGTCCAACATTGTCGGCAAGCCCCTCGCGCAGCTGCTACTTGCGGAAGGTTGCACCGTCACCGTGGCGCATTCGAAGACACGCGATCTTGCCGATCACGTGCGCCGTGCGGACCTGGTGATAGCAGCGGTCGGCCGACCCCAGTTTGTGCGCGGCGATTGGATCAAACCCGGCGCCATCGTCATCGACGTCGGCATCAATCGGGTGCCGGGTGCCGATGGCAAAAGCCGCTTGGTGGGCGATGTCGCCTTCGCCGAGGTAGCCAAGGTAGCCAGCGCAATTACACCCGTCCCCGGTGGCGTCGGCCCGATGACCATCGCCGGTTTACTGCGCAATACCGTCGAAGCTGCTCGCGCCCAGATTGATACCGGCCCGAGCAGCTCTTGATCAGTTTCAACCTGCATAGCCCTCGATGATCACAAGGTCGGCGACCGCATACTTGTCGCGGATCTTCGCAGCCGCCTGATACTCGGGACTGTCGTAACAGGCCTTGGCGACCGCGTAGCTTTCAAACTCCAATACGACGTGGCGTTTACCATCCATCGCGGTTCCGGCAGAAACCCGATGCTCACCACCGCGAACCAAGAACTTGGGTTTGTAGATGGCGAAGGCAATCGCGTTTGCTGCCACGTATTCCTTATAGCCCTCGGGATCATTCACCTTTACGTGCGCGATCCAATAACCCTTGGCCATTTGGTCCTCCATTAGCGTTTCGAATTGCCAGTCGGGCCTAAACTTCGCATGGCTGAACGCTAAGTAAAAGGCATCCGTGCAATCTGACCAGAAGGGCAGGTTTGTGCTGAGCACCTGCCAGCTATCCAACCAGGACGGTTGGCGTTCGGCCTCATATATGGTCAGATGCCAAGCCAATTCCCTGAACGCCCAACTGAGAGGTCGACTATGCGCTATGAAGCGCCTGAAACGCTGGATGCAGCCGTTGCGCTGTTGACGGCCGCCACCGGTGATGCACGTGTGCTTGCCGGCGGCACGGATCTACTCGTGCAGCTGAAGACCGACATGATCGAGCCAGGCTTGGTCGTCGACCTTAAACGGATCGCCGAAATGCGGGTAATCAAGAAGGCGGCCGACGGCTTTGTCATCGGCGCGGCGGTCTCAGGCGCCGAATTGAAAGAGCATGCCGAACTCAAGAAGCATTGGCCCGGTATCGTCGAAGCCGCAAACTTGATCGGCTCGACGCAAATCCAAGGGCGTGCAACTCTCGGCGGAAACCTGTGCAACGCCTCGCCCGCCGCCGACAGCGTGCCGGCGCTTATCGCCGCCGGCGCAACGGTATCGATCCACGGTCCGAAGGGTCGTCGCGAATTGGCGGTCGAAGATGTTGTCCTTGCGCCTCGCAAGACTGCACTTACCAAAGGCGAGTTCGTCGTCTCGTTCCACGTACCATTACGTAATAAAGGCATGGGTGACGCTTACCTGCGCTTTATCCCGCGAACCGAAATGGACATCGCCGTGGTTGGCGTCGGCGTGGCGCTGACTGCGGACGCGTCGGGCGTGATTACGGCTGCTCGCATCGGGCTCGGAGCTGTCGCCGCACGCCCGCTTTACGTCAAAGCAGCCGGCGACGCACTCGTCGGATCGAAGCTCGACGCTGCTGCGCTCGACAAGATGGTGGCCGCGGTTCGCGCCGCCTGCAAGCCGATCGACGACAAACGCGGCACCATCGATTTCCGCATCAAGGTCGCGGGTGTCATCGCACACCGCACCGCCATCATTGCTTACGAACGCGCGAGGACCTGACACTCATGGCAAAGCATCACGTTTCTTTCACCGTCAATGGTGACCCGACCGAAATTCTCTGCGAGACCAACGCGACATTGCTCGATATCTTGCGCGACGAGTTGGAACTGACCGGCACCAAGGAAGGCTGCTCGACCGGCGACTGTGGAGCCTGTTCCGTCACGGTCGACGACCGCCTTGTCTGCTCCTGCTTGATGCTCGGCGTCGAGTTGAACGGCAAATCTGTCGGAACAATCGAGGGCTTAGCCAAGGGCGATAAGTTGCATCCCTTGCAACAGAAGTTCCTGGAGCATCACGCGCTCCAATGCGGCATCTGTACACCGGGCTTCCTCGTCGCCTCCAAGGCGTTGCTGGAAAAAAACCCGAACCCGACCGAGACCGAGGTCCGCTATTGGTTGGCCGGTAATCTCTGCCGTTGCACGGGCTACGACAAAATCGTGCGCGCCGTGATGGATGCAGCTGCCGAAATGCGAGGAGCTTGAACCATGCAAGAGACCGTCAAGAAACTCACGCCCGAACCCGATTATAAAATCATCGGCACGCGGCCAATTCGCCCCGATGGCGTCGACAAAGTAACCGGCCGCGCACGTTTCGGGGCAGACTACAATCTGCCCGGCCAATTGACCGGGCTTATACTGCGCTCGCCGCATCCGCACGCGATCATCAAGTCGATCGATACCTCGGCAGCGTTGGCATTGCCTGGCGTAAAGGCTGTCGTCACCCGCGACGATTTCAAGGATCAGGAATCGGAATTCGTGCCGGCCGGCGAGATGCTGATCAACTACCGCGACGTCGTTCGCAACGTGATGGCGCGCGAGCGGGCGCTTTACGAAGGTCATGCCGTTGCAGCTGTTGCCGCAATTTCACCGGCGATCGCCAAGGCAGCGCTGAAGCTGATCAAGATCGACTATGAAATACTGCCGCACGTCCTTGATGTGGACGAAGCGATGGCACCCGGCGCGCCGATCCTGCATCCGGGCATGATCACCGCCGGTGTCGAGCCTGCCCCCAAGACCGAGTCGAACATTGCCAAGCGCGTCGAATTCATCCTAGGCGATATCACCAAGGGCTTCGCCGCCGCCGATGTTATCGTCGAGCGCGAGTTCGAAACGAAGCCCGTGCATCAGGGCTACATCGAGCCGCACGCCTGCCTCGCCACCGTTTCCGAAGATGGCCAAGCGGACCTGTGGGTCTCGACACAAGGACACTGGATCGTTCGTGCTCACTGCGCGCGCTTGCTTGGTATGGACGTGTCAAAAATTCGTGTGACCGCAACCGAAATCGGCGGCGGTTTTGGCGGCAAGACGGTTGTCTACCTAGAGCCGGTTGCACTTGCGCTCGCGGCCAAGTCGGGCAAGCCAGTCAAGATGGTAATGAGCCGCGAAGATGTATTCCGCGCCTCCGGCCCAACCTCCGGTGCCAAGATGCGGATCAAGGTCGGCGCCAAAAAGGACGGCACGATCACTGCCGCCGAAGGCGAGCTTAAGTACCTAGCCGGCGCCTTTCAGGGTTCGCCCGTTGGTCCAGGTTGCATGTGCGCGTTCGCGCCGTACGATCTCGAACACGTGAAAGTCGTCGGCTACGACGTGGTGTCGAACCGTCCCAAGGTCGCGGCTTATCGCGCTCCCGGTGGCCCCATTTCCGGCTATGCCGTCGAAAGCGTCATCGATGAGCTTGCCCGCAAGTTGAAACTCGACCCGATCGAATTCCGCCTTAAGAACGCCGCCAAGGAAGGCACCAAAGCTGCCTACGGTCCGAAGTTCGGTCCGGTTGGCCTAGTTGAATCACTGCAAGCAGCGAAGGGCCTTGAACAGTGGAAGGCGCCTCTTAAAGCCAACCAAGGGCGCGGCGTTGCAGCTGGCTTCTGGTTCAACATCGGCGGCGAAACGACTGTATCGCTCGCCCTCAATGAGGACGGCACACTTGTGCTGATGGCCGGCACTCCGGACATCGGCGGCCTGCGTGCGTCGCTGTGCATGATGGCGGCTGAAGAACTCGGCGTCGACATGAATTCGATCCGGGTGACGATCGCCGACACCCAATCGCTCGGCTACAACTTCTTGACCGGCGGCAGCCGTTCGACTTTCTCCAGTGGTATGGCGGTCGTCGAAGCTAGCCGCTCGATCGTAAAGCAAGCTTGCGAGAGAGCATCAAAGCTTTGGGAATTGCCCGCCGACGCTGTCGAATATATTGATGGCGCCGTTCGACCCGCCGGTGCCAACGCTGGCAAGCATCCGCCAATGACGCTCAAGCAGGTTGCGGCGATGGCTGGCAAAACTGGCGGACCGATCGTCGGCTCGTCATCGATTAACGCCAGCGGTGCCGCACCCAGTTTCGGTGTTCACGTTTGCGACCTCGAAGTCGATCCCGAAACCGGCAAAGCAACGATCCTGCGTTACACTGTGATCCAGGATGCCGGTCGCGCGATCCATCCTGCCTTTGTCGAAGGTCAGTACCAAGGTGGCGCAGTGCAGGGCATAGGCTGGGCGCTGAACGAGGAGTATATCTACGGCGCTGATGGCAAGATGCAGAACGCCGGCTTCCTCGACTACCGCATTCCGGTCGCCTCGGATCTGCCGATGATCGACACGGTGATCGTCGAAGTTGCGAACCCTCGTCACCCTTACGGCGTGCGCGGCGTCGGCGAAACTCCGATTGTGCCGCCAATGGGTGCGATCGCAAATGCCATCGCCGACGCAACCGGCTTGCGGTTCTCCAGTCTGCCGATGTCGCCGCCACGCGTGTTGGCTGCGATCGACGCTGCAAAGGCCGCCGGCGACAAGTCGCTCAAGCTGACGTTCGCTTGAGGAGCAAGCAATGGCGCAGGTAACCCTTATCGGCAACCTGCGCCAATTCACGGGCGGCATCACCGAGCTGACGATCGACGCCGCCACCGTGCAGCAGTTGTTCAAGAAACTTGGCCAGTTACACCCAGCGCTCGCGCCCCATCTCGAACAGGGCCTCGCGGTGGCCATCGACGGACAGATTTATCAGGACGCCCTGTTTCAGCAAATCGGCCCCGAAGCCGACGTGCACATCTTGCCGCAAATCGCAGGCGGCTAAGAGTGCGGTTGCTACAGGCGGTTGCCCGTCACCCGTGCAAAACCTTCGCTGCCCGGGCGAGTTTTTCTACGACCGTCTTCAGCATCGTCTGCAACGCTTTGTCTTTCAGATGACCGTTGACCTCGAATGCGTCCATCGCTTTGGCGATGAGAACCTGATCGGGCAAAACCAGCGCACCAAGTCCAAGTTCCAGCACCTGACGTGTCGCGATCAATCCGCGGACCCCGCCGAGGGCACCCGGCGAGGCTGCGCCCAGAGCGAAAACGCGCGACTTGTACACCTCCAGCGGTGCCTCGCCCGCTGTCTTCACCCGTCCAACCCAATCGAGCGAATTCTTCAGTAGCGGCGTTATCGACGCATTGTATTCAGGCGACGCAATGAACACGCCTTCGTGGATCATCATCAGCGATTTGAGTTTGTGCGCGTTGTCGGGCGCACCCGATTCACTTTCCAAGTCGCCATTGTAAAGCGGCATCGGGTAGTCGCCCAAGTCGGCAAATGTCGCTTGCAGTCCATTGACGGCTGCGATTTCAGAACCGAGCCGAGCGAGCTTCTTATTGAAGGATCCTTCGCGCGAGGAACCTGACAGAAAAAGCAACTTGATCGAATGAGGCATCTGAAATTATCGCCAATCAATTAACTTAGGCGGCTGGTCCAGCGCCCGAGAAAAATTCTTTCATCTTGGCAAAAAAGCCGAAGCTTTCAGGCGATGTATCCTTATGGCTTTCCTTCTCGAATTCTTCGAGCAGCTCTCGTTGCTTGCGGGTGAGGTTTTTCGGTGTTTCGACATCCACCTGAATGTACATGTCGCCCTGCTGCTTCGAGCGCAGCACGGTCATGCCTTTGCCCTTCATGCGAAATTGTTTGCCGGTCTCCGTACCTTCTGGAACCTTCACCCGGGTCATTGTGCCATCGAGCGTCGGCACGTCGACTTGACCGCCGAGCGATGCCGTTATCATAGAGATAGGCACCCTGCAGAACACATCGGCACCATCGCGCTGGAACAACTCGTGCGGTTTGATGGACAGGAAAATGTACAGATCTCCAGGCGGTCCGCCACGCAAGCCCGCTTCGCCTTCCCCGGCGAGGCGAATGCGCGTACCGTCTTCCACGCCCGCCGGAATATTGACCGACAACGTACGTTCCTTGACGACGCGCCCCATGCCTCCACACGGCACGCAAGGATCAGAAATGATGTCACCGCGGCCTTGGCAAGTGGGGCAGGTGCGCTCGATCGTGAAGAAGCCCTGCGCAGCGCGTACTTTGCCATGCCCGCCGCACGTCGTGCAGCCGACCGGTTTCGATCCAGGTTTGGCCCCGGTGCCCTGACATGTCTCGCAGGCGACACTAGTTGGCACACGGATTTGCGCCGTCTTGCCAGAATAGGCCTCACCGAGCGACACTTCCATATTATAGCGCAGGTCCGACCCGCGCTCGCGACCACCCCCGCGACCGCCGCCTCGCGCGCCGCCGCGACCGCCCATGAATTCGCCGAAAAGATCGTCGAAGATATCAGACATGGAATTTGCGAAGTCGGGACCAAAACCGCCCTGACCGCCTCGACCGCCGTTCTCGAATGCGGCGTGGCCAAATTGATCATAGGCCGCGCGCTTTTGGGGATCTTTCAAAGCCTCGTATGCTTCACCGATTTCTTTGAAACGCTGCTCGGACTTGGCATCACCCTTGTTCTTGTCTGGATGACACTCTTTTGCCAACCGGCGGAAGGCAGTTTTCAAATCCTGCTCGCTAGCGCCACGCTGGACGCCAAGGACTTCATAATAATCGCGTTTTGCCATGGGACGGACGTCCAGTTGGTCTTCTTATGAGTGGAAAAATAACCGCTCAACAGGATTGAACCCCCGTTGCTGCCACGTATCCGGCCACTTCGGCCAAAACGCAAGACAAACAACGAGGGTTCGCTACTCAAGCCATCAGCACAAGCTCAATCACGCCGACCGATCATGCACTCTTCTTCTTATCGTCCTTGACCTCTTCAAAGTCGGCGTCAACAACATTATCGCCGCCAGCGCCTTTGCCGGTAGACTTCGTCCCACCCGCACCCATGTCATTTTCATCCGGCGGCGGCATGTTGGCATAGATTGCCTCGCCGATTTTCATTGCCGCAGCGGCGAGCGTGCCGGTCGCAGTTTTCATCCGCTCAACGTCTTCAGTACCGACCGCTTCCTTGGCGGTCGCGATGGCGATTTCGACTTCGCCCTTTACGGCCGCGACCTTGTCGTTGCTGCCGTTCTCCTTGAGCGATTTTTCAGTCGAGTGAATGAGGGCCTCGAGGCTATTCTTCGTCTCGACGAGTTCACGCGCCCTCTTATCCTCTTCAGCGTGTGCCTCACCTTCCTTCACCATCCGGTCGATATCGGCATCGGACAACCCACCCGCTGCCTGGATCCGAATCGATTGCTCCTTATTGGTCGCCTTATCCTTCGCCGCCACATTGACGATACCGTTGGCGTCGATGTCAAAGGTGACTTCGACCTGAGGCACGCCACGCGGAGCCGGCGGAATGCCGACGAGATCAAAAGTCCCGAGGTGCTTGTTATGCTGCGCCATTTCACGCTCACCCTGAAACACCTTGATGGTGACGGCGCTCTGTCCATCCTCGGCGGTTGAAAACACCTGGCTTTTCTTGGTTGGGATGGTTGTATTGCGATCGATGAGACGGGTGAACACGCCGCCCAACGTTTCGATGCCGAGCGACAACGGTGTAACGTCGAGCAGTAGAACGTCCTTCACTTCGCCAGCCAGCACGCCGCCCTGGATCGCCGCGCCGATGGCAACGACCTCATCCGGGTTGACACCCTTGTGCGGCTCTTTACCAAACAGCTCCTTGACGACCTGCTGCACCTTCGGCATGCGCGTCATGCCGCCGACGAGTACGACTTCGTCGATCTCGGCCGCCTGCATGCCGGCATCCTTAAGCGCCGCCTTGCACGGACCAACCGTCTTGTCGATCAGGTCTGACACCAAACTTTCAAGCTTGGCGCGCGTGAGCTTCATCGTGAGATGGAGCGGCGACTGCGTCTGCGGGTTCATCGAAATGAAAGGCAAGTTGATCTCGGTTTGCGCCGACGACGACAACTCGATCTTGGCCTTTTCAGCGGCCTCCTTGAGACGCTGCAAGGCGAGCTTGTCACCTTTCAAATCGATTTGATTCTCTTTCTTGAACTCATCGGCCAAGTACGACACGAGCCGCATGTCGAAATCTTCGCCACCGAGGAAGGTATCGCCGTTGGTCGACTTCACCTCGAACACGCCGTCGCCAATCTCGAGGATCGAGATATCGAACGTGCCGCCTCCGAGATCGTAAACTGCGATGGTTTTCGACTCTTTCTTTTTGTCGAGACCATAGGCGAGCGCGGCAGCCGTCGGTTCATTAATGATACGCAGCACTTCGAGGCCGGCAATCTTTCCAGCATCCTTGGTGGCCTGACGCTGCGCGTCGTTGAAGTAGGCCGGAACGGTAATCACCGCCTGCGAAACCGAGTGGCCAAGATAGGCCTCGGCGGTTTCCTTCATCTTCTGCAAAATGAACGCTGAAATCTGCTGCGGCGAGTACTGCTTGTCGCCCACCGCCACCCAAGCATCGCCGTTGCTGCCGGAAATGATGTCATAGGAAACGAGCTTCTTATCCTTCTCGACCAGCGGATCGCCGTAACGACGGCCGATCAAACGCTTGATCGCGAAAAAGGTGTTGGACGGATTGGTCACGCCCTGACGCTTGGCTGGCAGACCGACAAGCTTTTCGCCATCGCTGGTAAAGGCAACAATAGATGGCGTTGTGTTCATGCCCTCGGCATTGACGATCACCTTAGGCACGCCGCCTTCCATTACGGAGACGCAGGAGTTCGTCGTTCCCAGATCGATTCCAATAACTTTTGACATTGCAGTTCATTCCTTATCTGTGGCGGCGGACCGCCCGGGCCCGATTTGCTTCGGCACCCGAGGTAGTGCCTGCGACACCCGGTGGATGTAGCAAGTTCCGATCCCCTGGAGCTTGAGTAGTTATGTTCGCTATATAGGCGGCAGCGCTGGGTGCTGCAACGGCAGCCATGCACCCAACTGTGATCATTTTAGAGTATTCGTTATCACTTTTGAAGTCGCGACGCGCGGTTGTTAATCTTCCCCGAACAGAAACCTTGGTCGGACGCTCGAATGAAAACCTTTCCTGACGGCTTCCAGTGGCACCGTTACCACTTAGACGGCGATCAACAAAGATCCCTGCTAATCAGCATCCGTGACGTCATTGCCACAACCCCGTTGTATCGTCCCACCATGCCGCGGACGGGCAAACCGTTCAGTGTGCAAATGACAAATTGCGGTCCACTGGGATGGGTTTCTGATCGATATGGCGGCTATCGCTACCAATCAACACACCCGGTGACAGGCAAACCTTGGCCTCCGATTCCGAATGAACTCCTCGCGCTATGGTCGGATGTTGCAGGGTATCCCGCACCACCCGAGGCTTGCTTGATCAACTATTATGGCGTTACCAACAAGATGGGGAGCCATACCGATTCCGACGAGCAGACCTTCGAGGCGCCGGTCGTTTCAATTTCGCTGGGCGATACAGCTACCTTCCACATTGGCGGTTTGGCGCGAACCGACCCGAAGCAGCGCATCCGTCTGGAATCGGGTGATGTGGTGGTATTGGGCAGAGCATCTCGGCGAGCGTATCACGGCATCGACCGGGTGTTCGCCAACTCATCTACGCTGCTGCCCGAAGGCGGCCGGATCAACCTGACGCTGCGTCGGGTGACCGTTTGCTGACTTCCTCGGCCTCGTCCGGAATTTCCTCTTCCCTCTCCTCAACCGGCTTCACCGGTTTGGAGCCGCCGGTCGAGACGACGACCATCGCGGGCCGTAAAATCCGGTCCTCGATCACGTATCCGGCTTGGAACACTTGCAGCACGGTACCGCTGGGCACCTCTGCATTCGGCTGCTCCATAACCGCCTGATGAAAATTCGGGTCGAACGGCTGACCCTTAGGATCCAGGCGCGTGACGCCATGCCGATCGAGCACTCCAAAGAACTCGCGTTCGGTCAACGTCACCCCCTCGACAAGGCTTTTCAGCGCCGGGTCCGCATCGGCGGCACCCGCCGGTACGGCAGAAATTGCGCGTTGAAAGTTGTCCCCCACGGTGACGATGTCACCGGCGAATTTGGTAATCGCGTACTTCACCGTATCGGCCTTGTCGCGCTCGGTGCGCTTGCGGATATTGTCCATCTCGGCATGTGTTCGCAGTAGCCGGTCGGTCAGGTCCTTAACCTGAGCTTCAAGCCCCGCAATCTGCGCCTCCATTGCAATCGTCGGGTCAACGTAGGATGCGGCGTGCGGCTTTTGTGGAGCGCCTTCTGCGGCTTCCGCTGGCATATTGGTCGTGAGTGTCGGCTCGTCGGCTTTTGGCTCTGAGGTCATGGATCCTCGGTATGTCGTGGTTTGATCAGTGCCGGCCACCGCGTGGCGCAGCGTTCCAGGGATATCTGCTGCTCTGCACAAAAAATCAAGTCAGCAAGCGACCGACCAGCTTGGCGGTATAGTCGACCATCGGAATAATACGAGCGTAATTGAGCCGTGTAGGTCCAATAACTCCGAGCACGCCGACCACCTTTCGCTTCTCGTCATGGAACGGAGCAACGATCAACGAAGAGCCCGACAACGAAAAAAGGTTGTTTTCCGAACCGATAAAAATGCGAACGCCTTCGGCATTTTCCGATAGGCCGAGCAATTGCACCAGATCGCGTTTGGTTTCGAGATCGTCGAACAACTGCCGGATCCGCGCCAGATCCTCGTTGGCGTTCAAGTCTTTGAGCAGATTGGACTGGCCACGGACGATCAAGCTCTTGCGGTCATCAAGCGTGCCCGACCACTCGGCAAGCCCCGCGCGCACGACCTTCTGGGTGAGCAGATCGAGCTCGGCCTTTGCGGTACTGAGGTCAATTTCGATGCGGGAACGGGCCTCGGGGATTGTCGCCCCGCGAATGTGCGCGTTCATATAGTTTGCGGCTTCTACCAGCGCCGAGGGTGGTAGACCTGGCGGCACGGAGATGACGCGGTTCTCGACGTTTTGATCTTCACCGACCAGCACCACGAGCGCACGTCCGGGCTCCAACGGCACGAACTCGATATGCTTGAGGCGGCTGACTTGTTTTTCCGCGAGCACCACACCGGCGCAATGCGACAGCCCCGAGATCATCTCGGTCGCCTCGGTTAGTGCCTGGTCGATCGAGCGCTCGCGCTTGATCTTGATTTGCGTTTCCAGGTGGCCACGTTCTTCTTTCGTGAGGTCTCCGAGTTCGAGCAGGCCATCGACGAACAGACGCAAGCCCAGTTGCGTCGGCAGCCGCCCGGCCGAGGTGTGCGGTGCGTAGATCAAACCCAGATGCTCAAGGTCCGACATAACATTCCGGATCGAGGCCGGCGACAGCGGCATCGGCAGCGCTCGCGACAGATTGCGTGATCCAACTGGATCGCCGGTTGCGAGATAGGTTTCGACGATCGAGCGAAAGATCGCCCGTGTGCGTTCGTTGAGGGAAGACGGTTCGGTAATCGGATCGGTCATAAACAGAACGTAGTGAGGGAGAGGCATTGGTGGCAAGTGGGTGTGTGCGCAGGACTGGCCTCGTTATTCCTTCCCGGACAAATTCGGGTTGATCCCCTAAGCCTCTCCCCCTACTATTCCGCCCGACCACTTGCGCGGCACCTGCCGCGCCCTCCCCACGCACACCAACACCGAAAGCCACCCCCACGATGCGTCCATCGAAGCGCAAACCTGACGAACTTCGCCGCGTGTCATTCGAACGCGCGGTTTCCATGCATGCCGAGGGTTCGTGCCTGATCAAGTTCGGCAACACGCACGTGTTGTGCACGGCAAGCCTTGAAGAACGCATTCCGCCATGGCTCAAGGGCCGGGGCAAGGGTTGGGTCACCGCCGAATACGGCATGCTCCCGCGCGCCACCAATGAGCGCATGCGCCGCGAAGCATCGGCTGGCAAGCAATCGGGCCGAACCCAGGAAATCCAACGGCTGATCGGCCGTTCGATGCGCGCCGTTGTCGATCTCGAAAAGCTCGGCGAAAAACAGATCTCGATCGACTGCGACGTAATCCAGGCCGACGGTGGCACCCGCACAGCGGCCATCACCGGCTCGTGGATCGCGTTGCACGATTGCCTCGCCTGGATGCAGGCCCGCGAGATGATCAAGGCTGGCGTGCTCAAGGACAACATCGCGGCCGTCTCGGCTGGTTTGTACGCCGGACAAGCAGTGCTCGACCTCGACTATGCCGAGGACAGCGACGCCGAAGCCGACGCCAACTTCGTCATGACCGGCAAGGGCGGCATCGTCGAAGTGCAAGGCACGGCGGAGAAGGATCCGTTCAGCCAGGAGCAGTTCGACGAATTGATGGTGCTTGCCCGCAAGGGCATTGGCGAGCTGGTATCGCTGCAGCAGTTGACGGTCGCTTAATGAAGCTGGTCGCTGGCACCCGCCTCGTCGTCGCCACCCACAAT
>JANLXZ010000409.1:0-9274 GCA_031365375.1 Hyphomicrobiaceae bacterium | reverse complement strand
TACGTCGCTGCGATCTGGTGGGTCATGACCAAGCCCGAGCGCAGGTGGGACTTCGCACTCATTGTCATCAGCGCCCTCGTTCTGCGCGGCATCGCTGTCAGCGCACCGCCGAGCCTCACCACCGATGGTCTGCGCTATGTTTGGGATGGCCGCATCCAGTGGGCTGGATTCAATCCATATTTGTGGGTTCCGGCGGATCAAGCGCTCAGCTACCTGCGCGACCCGGTGATTTATCCCGGCATATATCTGAAGGAAACCGCGGTCACCATCTACCCGCCGGTCGCCCAAATGCTGTTTCTGATCGCGAATGCGGTTTCCGATAGTCTGCGCGGCATCCAGCTGATGATGACCGCGATGGAGCTCGTCACGATGTGGGCGATCGTCGCCTGGCTCAAGGCTGACAATCTGCCGCGCGAACGTGTGCTGATCTACGCGTGGCACCCGATTCCGATCTGGGAATTCTCAAGCATGGCACACGTCGATAGTGCGGCCACCGCACTGCTAATGCTGACGATCGTCGCAGTCGTGCGTGGGCGGCAAGGGCTCGCCGGCGGACTGCTTGCGGCGGCGGTGCTGACCAAATATTTCCCCATCGTACTTGCTCCGGCCCTGTGGCGACGGTGGGGATGGCGAATGCCGGCAGCGTTCGTTGCGACGGCCTTCATGCTCTGTCTTCCGTATGCCGTGGGAGCCGGACCAAAAATTCTCGGCTTCTTGTTCGATCACCTCGGCAATGAGGGGTACAGCGAAGGCTACGGTTTTCATTTGGTATGGGTGTTGCGCGACTATGCTGTCTGGGCGCCGGACAGCAAAATTTACGTCGCGATTGCACTGCTGATCCTTGGCGGACTTGGTCTCTGCGCACTGCTTGCTCGTCGCTCGAATGAGATCCGCCCCGAGCACTTGATCATGCTGGGGGCGGCCTTTGTGTGGGCGACATCTCCGCATTATACTTGGTACTTTGGCTGGCTGATCCCAATGCTCGCGCGCTACCTGTCGCCGTCCGTGCTCGCCTTCACATTGCTCGCAATCCTACTGAGCACGCCTGGCTATGCAACCTGGGCGACGCCGACGTTTATCTACATGACGATCTATGGTGGTGGGTTGGTATTGATGCTGGCCGAGGTCGCGTGGCGGCAACGGTCGTGGCGCATCACTTCAGCTCGCCTTTAATGGTACCTCGGCCAATGGGCGGCGAGCCGAGGGGGAGAGAAGTAATTCGGGTTCGGTCGCCGTCTCGGCACAACCGCTGATATTGAAGCCCAGTTTTCCACCTTCTTCGAAGCCGCGCCCAAGTCGTCCGACAACCAGCGACAGAGCGGTTGTGCCCTGACCAGCGCGGCGTTTCAGACCGAAAGCACCGCCTTCGCAGGGGAGCTTGCACACGGCGAGGTCCTCGAGCCAACGGTCGCAGCGTGCTTCGGCATCACGCATCAGCCGGCCACCCGAGACGACGTAGACGTGGGCCCGGAATAGTCCCGCGTCGCGGTCGACGTTTGTGCCATTGGGAAAGCGGAGCGCCGCCTCGACATCGCCACCGGCGAACACGATCCGCACCATCATGTCAGTGATCGCCCGCTTTTGTGACCGCCCACTTGCGACATCTGGGATCAGGATTTCGAGCAGGCTGGCCTCGCCCGGCGTGGTCATTCGAAACTCGATGTCGTGCCGGACCGTTCGCGTTTTGCCCTGCTGTGCAAAGGCGGAGGTCGTGAGCGATAACGCCAGAGTCATAACAATCAGCCGTCGCATCGATGCGTCCTCAACCCCAGCGATTCGTCGAGACCGAGTGTAGCCACCATCACCTGCGCCGCAACGCATGCCGGCCGATGACGTACAAAATCTTGTACCCGGCCATGATTGTGCCTTTGAAGGTGCCGGAAACCTTCGACACGCCGATGCGGCAACGATAGCGGGCGGGAACTTCCAGAATGCGCAACTTCTGCTCGGCAGCTTTAATCTGCATCTCGACGGTCCAACCAAAGTTACGGTCGGCCATCGCAAGTTTATCGAGCGATGATTTGCGGATCGCACGGAATGGGCCGAGGTCGGTGTATTTCTGCCGCCAGATGCCGGCGATCAACTTTGTGGCAAGCCAGTTGCCGAACATTTGTTGCGGTGTAAGCGCGCCGGCCTCCCGCTCGCCGATCGCCCGCGATGCCAGCACAAGGTCGACGGTACCGGCGGCGATCGGGTCGACCAGACCGGCCATGTCGGCGGGATAGTCGGAGTAGTCGCCATCGAGAAACACTACGACATCGACTGAGCCCAATGCGGCGATGCCAGCGAGGCATGCTGCGCCATAGCCTTTCTCGGGCTCGACAACGACGGAGGCGCCAGCGGCCCGCGCCGCTTGGTCCGTTCCATCGGTTGAGCCGTTGTCGGCGATGACGATGTTGTCGACCCACGCTGGGATGTCGGCGATAACGCGGCCAATCGCCTCGACCTCGTTCAACGCCGGGACTACAACGCCAATGCGCGCTCCGCTACGCATTCGGCTTGCCGTGCGCCGAGACGCTGCGCGTCCTCCAGACCTGCACACCTAGTCCCGCCCAAACCGGCAGCCAGATCAACCACACCAGCCCATAGCGGTAAGTATCGTATTGCTCGCGCGCCAGGAAATGGAACGATGCATAATAAAGCGGCAACAGGGATGAGAGACCAAGCAGCGGCAGTGAAGACCGAAAGCTGAGAAATGGTATCATCCAGGCGGCATACCAAGGAAACTGAGCCGGTGAGAGCAAAAACAACACGGCGGTGAACACAAGGACTTTACCGAGCAGATCGCGCGCGTCCGTCCATGGTCGAGCCGCGATAGCGACGGCAGTTGCGGCGACGATGACACCAAGCATCGCGCGCGTGATTAACCCGGCATTTCCGGTCGGCAATCCCAAAATTTGCAGCAGCCCCGCAACGGTCTTCGCCACGGCCGGAAATAGCGCGCTGTTCGTTTGCCAATAATTGGCAAACGCAACGAACCCCGACGTCTCGTCGATACCGCCGAGAAAGGGCGGCAGCACCCAAGCCGTCATCATGAGGCCGAGGATTGCCGCAGCAGCGATCAGTTTCCACCAGGAGTTTTCGGTCGCCCACAGCGGACGCAACAATAGCGGTGCGAGCAGGACCGGCCAAAGTTTGGCGCCGGCAGCCAAGCCCAGAATGGCGGATGCGCTCATCATTCTTCCGCGTATGCTGAGCATGACCGCGCCCAGAACCAACGGCGTGAGGATTGCCTCCATGTGGGCCGAGTTGATCATTTCCTTGATGATCAGCGGGTTCCACCAATACAACGCGATCCATAGCGGGGAGCGGCCGGCAGCGTCGAGCAGCGCTAGCAACAGTGCAAGCGTCGCCACTTCCCCGGTCAGGCAAACCATCCTCCATGTCCGCAAACTCCATGGTTCGATCAGATGCGCCAACGCGAACGCGAGTTGGGCCACCGGGGGATAAATCGTCTTCAGGTCTGGATGGTTGATGCGGTCCATCACCACGCCAGCTTGCTCGGCCAGCCGGCCAATCGGCGTCTCCCTGCCCTCTTCTTTGGCGGTGGCCGGTGCGAGCGTGTACGGATTAAAACCATGGGCCGTGACGCCGCCATCCCACAGATACCGGTAATAGTCGTCTTCCAGCACGGGCTGCACAAGGAACATTGACGCGCGTAATGCCAGTCCGGCCACAACGACGAAAATAATAAGTTGTTTCTGCTGAAGCGCGGCCAAGCTTGCCGATCTGGCGATGAGCCAGGGCATAGGTGAGACCAGCAGTCCGGCAAGGCCTAATCCGATTGCGAAGCCGATCGCTGGGATGTCGACAAGCTCGAAAGCCCAGTCGAAGCGGTGGCGGTTCAGGATGAGAATAGCTGCTGCGCTGCCGAGCGCCGCTGCCAGTACTCCCCAAGATCGCAGGACAGGCCAGGCCGCACTCACGGCTTCCCGCCACCTAAGCCCAGCAATTGGACATTGCCGCCGGTGGCAGTGATGTCTGTCGTCCGTACGCGTTCTGTCGCGAAGCGCGCGAGATAGTTCGGACCGCCTGCCTTCGGACCGGTTCCCGATAGCCCATCGCCGCCGAACGGTTGCACGCCAACAACGGCGCCAATCTGGTTGCGATTGATATAGAGGTTGCCGACATGGGCGTGTTCGGCGACGAAGTCGGCGACGTTGGCAATCCGGCTATGCACGCCGAGCGTCAAGCCGAAGCCGGTGGCGTTTATGTCATCGACGACTTGCGCAAGCTGACCCTGCTTAAAGCGCACGACGTGCAGGATCGGGCCAAAAACTTCGCGCTCAAGTTGCCTTATGCGATCGATCTCGTACACGGCCGGGCCTACATACGTACCGGTGCGGCAGCTCGTTGGGAGCGGCAGATCGACCACCACGCGTTTTGCCTCGCGGTGCATGCGAGCCTTATGCGCCTCGAGGCGATCCTGTGATGCCTGATCGATCACCGGCCCGATGTCGGTGCCGTAGTTGAACGGATCGCCGATATCGAGAGCCGACACCGCCCCGGCCAGCATCGCGCACATTTTATCTGCGACATCGTCCTGGATGAACATGACGCGCGTCGCCGAACAACGCTGGCCGGCACTGTCGAAGGCTGAGCGGACCACATCGCGTATGACTTGTTCGGGCAGCGCGCTGCTATCGACGATCATCGCATTGATGCCGCCGGTCTCGGCGATGAAGGGGATGATGTCGGCGCGACGATCGGCGAGCCCGCGTTGGATCGTCCAGGCTGTTTCATTGGAGCCGGTAAAGGCGATGCCTTTAATGCGGCGATCTTTCACCAGGGTGCCACCGACATCGCCGCCGCCAGTCAGCAGATGCAGCACGTTGGTTGGAACACCCGCTTCGTGCAGCAACTGAGTGGCGAGGAATGCCGTCACGGGGGTCTGCGCGGCAGGTTTTGCCAGCACCGGATTGCCCGCGGCAAGCGCTGCCGCAACCTGACCCGTGAAAATAGCGATCGGAAAATTCCACGGTGAGATGCAAGCGAACGGGCCGCGACCGCGCAACTGCAGTGTATTGGTCTCCCCGGTCGGTCCGTGCAGAATGGTCGGACTGGAAAACAGGCGGCGAGCCTCGACGGCATAGTAGCGCAGGAAATCGACGGCCTCGCGCAGGTCGCCTTGCGCATTCTCGAAAGTCTTGCCAGCTTCGCGCACGATCACGGCCATCAGTCGGGCCCGGTCGCGTTCGAACAAATCCGCCGCTCGATCGAGGATCGCGGCCCGCTCCGGCCCACCACGACGATCCCATGCATGGGCTGCCGCGGCGGCGCTCGCAATCGCAGCGTCGATACCTGCCGCGTCGGCTTCGCGAACGCTGCCGATCCGGGTTCGCCGGTCGTGGGGGCAATTGATCAGCTTCGCATCGGGGCCGCCGGAGATCACGCGGCCATCCACGATCGGACCAACAGCGAACGAGCTTCCCAGCGCTTCGTTCATATCGGCGGTAATCGACGCGCGCACGGATGGCTCGGACAACGGCAGACCAAGACTGTTGCGACGACCATCGCGGTATATCAAGAGCGGGCTCGGCTGTAACGGTTCGACGGCCGCGCTTCCTTGCTCGCGTTCAGCGTCGGCCATCTCGACGGGGTCACGAATGATGTCGGCGACGGGAGCTTCTTCGTCGGCAATGCGATTGACGAATGAAGTGTTGGCGCCATTCTCGAGCAAGCGCCTGACGAGATAAGCAAGCAAATCTTCATGGCCGCCGACAGGCGCATAGATGCGGCAGGCGCGACCGAGTTTACCCTCGCCGACGACATCCTCGTACAGCGCTTCCCCCATCCCATGCAGGCGTTGGAACTCGAAGTTGGCATTGCCACCGGCAGTATAGGCAGCGGCGACCGTATGCGCATTGTGGGTTGCGAACTGAGGATAGAAGGCTTGCCCGTCGGACAATAAGAACCGCATACAAGCGAGGTAGGATACGTCGGTATGAAGCTTCCGCGTGAACACCGGATAATCTCGCCAGCCACGTTCCTGCGCCCATTTAATTTCGCTGTCCCAATAGGCGCCCTTGACCAGGCGCAGGGGGATGCGTTTGGCCTCTCGCTGCGACAGCCGGCGCAGCCAGCGCAACACCGGAATCGCGCGCCGGCCGTACGCTTGCACGGCAAGTCCCAAGCCTGCCCACTTGTCGAGGCCCGGATCGGTGAAGACGCGACCGAATAGGCCAAGCGAAAGATCCAGCCGGTCCTGCTCCTCGGCGTCGATCGTGAGGCCGATGCCGCGGGCACGGGCAGCGCGGGCCAATTCGAGCATGAGCGGCACCAGCTCCGCTTCGAGACGCTCCTCCTTGCCGGGCTCGAAGCGCGGATGGATCGCCGATAGCTTGACGGACAAACTCGGCCGCTCCATGAGCGCATCGGAGTGTTGCGATGCTAACGGCCCGGCCGAGCGGCCAATCTGATCGAGGGCCGACATGTACCGATCGAAATAACGTTTCGCGTCAGCCGAAGTCTTCGCACCCTCGCCAAGCATGTCGTAGGAAAAGCGGTAGCCTTTTGCTTCGAGCGGAGCTGCCCGCTTTAGCGCTTCGTTGATTGTCGTGCCTAGGACGAATTGGTCACCCATTACGCGCATCGCCTGGCGCAGTGCCTGACGGATCACCGGCTCACCGGAACGGACGACAAGACGTTTCAGGATATTACCGACGGTGCCGCCTTTGACGTCCTTCAGCTTGACGATCTGGCCGGTCAGCATCAGGCCCCAGGTCGAGGCATTGACGAACAGCGAGTCGGATGCGCCGACATGGCGGCCCCACTGACCACTGCCGACCTTTTCGGCGATGAGCGCGTCGGCGGTTTCGGTGTCGGGGATGCGCAACAGCGCCTCGGCAAGGCACATGAGAATGACGCCTTCCTCACTCGTCAGGCCGTACTCCTGCATGAAGGCGTCGATGCCGGAGAATTTGTGGCGCCCGGCGCGCGCCGCATGCACCAGTTGGCGGGCAACATCGCCGGTGCGGCGACGTTCGTCTTCGGTGTAAAGTGCGCGCTCGATCAAGCCGCCAACAAGGCGCATTTCTTCGACAAGATGGTAGCTCGCAATTTCGTCCCGATCAGGTAGCTCAACCCGGCTGCCGCTCGTGTCCCCAACCGTGGCTGCAACCGCCATGTGCATTGCTCCGCAAGAAAATCTTCAATGAATCACACGGCACACCGTATCAGAACGCGGCCTGAAACCGACACCGGAGGTTCACGAAAAATCAAATATGGCGCGGAACGATCTTGTTGCAATACTTAGCCGTCGCCGAAGATGGAGCCGCGCTGGCCAAGGTTTCGGAACAGCGACTTCAAGACGCCATCGTCGTTCTGATTGGCGGAGGGTGTCGTGCGGCTAATGGTGTCGAACACCTTGCCGTCCTTCATGCCGTAATTGGCAACGCGATCCACCGTGCCGACTTTATTGAAATAGACCGCAACAACCTGCCGGTCGGTCTCAGTCGGCGACATGAACGAAGTCTGCTTCTTGGTCGACGACATGTAATAGTAGGCGTTGGCGTTACCAGCGGTCGCAGTCGTGGTCGGCGTTCCAAGCGTTAGTTTGACTTGTTCCTGGCTCATCCCAGGTTGAACTTGCTGTAAGTCGTTTTCCTGAAACAGGTGGCCGTGTTTGGTCACCGTCGATGAACACCCGGCGATGCCGAGGCCGAGACCAATGATCATGGTAAGCAGAACTTTTCTGCTCCCTGTCTCTCGGATCGACGTCAAATCAGCGCGCATTGCGTATCACCTTGATCCCGAATCAATTTCGCATCTACCAGATGACCTAAAGCCGCCACACTGGTATTGGCAACGCAGGTCGCCCGGTCTGTCCGCAGGAACTTTGCTATTAACCGGGAACTTGGATTACCGCTGCAACTTGCACCCTGGTGCGACTGCACTCAACGGTGGACTGAAAAAACGTGCTGACATGGCTTAGATCACGCTCCCGGACCGGAAAGACCGCAACAGCCCTTTATGGCTCGATCGTGACGCAGGCGCGCGATCGCACCCTTTATGCGCGCGATGGTGTCCCGGATACAATGGAGGGGCGGTTCGGCGTGATCGTGGTTCACATGTTTTTGGTGCTGGAGCGTATCCGTCAGGAGGGTTCGAAAGGTGCTGATCTGGCACGAGCACTGCTGGAGACCTTTGTGACCGACATGGACGATAGTATGCGTGAAATCGGGATCGGCGACATGGGCGTCCCTCGACGAGTGAAGAAGGCTGCGGCAGCACTGCATGAACAGATCGAAGTCTATCGGGCCGCGATGGCCGCGACGTCCGACGTCGCCTTAGAAGCCGCGATTGAGCGCTACATTCTGTTTAACTCTGGTACCGGCGACGCACCGGCAATCGCTCGGCACATTCGGCAGTCGGCGCTAAACTTGGGCCAACAGTGCTGGAACGACCTTAGTGCCGGTCGCCCCGATTTCCCGCCGTTTTAAGTCCAACTCTAATTCATCTTGAGATCAACGGGCAGAAATCTCGAATTTGCATGGATTTTCCGGGCCGTCACACCGGTTTCGCCGGAATAGGCGCTGCAGTGCGGCCTGGACGCCGCAGTTGAAAGTTGTACGAAGAGATACTGCATTCCGAGCTTTCTCTAGTGCATAAAACACTAAGGGGCCAGGGCATAAGCCTTCACTCATTTAATGTGCTTTGGTCCGGTGCCGTGCTTACGATTGGCCTGCCCTGTTTTAATATCTCAGATAGAACATCAAAAATTAGCTTAAATGAAGTGAAATCGAATCCTGAAGCTAATGCGTGGTTGGCTACAATTCTTTCAACAAAGGCAGTTTTTGACAAAGCAACTGGCCTCCCATCATTCGACAATATTTTCGCCGCTTCCTTATCATATATCTTCTTACTGAACTCGGTGGCTGGCCACGGCGTGTCCCGAACTACAAATCGAGGGCCAACACCAATTGCATCCTTAACCTCCATAATTTCATTGCTAAACCATAGGCGTTTGCCACTTTCCGGGTCTGGGGTTCTCAAATCGGCATCCAAATAGTACAGCTCAATGCTCAAAAATTGGTAATCCTTCCGATGTGGCGGAACAGGAATGCAGAACGAGAAAACGTTATTCCCCCAGCTTTTAAATCCGTGAGAGTCGCCCGAAGTAGCTTTGATTATTGTCGGATTGTCGCGATCAAATACACATATTATCATATTCTCGTTTTTCATTTTAGCTTTGACTTCGCATATCTGCTTCAATGAGTCGTCGCCCATTTCGATCTCGTCAAAATACTCCAAAAAAGAAAAATCCAATCGTTCA